>JBNJDI010000051.1:0-16697 GCA_051744725.1 Pseudomonadota bacterium | reverse complement strand
CCCGTGACCATGATCGACCGCGACATCGGCACCACCCTGCGCCGGGTCTGGCGCGGTGTTTCCTGGTGGCAGCGCATGCAGCTGGGCAGTGGCCTGTTCGCCAGCCTGCTCACCCGCGAGACCGTCAGCCCCGAGAGCATTGAACAGCTCAAGGAAGGCGACGTACTGGAATCCACCTTTGCCGAGTTCGCGGAGCAGTCCGAACAGCTCTACCGGCCGCTGATTTCCGAGCGGGACCGTTACATGGCCCTGAGGCTGATGGAGTCCATGGCTGGCAAGGGGTACGACAACGTGCTTGTGGTCATCGGCGCCGGCCATCTGAAGGGACTGAGCGGTCACCTGGAGGGCGAGCCCGCTGCCGATCCGGTCTCAGAGCGCGAAAGCCTTGAGCAGGTGCCACCAAGCGGGCGCTTCCTGCGCTACCTGCCCTGGGCGGTGGCGGCCCTGGTGATTGCCGGTTTCGTGATCGGGTTCAGCCGGGATACGGAGCTGGGTATCAAGCTCGTATCGGAGTGGTTCCTGATCAACGGCTTGCTCTCGGCGCTGGGTTCCGCCATTGCCCTGGCCCACCCACTGACCATTGTGGCGACCTTCCTGGCGGCCCCGCTGACCTCGCTCAACCCGACAGTGGGCGCGGGTTTTGTGGCGGCCGGCGTGGAACTGCTATTGCGACGGCCCAAGGTGGAGGACTTCTCGAACCTGCGCCACGACGTGAGCGAGGTCCAGGGCTGGTGGCGCAACCGGGTGTCGCGCACGCTGCTGATCTTCATCCTCTCGTCAGTAGGGTCAGCGGCCGGCACCTACATCGCCGGTTTCCGGATCTTCGACCAGCTGGTGGGCGGCTGAGCGCGCCCGTCAGAGCTTGCTGACGGGTGAGAAGGAGCGCCGGTGCACCGGACTGGCGCCCTGGGCATGCAGTGCCTCGATGTGGACCCTGGTGGGGTAGCCCTTGTGCCCGGCCAGACCGTACCCCGGGTACTGCTCGTCCAGCGTCACCATTTCCCGGTCCCGGCTGACCTTGGCGAGGATGCTGGCCGCCGCAATGGCATCCACGCGGCCATCCCCCTTCACCACCGGCAGGGAAGGCCACCGCCAGTCCGGGCAGCGGTGACCGTCCACCAGAACGTATTCGGCCGCCGGCGCCAGGGCGGCCACCGCCCGCTCCATGGCCAGCATGGTGGCCCCATGGATGTTGAGCTCGTCGATCTCCGCCACCTCACAGCGCCCCAGCGCCCAACTCAGGGCCCGCTCCTGGATGACGCCGAACAGGGCCTCGCGCTTGCGCTCGCTGAGCTTCTTGGAGTCCCTGAGCCCTTCCACCGGGTTGTCCGGGTCGAGGATCACAGCCGCAGTAACGACCGGTCCCGCCAGCGGCCCGCGGCCCACCTCGTCCACACCCGCCAGATACAGGCCCTCATAGGGTACCGTCAGGTCATCAAGGATCATGTGTCCTCCAGGTCCTCGGGAAGGGGGTCACCACGGATCAGTGCGGCCACGGACTCGGCGGCGCGCTCGCTGGCGTTGCGGCGGAGCTGATGGTGGATCTCCGAAAATATGGCGCGTTCGTGCTCAATGGTCTCGGGCGCGGTCAGTCGGGTTTTCAGCGCCGTGCCCAGGGCCTCGGCCGTGGCATCCTCCTGCAGGAACTCCGGCACTACCGGTTCCGGGGCCAGCAGGTTGGGCAGTGCCACATGCTCAACATAGACCAGGCGTGAGGCGATCCAGAAAGTCAGCGCGTTCACCCGGTAGGCCACCACCATGGGCCGCTTGAGCAGGGCCGCCTCCAGGGTCGCTGTGCCGGAGGCCAGCAGCACGGCATCCGCGGCCGTCATCACGGTGCGTGACTGGCCGTCCACCAGCCGCACGTCCAGCGCCCGCCAGGCCTCATTACCGTGAATCATGGCCTCGAGCTGGTCTCGGCGCTGGCGGTTGATGCAGGGAATCACGAAAGTGGGCGCCGGCGTCATGGCACGGGAAAGCCACTCGGCGGTTTCCAGGAAAAGCGGACCCAGGCCGCCCACCTCACTGCCCCGGCTGCCGGGGAGCAGCGCCACCATCTGACCGGATTCAGGCAGCTCCAGATCCCTGCGGGCAGCTTCGCGGTCCGGCTCCTCAGGGATCTGGTCCGCCATCGGGTGGCCCACGAAACGCACCGGGATGCCATAGTCCCGATAGACACTGGCCTCGAACGGCAGCAGCGTCAGCATCAGGTCCACCGATTTGGCGATGCCCTTGAGCCGCCCGCGCCGCCAGGCCCAGACGGAGGGACTCACGTAATGCACGGTGGGGATTCCAGCTTCACGCACCTGGCGTTCCAGACCCAGGGTGAAATCCGGCGAGTCGATGCCGATGAACGCGGCAGGGCGGTTGGTCAGGCAGTACTCACGCACCCGGGCACGGACATCGAACAGCTCCCGGATACGCCCGAGCACCTCCACCAGACCCATCACGGAAAGCCGTTCCATGGGAACGATGGACTGGAGGCCTGCGGCCATCATCCGCTCACCGCCGATTCCAACAAAGCGGGCATGGGGAAAGTGGCGCTTGAGGCTGAGGATGAGGTCCGCGCCCAGAAGGTCTCCTGAGACCTCTCCCGCCACCAGGACAATGACCGGGCCGGGTGCGGGGGCCGCCCCCCGGGGAAGCAACGATTCCATGGTCAATCAGCGGACGATGCCGCGTTCCGCTCGCCGCAGGGTGCTGGCAAAAAGGGCAACTTCCTCACTGTCCCCGAAGTCCTGCTCCAGGCGTTCTATCGCCTGCTGCAGCGTGAGGCCCTCACGGTAGACAATGCGGTAGGCGCGGCGCAGATCATGCAGCGCGTCCTTGCTGAAGCCACGGCGCTTGAGGCCCTCGATGTTCAGGCCATGGGCACCGGCGGACTGGCCACCGGCCATGACGAAGGCGGGCACATCCTTGAGCACGATGCTGCCGCCAGCGGTCATGGCATGGGCACCCACGTGGCAGAACTGGTGCACCATGGTGCCACCGCCGAGAATGGCGTGGTCGTCCACGTCCACGTGGCCGGCCAGGGTGGCGCAGTTGGCCAGGACGGTGTTGCTGCCGATCACGCAGTCATGGGCCACATGGACATAGGCCATGAGCAGATTGTTGCTGCCGACCCGTGTCTCGCCCCGATCCTGAACCGTGCCGCGGTGCAGGGTGCAGCTCTCGCGGATGATGTTGCCGTCACCGATCACTAGGGTGGTGGGCTCACCGCCGTACTTCAGGTCCTGGCATTCCTCACCGACACTGGCGAACTGGAAGATGCGGTTGCTGGCGCCGATACGGGTAGGGCCATTGATGACCACATGGGACCGCACCTCGGTATGATCACCGATCTCCACATCAGGCCCGATCCAGGTCCAGGGGCCCACGGTAACGCCTTCCCCGAGTCGGGCTCCGGGATCGACTATGGCCTGGGGATGCACTCCCGGATGAGCATCGCCCGTCATCAGATCGGCCCCTCGGCGGTCGTGATCTCGCCGGCACAGGCCAGCTGATCACCGACCCAGGCCTTGCAGTCGAACTTCCAGATGTTGTGCTTGTCGGCCACCAGCGTGGCCTCCAGCGACAGCTGATCCCCCGGTACCACCTGGCGCTTGAAACGGACCTTGTTGCAGCCGGCAAAGTAATGGGTGAACCCATCCGCCGGTGAACGCCCGACCGTCACAAAACCCAGCACACCGGAGAGCTGCGCCATGGATTCGACGATCATCACGCCCGGCATAATGGGTTTGGTGGGGAAGTGCCCCTCGAAGTAATGCTCGTTGACCGAGACGTTCTTGATCCCGGCGATGTACTCACCGGACCGCACCTCGGTAACCCGATCCACCATCAGGAAGGGGTATCGGTGCGGAAGGTACTGCTTGATGTCTTCAATCTGCATGCGCCACAGCCTCGACGTCATTCACTGAGTTTTTTTTCAATCTGGCGCAGGCGCTGAGCCATATCGTCGAGCTGACGAAACCGGACCACACTGCGACGCCAGTCACGATTGGGTTCCACCCCAGTCCCTGAGGAATACACACCCGCCTCCTTGAGGCTGCGGGTAACCATGGTCATGCCGGTGAGCTGCACACCATCGGCAATGCTCAGGTGGCCACCGATTCCCGATGCCCCTCCGAATACGCAGTGCCGCCCGATGCGTGTGCTGCCCGAGATACCGACCAGTGCCGCCATGGCGGAGTGGTCACCGATCTCCACATTGTGGGCCACCTGCACGAGATTATCGATTTTCACACCGTTGCCGATGACAGTGTCGTCCAGGGCGCCACGATCAATGGAGGTATTGGCACCCACGTCCACATCGTCGCCGATATGGACGCCGCCAATCTGGGCAATGCGCTCCCAGTTGCTACCGGTGTGCGCGTACCCGAAGCCATCACTACCGATCACAGCGCCGCTGCTGATACGGCAGCGCTCGCCCATGGTGACTCCGTGGTAAAGCGTCACATTCGCGGCCAGCACGGTGTCCGCACCCACGCGTGATCCCGCACCCACAACACTGTTTGGCCCTATCCGCGCCCTTTCGCCAACCTCTGCGTTCTGATCAATCACCGCGCCCGGTCCGACCCAGGCGGATTCGGCAACCGAGGCGCTTTCCGCCACACACGCGGAGGGATGGATGCCCGCCTCGCGTACGGGCTCCGGATTGAAGAAGTGGCTCAGACGGGCAAAACTCCGATAGGGATCGTCTGTCACCAGCGCATTCGTCGGGCACTGGTCGGCGTCAACCGGCCGAACGAGAACCGCGCCAGCCCGGGTTGTACCGAGCTGACGCGTGTATTTCTCATTGGCCAGGAAACTGATGTCATCCCCACCGGCACTGGCCAGGGTCGCCAGACCGGTGATCCGTTTGCTGCCATCCCCACGGAGCTCTACGCCCAGCAGGTCAGCCAGTTCGGAAAGTGTTCGTTCCACGCTGTGCATCCACACTCCCGCCGCGGATCAGCGCCGCTCAATTGTTGTTGTCAGTGTCACCATCACCGGCCTGCTCGTTGAGCAGCTCGATCATCTCATCGGTCAGATCCATATCCGGCTTGGCATAGATAACCGCCTCGGCCGGAATGACAATATCCAGATCATGTTCTTCCAGCAGTGTTTCCATCGCTTCGTCCACCGCCGGACGGGACTTCTGGAGGAACTGCTGCTGGCGCTGGTTCACAGCCTGCTCGAAGCGCGCCCGGCGCTGCTGGTATTCCTGGACCTTCTGTTCAAACTCAGCCTCAAGATCCTCACGCTCGGATTCGTTCATCATGGCGCCGTCGCTTTCCAGGCGCTCCTGCATCTCCGTGGCTTCCGATTCGAGCTGGCCAATGGCCTGCTGTTCCTCTTTCAGCTGGCCCTGGATCACGTCACCGAAGTCGGCACCGGCGTCCGAGGAGAAAACCGCCTCACGCAGGTTGACCACGCCAATGCGCTCCTCTGCCAGAGCCGGTACCGACGCTGCCAGCATCAGAAGAGCCGCAGCGACTGTCAGCGTCCGTTTCATGGATCGCCTCCCTGTGTTGATGTTTGTCATGCTGAGTTAATGTCGCCCATTGTGCCCGCCTGGGCGGGATTCTTCCAGAGCCCGGCTCAGAATTGCTGGCCGAGCGAGAACTGGAAGCGGCGCGTGTCGTCTTCCGCCTCTTCGTTGAGCGGCTCCGCAAAACTGAAGCCCAGCGGGCCGATGGCGGTGATCCACTCGAAGCCAATGCCTACCGCATAGCGGATCTCGTCAGCCGCCGGATCAAAACCACGGGCGGTATCGAAGACGTTGCCCCCGTCGAAGAAGACCGAAGAACGCATGCTGCGACTGTCACCCGCGAACGGTACCGGGAAGATCATCTGGGCACTGGCCTCTGCCAGGACGTTGCCCCCAAAGGGTCGATCATCCTGGAAACTTCCTGTCGTTCTCGCCTTTTTACCCAGACTGTTGGCCTCGTACCCACGCACGGAGTGGTAACCACCCGCGTAGTAATGCTCGTAGAACGGCATTGAGCCGGAGTCCGAGAAGCCATCCCCGTAGCCGAACTTGGTACGCAGCCGCGCCACCCACCGCTGGTTGCTGGTGATCGGGAAGTACGCATCGGTCTTCTGGGTGATCTTGTAGTAGGTCTGGCCACTGCCGGGCACCGCCGTCTCAACCTCCAGGCTGTTGCGCGAGCCGGCCGTGGGCATGCGCCCACGGTTATGGGTGTTGCGCACAATGGAGCCGCGCAGCAGGAACGCACTCTGCGACTCTCCCTCTTCGTCAATGAAATCGGTGACTTCCTGCGCTGCGAAACGCCCCGGTTCAATCCGGTTGTATTCGTATCCGGGCCCGAAGTTAAGCCGGGTGTACTGGCTGATGGGGTAACCGAAGTTCATACGTGCGCTCAGGGTATCCAGCACGAAGGAGGACACTTCTTCCTCCTCATAATCGGTCTCCCGTGCCTGAAAGCTGAAACCACGGCTGACCCCGTCCACGGTGTAGAAGGGATTGGTGTAGGACAGATTGGCGCTGGTGACCGAATCGCTCTTGTTCAGGCCCAGCGAGGCACGCCGGCCGCTGCCAAGGAAGTTCTTCTCGGAGACACTGGCGCCAAAGATCAGCCCCGAGGTCTGGGAGAAGCCGATGTTGGCGGAGAGGCTGCCGGTGGGCTGCTCTTCCACCGAGTAGACCACGTCCACCTGGTCGTCGGTACCGGCAACCGGCTGAGTATCAGCGTTGATCTGCCCAAAGAAGCCGGTGCGCTCAAGCTCATTGCGCGAATTCTCGATCCGGCTGGAAGAGGCGATACCCCCTTCCATCTGGGTCATCTCCTGGCGCAGAACCTCATCGTGAGTCGCCGTATTGCCCTCGAACCGGATCCGCCGCACGTAGGTGCGCTTGCCCGGCTGCACGTCCACCACCACGGTTACGGTACCGTCATCATGGGTGCGAGGCGTCGCCTCCACGTTGGCGAAGCTGTAACCCTCGCGCCCGAGCCGGCGGGTGATCAGATCCGTGGTCATGGTCATACGTTCCTGGGAGAAGAGTTCGCCCTCCTCCAGAACCACCAGCTTGCGCAGCTCCTCCTCATCCACAATCAGCTTGCCCTCAAGCTGGACCTCGCGAACGTCGAACTGCTCTCCCTCATCCACCGCCAGGGTCACAAACACCTGCTTCTTGTCCTGGGCGAGGGAGATGTTGGTGGACTCGACATTGAATTCCACATAGCCGTTGTTCAGATAGTGGGAGCGCAGGCTTTCCAGATCGCCGGAGAGTTTCTCGCGCGCGTACTTGTCCGCGTTGGTGATGGAGTTCCACCAGCCGGTCTCGCGCAGCTCCATCAGGCTGATCAGCTCTTCCTCGGTGAACGCCTCGTTGCCGATGATGTTGATGTGCTGGATGGCGGCCACTTCGCCTTCATTGATATTGAAGTTGATGGCAACACGGTTGCGCTCGAGTTCTTCCACCTCGGCGTTCACATCCGCGTTATAGCGGCCCTGGGCAACATAGGAACGCAGGATCTCGAGCTCAAGGCGCTCCAGCGTGGCGCGCTGGAAGATCTGGCCTTCCTCGACCCCGGCCTGGCGCATGCCTTCCATGAGCTGTTCGGTCTCGATGTTCTGGTTGCCCTCAACCTCAATCCGGGCAATGGAGGGGCGTTCCTCAACCGAGACGATGAGGACATCGTCCTCACGCGCAAGGCTGACATCGGCGAAGAGGCCAGTCTGGAAGAGATTGCGGATGGCTTCGGAGGCGGTGACGTCATCGACCTGGTCGCCAACTTCGACCGGCAGGGCGCTGAAGATATTGCCCGCAGACACCCTCTGAAGACCTTCCACCTGAATGTCCGAAACCCGGAAGGTCTCGGCTGGAGCCGACAGGCTGGCCAGGGCCAGCACAACAGCCGGCAGCAACGTCCGTAAAAGGCCCTTCATGGATTCGCTAAATGCCTTTTGTCTCGTGACTTGGGATACAGGGCTGACAGCCTAACGGATACCACCAGTTCGGCGAACATGCCGCCCCATTACGGAAATGTCATGGCGGCCAGCCGCCGACAGAGCCGCGCAATTTTCACAATCGGAGCACGTCATTGTAAAGCGCCAGTACCGTCAGCATCGCAATCAACATGAGCCCCAGCCGCAGCCAGAGCCCCTGTACCGCCTCTGAAACCGGGCGCCCACGCACCCATTCCCACGCATAGAACAGGATGTGGCCGCCATCGAGAATGGGAATGGGCAGCAGGTTGATGATGCCCAGACTGATGCTCAGATACGCCAGGAAGCGCACAAACGACTCGAAACCACTGGTGACCGTGGTCTCGGCGACACGCGCTATGGTGATGGGACCGCTTATGTTGCGCACCGAAAGCAGTCCGCTGGCCATCTTGCCCACTGCCACCAGGGTGGTGCGGGTATCGTTCCAGAACTGGTTGAACGCCTCCGGTACCGCCCGGATCGGCCCCAGCTGGGTCTGGCGCTGCATCTCATCGGGCCAGGACACCGACTGCACACCGGCGCCGATACGACCGATGCGCTCGCCTTCCCCGTCCGTCCTGGAAGCTGGCGTCACGGTAATGGTGCGCTCGCTGCCATCGCGCTCAATGCGCATGGACAGTGCTTCGTCCGGTGCCGCCTGAATGCGTTCCACCAGCGCGAACCAGTCCGCGACCGACTCATCGTCGACGGCGAGGATGCGATCACCCGACTGAAGGCCGGCCTCCCCGGCAGGTGACCCGGGCCGGATCTCACCCAGCACAGGAGGGATGTCCGGGCGCCAGGGTTCGATACCGAATTCCCGCACCGGGTCCGGGTCCCGGGCGCCGCCCAGCCAGCCGTCCAGCGCCGTACTGCGTTCCAGACGCCGACCTTCCTGTTCCAGGGTCAGGCTCACCTCCCCCTGCTCACCGGCACGCTGCAGCAGCGCCATGCCCACATGGCGCCAGGAGGGAGTCTGGCGCCCGTCAACCTCAAGCACCTCCATGCCGGACTCAAGTTCCATGCGTTCCGCAGGGGTGTCGGGCTCCACATCGCCCACCACCGGCGCGATTGTGGTGAACCCGATCACCGCCAGGAGCCAGTAGGCGAAAACCGCAAAGATGAAGTTGGCAATGG
The DNA here is from genome assembly GCA_051744725.1 of Pseudomonadota bacterium. GTDB lineage: Bacteria > Pseudomonadota > Gammaproteobacteria > Pseudomonadales > Oleiphilaceae > Halospina. The sequence continues at coordinate 7,628 of JBNJDI010000051.1, read as the reverse complement.
GGCCGGCGGCGGCCACGGCAATGCGACGCGGAGGCGTCTGGCGGTTGAAGGCCAGATGTTTCTCGTCCTCCGGCACCTCGCCTTCGCGCTCGTCCAGCATCTTCACATAGCCGCCAAGCGGGATCGCGGCCACGGCGAACTCGGTGCCATGGCGGTCGCGGCGGATGAACAGTGGCTTGCCGAAGCCCACCGAGAAGCGCAGCACGCGGATGCCCAGGCGGCGCGCCACCCAGAAATGCCCGAATTCATGTACCGTCACCAGGATCCCCAGGGTGACAATCAGCGCCAGTACGGTCTGGATCACACTCATGAAGCGTTCTCCGCAGCGTTCAGTCGGTTTACGGCCCATTCACGAGCGCGCCCATCACAGGCCATGACGGCCTCAATGGAGTTCGCGGGGCGTGGGGCCAGCTCCGCCAGGGCCTCCTCCACCAGACCCGCGATGCGGGTGAAGCCAATGCGCCCGCCGAGGAAGGCATCCACGGCAACCTCGTTGACCGCATTCAGTATGGCCGGTGCGGTGCCCCCGGCGCGGAAGGCTTCAGCAGCCAGGCGCAGGGCCGGAAACCGCTCCAGATCCGGCCGCTCAAAGTGAAAGGAGGCCAGTTCAAAAAGATCCAGCGGCGCGACCCCTGCCTCGATACGTTCCGGCCAGGCCAGAGCGTTGGCAATGGGGGTGCGCATATCCGGGCTGCCCAGCTGGGCCAGCACGGAGCCGTCCCGGTATTCGACCATGGAGTGGATGATGCTCTCGGGGTGGACATGCACCTGGACATGCTCAGGCGTGGTGTCGAACAGCCAGCAGGCCTCGATCAGCTCCAGCCCCTTGTTCATGAGAGTGGCCGAATCCACGGAGATCTTGCGGCCCATGGCCCAGTTGGGATGGGCGCAGGCCTGATCGGGACTCACGTGCTCAAGCTCGCTGGCCGGCGTGGTCCGGAAGGGCCCGCCGGAGGCGGTCAGAAGAATGCGCGTGACACCGGACTCCCCGACACCGGCACCGGCCCTGGGCAGGCACTGGAAGATGGCATTGTGTTCGGAGTCAATCGGTAGCAGCGTAGCGCCATGGCGTTCAACGGCCTCCATGAAGAGCCCACCGGACATCACCAGGGCCTCCTTGTTCGCCAGAAGCACCCGCTTGCCCTGCTCGATGGCCGCCATGGTCGGTGCCAGGCCCGCAGCGCCCACAATCGAGGCCATGACCGCATCAACGGCGGCATCGGAAGCCGCTTCACAGAGACCGGCCTCGCCGCTCAGCACTGTGATATCCAACCCGGCCAGGGCACTGCGCAGAGCATCCTCCCTGGCTGGGTCACTGATCACCGCCAGCCGGGGCCGGAAACGGCGGCACAGATCCGCCAGTGCCTTCACATTGGCGTGGGCGCTCAGGGCATGGACGCGGAAACGCTCCGGATGGCGGGCCACCACATCCAGCGTGCTGGTGCCGATGGAGCCGGTAGCGCCAAGTATCGTAAGGGTCTGTGGTGAGGTTCCACCCATCCGGGTTCCTGTCCGTATCGAAGCGTTACTGAACCGGCGTCAGCCAGCCCAGGAGAGTAAAACAGGACGCCAGTACCGGGATCGCAACCACCAGGCTGTCGATGCGATCCAGGATGCCGCCGTGACCGGGCAGCAGCTGGCTGCTGTCCTTGATGCCGCGGTGGCGCTTGAGCATGCTCTCAAACAGATCACCCAGGACCGAGGCGAGTGCGGTCAGCAGTGATGCAAGAACAAACTGGATCACCGCAATACTGGCAAGATCAAGCCACCAGGCCACCACCAGCGCCAGTGCCGCCACTACCGCCAGGCCACCCCAGACCCCCGCCCAGGTCTTGCCGGGGCTGACCGCCGGCGCCAGCTTGCGCCGCCCGAAGGCACGACCGGCGAAATAGGCGCCGATATCCGCGCCCCAGACCACCAGGAAGGTGTAAAGGATCAGCAGCAGGTTGTTCCCGGTATGCCCGAGCACCAGCTCGCCACTGCGCAGGTGGTTCAGCGCCAGCCAGGCTCCGACAAGCGCCAGAATGCCCAGCATCAGCCTTACCGGCCGTGGATGCCAGAGCCCCGTGCCGCCGGGATAGGCGGCAACCAGCGCCGCCACCAGCAGCCAGAACACCGCCAGCGCCCCCAGAAGGGGCACTACCGGCAGCGCCTGGAATACGGCCATGAGAGCGACCAGAACCAGCGCGAACCCCCAGCGCTGCAGCCCCCCTTCAAATCCGGAGAGGTTGGCCCACTCCCAGCCGGCAATGGCCAGGAGAACGCCGGTAAATACCGCAAACCCCATCGGTGGCAGCAGAAAAAGGCCACCCAGGACTATGGGTGCCAGAATGACAGCCGTGATCACCCGCTGCTTCAGCACTGTGCCCCCTTATCCATACTGCCTCTCGGGGATGACGGGTTCGACAGCCTCGCCAGTTTTTTGCGCCGCAGCATCCGCAACCTGTTCACCAGTACGGCCAAAACGGCGCTGGCGCCCCGCGAAATCCTCCAGGGCCTCACGCATGGCGGCATGCTGGAAGTCGGGCCAGTACATGGGTGAGAAATAGAATTCGGTATAGGCGAACTGCCAGAGCAGAAAATTGCTGATGCGCTGCTCCCCGCCGGTACGGATCAGCAGATCCGGCATGGGCCGGTCGCCCAGGCTGATGTAGCGCTGGACCAGCTGTTCATCCACCTCATCCGGGCTCAGGCGCCCCGCGGCCACCTCCTGTGCAATGCGCCGGCTGGCCTGGGCCAGATCCCAGTGCCCGCCGTAGTCCGCCGCAATCACCAGCTCCATGCTGCCACAGTGCGCGGTTTCCTGTTCCGCCCGGGCCATATGCTCCTGGAGGGTATGGCTGAAACGCTCGCGGCTACCGATGAAGGACAGGCGGATATCGTTATCCCGGAGCCGCCTTACCTCCTTGCGCAGCGAGCGCAGAAACAGCGTCATCAGGGCACTGACTTCCTCGTCAGGACGGCGCCAGTTCTCACTGCTGAACGCGAACAGGGTAAGAACCTCGACACCGGACTTGCCGCAGGTCTCAATGGCCGCGCGCACGGATTTCACACCCGCCCGGTGGCCGCTGACGCCGCGCTGGCCCCGAGCACGGGCCCAGCGGTTGTTGCCATCCATGATCACCGCCACGTGGCGCGGGCAGCCCGCCAGTGGCGGCATGTCCGTTTCCTGATCAGTCTCGCTCATGCTTGCCCCTGAAACCCGGGCCTCAGATGGCCATCAGGTCGTTTTCCTTGTTCTTGAGGAGCTCGTCGATCTTCGCGACGTACTTGTCCGTAAGCTTCTGGATATCACCCTCGGCCTTTTTCTCTTCGTCCTCGGTGATCTCCTTTTCCTTGAGCAGATCCTTGATATCGCTGTTCACATCCCGGCGCACGCCGCGCACCGCGACCCGACCCTGTTCCGCCTCGTTGCGCGCATGGCGAACGTATTCCTTGCGGCTGTCCTCGGTAAGGGTCGGCATGGGTACGCGTACCACTTCACCGGTAGTAGCCGGGTTCAGACCCAGATCCGCTTTCATGATGCCTTTCTCGATCTTGGGCGCCATGTTCTTTTCATAGGGCGATACAGCCAGGGTGCGCCCATCCTCAACGGAGACATTGGCGACCTGCTTGAGCGGTGTCTCCATGCCGTAGTAATCCACCATCACCTCATCCAGGATGCTTGGATGCGCCCGCCCTGTCCGGATACGTGCAAAGGCCTTGTTGACGGAATCCACCGCCTTCTGCATGCGTTCTTCAGCGTCTTGCTTGAGCTCGTCTAACACGGTTTCCGCCCTCTTGTTCAGGCTTCCTCAATGAGTGTTCCTTCGTTGCCACCCAGTGCGATGTCACGCAGAGCACCGGGTTTGCCCATGTTAAACACACGGACCGGCATGTTGTGATCCCGGCACAGGCAGATCGCGGTCAGGTCCATCACCCCCAGACGGCTTTCCAGCACCTGATCGTAAGTGAGCCGATCGTATTTGAAGGCTTCCGGGTTGGAGACCGGGTCGTCGTTGTAGACACCGTCCACCTTGGTCGCCTTCAGCACCACGTCGGCATCAATCTCAATGGCCCGCAGGCACGCCGCCGAATCAGTGGTGAAGAACGGGTTGCCGGTACCAGCGGTGAAGACCACCACGTCGCCGCCCTTGAGATCACGCATGGCCTCACGGCGATCATAGTGCTCGACGATGCCGCTCATGGGAATGGCCGACATCACCCGGCTCTGGATATTGGAGCGCTCGAGCGCATCGCGCATGGCCAGTCCGTTCATCATGGTAGCCAGCATGCCCATGTGGTCACCGGTCACCCGGTCCATGCCGGCCTCATTCAGCACCGCGCCCCGGAAGAGATTGCCGCCGCCGATGACGATGGCCACCTGCACGCCGATGCTCACGAGTGAGTCGATCTCGACCGCCATGCGGTCAAGAACCTTGGGATCGATCCCGAATTCGTGATCCCCGATCAGGGCCTCGCCACTGAGTTTGAGCAGAACGCGTTTGTATCGGGTCTGTGTCGTACTCTGGGTGGGCATGGCCTGTGATCTCCTGACCGGTGTTCTGGATACAAACCGGCCGCACTCTCCCCAACGCGCCATGCGCCGGGAGATGCGGCCCGAGTTATTGGCGGATCATGCCGCCGACTGCGTATGGATCAGCCCTTGAGCTGCGCCGCAACCTCGGAGGCGAAGTCCGTCTCGTCTTTCTGGATGCCTTCGCCCACCTCGTAGCGTACAAAGCTCACGAGCTCGGCGCCATGCTCCTTGAGAAGATCCTTGACGGCCTGATCCGGATTCTTGACGAAGCCCTGCTCAACCAGGCTGTTCTCCTTCAGGAACTTCTGGATCCGACCGGTCATCATCTTCTCGACGATTTCCGGCTTCTTGCCTTCCATGTCGGGCTGGGAGCGGATAACCTCACGCTCCTTCTCGACTTCTTCTTCCGGCATGTCCTCCGGCGTGGCAACCCGCGGGTTCACGGCCGTTACGTGCATTGCCAGATCGCGAGCCAGCTCACTGGATCCCCCTTTGAGGGCCACCAGAGCGCCCATGCCATTGGTGGAGTGAACATAGCCACCCACAACATCGCCCTCAAGGCGCACAGCACGGCGTGCGGTAATGTTCTCGCCGATCTTCTGGACCAGCTCTTCACGCTCCTTCTCCAGATCATCGACGACCAGCTTCTCGATGTCGGTCTCGCCGTTCTGGAACGCGGTGTCCAGCACCCGGTCGGCAAACGCCAGGAAACTGTCATCACGGGCGACGAAGTCGGTCTCGGAGTTGACCTCGACCATCATGCCGACGCTGGCGTCATCGGTAACCTTCAGGCGTACAACGCCTTCAGCAGCGGTACGGCCCGCCTTCTTGGCGGCCTTGAGGCCGGAGTTCTTGCGCAGATTGCTGATGGCGGTTTCCACATCACCTTCCGCTTCCACCAGCGCTTTCTTGCATTCCATCATGCCCAGGCCAGTGCGCTCACGCAGCTCCTTGACCTGTGCGGCAGAGATTGCAGCCATTATCTGTTCCCCACTTGAATCAATTCGGTTGTTGCCGTTCTCGCGGGCCGGGGCTTATTCAGCCGCCGGCGCCTGCGGTTCGTCTTCGCTGACTTCAACAAACTCATCAGCAGCACCGCCACCTGCCTGGGTGCCTTCGATCACGGCGTCGGCCACGGCGCGGACGTAGATCTGAACCGCACGGATGGCGTCGTCGTTCCCCGGGATGACCACGTCAACGCCCTTGGGATCACTGTTGGTATCCACCACGCCGATGACCGGAATGCCCAGCTTGTTGGCTTCCTTGATCGCGATGTCCTCGTGGTCCACGTCAATGACGAAGAGCGCGTCCGGCAGGCCGCCCATATCCTTGATACCACCGATATGGCGTTCAAGCTTTTCCATCTCGCGGCGGTGATCCAGTGCTTCCTTCTTGGTGAGCTTGTCCAGGGTACCGTCCTGGTCCTGCTGCTCCAGATCGCGGTAGCGGCGGATCGACTGGCGGATGGTCTTGTAGTTGGTGAGCATGCCACCGAGCCAGCGATGGTTGACGAACGGCATGCCACAGCGTTCCGCTTCTTCCTTCACGATCTTGCTGGCGGAGCGCTTGGTGCCCACAAACAGGATCTGGTTCTTGTTCTCGGCCATCTTCTGAACCTGGTCGAGCGCCTGATTCAGGGCCGGAACAGTATGTTCGAGGTTGATGATGTGGATCTTGTTGCGCGCGCCGAAGATGTACTTGCCCATCTTCGGGTTCCAGTAGCGCGTCTGGTGTCCGAAGTGTGCGCCTGCCTTGAGCAGGTCGCGCATGCTCACCTGTGCCATTGCTTTCACCTTTGTCTGGTCGGGTTACGCCTCCACGCATCCCATCATCCGACTCTGGGGCCACCTGGCCACCGGAGCACCCGGGACAATGTGCCGATGCGTGTGTGTATTTGGTTTTGCCGCTGCCGGGCGAATCCATCTGAAGTCCCCGGATCGGCGCGCGAATTTTTACCATAAAACGCGCCTGAAAGGAAGTTACACCGCTGAATGAATTGTCTTTGGACGAGCCTGATATCCTGGCCACTGCGCTCCGGGCAGGTTCAATCTGCGGCCGCAAGCCGGTAGAATAAGGCGCCCTTGAATCTACAGACTGCGGGAGCGGCGTCAACTACCCCGCCCTGAAAGGACGGGGCTTGTAGAAACGCTACAAGCCGGGTTGACCAGGGAAAGCGGTAATCAATCCGCTACGTTCACCACAGGTCGTAAAGACCGACTCCGGAGTGCTTCCCCAGCTCCGGACCCTCGAAGGCTGGGATCATGCTGGCGAAAGGTAAAGCGCCGAAGGTTCCAGCCGCCGCGAAAGCGGGAACCGGTGATGGACATTCCCGAGGGGAGACGGGGCTAAAGCCCCGCGTTACAAGACCCGTAAGGGTGATTGTTTGCAGGAGGTTTTCATGGCCGTCTGGGTCGTCGACAAACACAAAAAGCCACTGATGCCCTGCTCGGAGAAGCGGGCGCGGCTACTCCTTGATCGCGGTCGAGCTGTGGTTCATCGCCGGGTGCCGTTCACCATCCGGCTGAAAGACCGAAACTCTGAGTCCTGCGAGACTCAGCCGGTTCGAATCAAGATCGACCCCGGCAGCAAAACGACCGGCATTGCACTGGTACGCGAATCCACCGACTGCGGTGGTAGTCAGCACGTTCTGTCGTTGATCGACGTTCAGCACCGCGGCAAAGCGATCCGCGATGCGCTCACGCAACGCCGGGGATTTCGGCGGCGGCGTCGGAATCACAACCTTCGCCACCGTCCGATTCGATTCGATAATCGGACTAAACCGAAAGGCTGGCTGGCGCCGAGCCTACAGCATCGCGTGGAGACCACGATGACGTGGGTCGACCGAATTCGCCACTGCGTCCCTGTAACAAGCGTTGACCAGGAACGGGCGCGTTTCGACACGCAGGCCATGGAATTCGCTGGCATTAGCGATATTCAATATCAGCAAGGCACCCTGATGGGTACCGAGGTGCGTGAGCATCTGCTGCATCGTCATAGTCATATCTGCGCCTACTGCGCCGGAGGCACTGGCGACCCCGTCCTCGAAATCGAGCATGTCGTGCCTCGAAGCCGGGGCGGGTCCGACCGGGTTGCCAACCTGGTAATGGCG
>JBNJDI010000050.1:0-17098 GCA_051744725.1 Pseudomonadota bacterium | reverse complement strand
GAGCCAGAGCCAGAGCCAGAGCCAGAGCCGGAGCCAGAGCCGGAAGCGGAAGCACAGCCCCAGGCCGCGCCAGAACCCGAACCTCAGCCGGAACCAGAGCCTCAGCCGGAACCAGAGTCGGAGCCACAACAGGTTATTTCCGAGACAGTGGCGCCGTCCCCCGAACCGGTAGCGGAGACGGGCACCTGGCGTAATGGCCGTCCGCCCTGGGCCCAGGAAGGCTTTGAATGCCTTATTTTCCGGGTGGCGGGTCTTCAGCTGGCGGTACCGCTGGTGCTGTTGGGGCAGGTGCACCGCCTTGACCGGGAACTCACGCCGCTGTTCGGTCGGCCGGACTGGTTCATGGGATTGCTGCGCGTGGGTGGGCATACCATCAGGGTTGCCGACACGGCACGCTGGGTCATGCCGGAGCGCTACCGGGATGAGTTCCGGGAGGGCTACCGGTTTGTCATCCAGCTCGGGGACAGCGCCTGGGGGCTGGCCTGCGATGACGTGGCCCAGTCCTTCCAGGTCCAGCCGGACGAGGTTAAATGGCGCAGTGAGGGTGGCCGCCGGCAGTGGCTGGCAGGCACAATCAAGAAGGAAATGTGCGCCCTGCTGGACGTGTCCCGGATGGCCGCCCTGCTGCAGAAAGCGGAAACCGAACGCAATCCGGATCTTGACCGCTGAAAACGTCAGGGAGTGGCACAGTTTGTGCTCTGTTCTATAGTGCAGGGTGCGCAGTGATGAAATATTGACAGTTGTCCGGACAGAGAGGCGGATATGGCGACCCAGAGCATTCAGAACGCGGCCCAGCAGAGCAGTGATGACCCGGTGCTGCAGTATGTAACCTTCCGGCTGGCGGATGAGACCTATGGCCTCAACGTGATGCAGATCCAGGAGGTGTTGCGGTATACGGAAATCGCTCCGGTGCCAGGAGCTCCGGATTACGTGCTCGGCATCATCAACCTGCGCGGCAATGTCGTGACGGTGATCGACACCCGGCGCCGCTTCGGCCTGCCGGACGGCGAAGTCACGGACTCCACGCGCATTGTGGTGCTTGAGGCTGAGGAACAGGTAATCGGCATCATGGTGGATGCAGTGGCCGAGGTCATCTACATCCGCCAGAGCGAAATCGAGAGTGCACCCAACGTGGGTAACGAGGAAAGTGCCCGCTTCATTCACGGTGTCTGCAACCGTGAGGGTGAACTGGTGATTCTGGTGGCATTTGAGAAAATGCTGACCGATGAGGAGTGGGCCGAGATCGAGGCGCTCTAGGCGGTCAGCGACAGGAGGCTGGCATGGACATGATCGACACACTTCTCCCCTGGGCTGTTACGGCTCTGGCCATTGTACTGGTGGCGGCGCAGGGCGTCGCCAACCGGATCCGGATGAATCGCATGGAGGCGCACTGGCGCCAGCGTTGCGATGACCTGGGCCGGGAACTGCACGCGGTCAGCAGTGGCAGCATGGGGGTGGGGCGTCGCCTTGTGGCCTGCGAGCAGTCCCTTCACCGCCTCAGTGGCGCCCTGGAGGAAATGCGGCTGAACGATCCTCTGCGGGTGCCCTATGACGAAGCCTCCAAGCTGGTGGAGCTGGGTGCCGGTACCGAGGACCTGATGAACTCCTGCGGCATTTCCAGGCCGGAAGCGGAGCTGGTGTCAGCGCTGCGCAAGGGCCAGACACGGGGTCATGAGCGTACCGGAACCGACGAGGTCGTCTAGTCTTTTTTCCTTCCATCCCGGAAATCCTCCGGGGTGAACCCCTGCAGATAGAAGCTGTAGGCCAGGATCTCGGCAATGACCCGGTAAAGGGTTTCGGGAATCGCCTCGCCGAGATCCAGACGGCTGAGCAGTGCCGCCAGGTCCGGATCCTCATAGAGCGGCACACCATTGTCCTGCGCGATGCGGATCATCTCCCGGGCCAGTTCGTCCTGGCCGGTGGCCGAAACGGTGGGCGCGTTCGTGCCGTCATAGGTCAGGGCAATGGCCGCCTCGTGGTCATTATTCTCAGGCATGTTCATCCACCAGTTGCTGGGTGAGCCGGGTGATCCGGGCCGGAGGCTGCCCCTCCATGCACTCCACCGGTGACACGTCCAGATCCAGTTTCGAAAGTGCTGTTTCCAGCCGCTCCCGGGTGTGCTCGATCAGCTCCACGGTGGCCGGTTTCTCGGCCCAGATCTGAGTCCGGAGCTGGCGTCCTCGCAGGTTGATCTCAAAATACAGTGGGCCTGTGGTCTCGAAGGACAGGGCCAGTGTCAGCTGCCATTCCCGCTCCAGGGAGCGGCTGGCGCTGTCATCGTCCGGGTCCGTATCGCGCGGGCCATACTCCTCCAGTCGTCCCTGCAGGATGCGTACTTCCTGGTTGCCTGAAACCCAGGGCAATTCCAGGATCCAGGTCTGGTTGGGGGTATTGGCCTCGGTGCCGGCGTTGGCGGCCTGGGAATGGAGCTGGTTCACGGTCAGCCGGTTGATCATGCCCGCCACAAGGCGGAGCATCTCCCCGGCCCCCATGGAGGTGTTGCTTCCGGTGCCCGCACTGGTGCTGGTGGACGAACTGGTGGCCGGCGAGGTGGGGAAGCGCAGGGCGCCGGTGTCATCCATTGAGGAGGTTGTCATGGGGCCAAGCCGGCCGATCAGGCGGTGAAGGCTGTCACTGCTCTGGTCGGAGGCGTTTCCGGTCACCCGGGGCAACAGCTGGGCGGCCAGCTGGATCAGTTGGCCCTTGAGGTCGGCGCGGGGCTGGGCGGCGTTTTCGGCGCTGCCTGTCGCGGGCTGATGGAGCATGCTGGCCTCCCGGAAGAGCCCACTCTGGCTGATCCATTCACGGATCTGGGCGCCGCTCATGCTGTCCAGAGCCGGAAGCACGTTCTGGCTGGTGCTGCTGGAGGAGGCCGTTGCGGACCCCGCTGCCATCCCAACCCCGAGCATCGCCGGGGATGGCGTGGCCTGCGCCCCGGTGGTGCCCGTGGCCCCCTGTGCCGATGGGGGTGCCTGGGGCATGAGCCGTGTCAGCTGGGCCAGGCCCTGACGGATCTGCTGGGGCAGGGTTGGGTCATTGGTCTGGGCCGCGAGCCGGCTGAGACCCTGCCCAAGGTCGTGCTGGAAAGGAATCCGGTTGGCCAGTGACTGGCTCAGGGTGCTGCGTGAGGGCTGCTGGAGACTCTCGATAAGGCGCAGTTCATTGCCTGCCCGCATCACTTTGACCATGGTGCCCGTCTCCAGTGCCTGGTCGCTGCGCACGGGCAGCCGCTGGCCGCCCACTTCCAGAAGCAGGCGGGTACTGGGGGCCGCCTGGCTGCCGTTGCCTGCAGGGCGACTGCCACCATCAGCACTGAGCAGCCGAGCCAGGCGGGGCTCGCCCTCACGCAGGCCGGCGCGCTCGAGCTGCGCCGCCAGACGCGCTGGGTCGGCCCCGGTGGGCTGGCTGCTGGCGGTGCGTGTCAGCAGCGAAAGAACAGGCACTTTCACGACGGTATTCCCCGTGGCCGATGATGGCGGCAAAAGCCAACCGTTTTCTATATAATAGGCGCCCGCCGGGGGCAGACCCAACCCGCAGAACCCACCGGCCGGATGGACTATGACCCGTACCCTGCTCGAAGCCCGGCAGATCCACTGTGAGCGCGATGACCGTCCGCTGTTCAGCGGTCTTGACCTGAGCGTCGCCGCGGGCGAGCTGTGGCGGATTGCGGGTCCCAATGGCGCGGGCAAGACCACACTGCTGCGGATACTGGCGGGCCTCAATCCCGCTTTCGAGGGGGAACTGCTCTGGCAGGGGGAGCCGGTGCACCGGGTCAGGACCGAGTACCAGGCGAACCTGCTGTTTCTGGGGCACAATGCCGGCGTTTCACCCTCGCTGACGGCCTATGAGAATCTGGCCGGATGGCAGGCCATGCGCGCACCCGCGGTGCCCGAGCAGGTGATGGCGGCACTGTCGGACGCGGGCCTTGCCGGGTATGAGGACCTCCCGGCGGCGCAGCTCTCGGCAGGCCAGCAGCGGCGGGTGGCACTGGCACGCCTGTATCTCTCCAGCGCGCCTCTGTGGATCCTGGACGAGGCCTTTACGGCGGTGGACCGGGAGGCGGTGAGCCAGCTTGAGGCCCTGCTTGCCAACCGGGTACGTGCCGGTGGTGCGGTCATCCTGACGACCCATCACCGTCTGGCGCTGGAAGGCGTGCAGGCACTGACCCTGGGGGAGGGGCATGATGCGCACTGAACCCAGGGTTCCGGTAAGCCGTCGGGAACAGGAAAGTGGCTGGCTGCGGGCAGCTGCTGAGACCGTGCGCCGGGAATGGCTCATTGCGTTCCGTAACCGCCAGGACCTGATCAATCCCCTGGTGTTCTTCGTGCTCATCGTCTCGCTGTTTCCGCTGGGTGTGAGCCCGGAGCCGGAATTCCTGCGCCAGGCGGGGCCGGGCATCGTCTGGGTGGCGGCGCTGCTGTCCATACTCCTGTCGCTGAACTTGTTGTTCCGCAATGACTACGCGGATGGGCATCTGGAACAATGGGTGCTGTCACCCCAGCCGCTGGCGCTGCTGGCGCTGGCACGGGTTGCCGCCGTATGGGTCACGACGGTGCTGCCACTGGTGCTGCTGGTGCCCTTGCTGGGTGTCATGCTGCACCTGACCCCCGGGATCGGGCTGGTTCTGGTTCTGACGCTGCTGGCGGGCACGCCCGTGCTGGTGCTGGTCGGAGCCATCGGCGCCGCGCTGACGGTGAGCCTGCGAGGCAGTGGCGTGCTGCTCGTGCTGATCATGACCCCGTTCTATGTGCCGGTGCTGATCTTCGGTACGGGAGCTGTGACGGCCGCCGTGGAAGGCGCCTCCATCACCGGGCATCTGGCACTGCTCGGGGCCATGCTGTCGCTGGCGGTGGTGCTGGCACCGCTGGCCATCGCCGGAGCGCTGCGCATCAGCGTTTCCAATGGGTGAAATGAACTGAGGATCGCCGCATGTGGCAATGGTTTCACAAGCTGGGCTCCCCCAAGTGGTTCTTCGGCATCGCCGGCCGGCTGATGCCGTGGCTGGGGTGGTCAGCGCTCGTCGTCCTGACAGTGGGCGTGGTCTGGGGGCTGCTGTTCTCGCCCGCCGACTACCAGCAGGGCGACAGTTACCGCATCATCTTCATCCATGTGCCCTCGGCCTATCTCGGGCAGTCGCTCTATGTGGCCATGGCCGTTGCCGGTGTGGTGGGGCTGGTTTGGCGGATGAAAATGGCCGATACCTTCATCGCCTCGGCCACGGCCGTGGGGGCGGCCATGACGTTTCTGGCGCTGCTTACCGGCGCGGTCTGGGGCAAGCCCACCTGGGGCACCTGGTGGGTCTGGGACGCGCGCCTGACCTCCATGCTCCTGCTGCTGTTCCTGTACCTGGGCGTAATGGCGCTGCGTGGCGCCATGGAGGATCCGGATGTGCGCGCACGCGCCAGTGCCATCCTGGTGATCGTGGGAGTGGTCAACATCCCCATCATCAAGTATTCGGTGGAGTGGTGGAACACCCTGCACCAGCCGGCAACCATCAAGGTCACGGAGGCGCCCTCGATGCCGGCCAGCATGTGGGTGCCGCTGCTGATCTGTCTGCTGGGCTTCCATCTGCTGGTGGCCTGGCTGATCCTCTGGCGCATGCGTAATGACATTCTGTTAAGAGAGCGTCGCGCACGCTGGGTTCGGGACTGGGTTCTGGCACAATAGGGTGTCGCGGAGAGGATATATGCAGTTCGATTCATTCCAGGCACTGATTACGATGGGCGGCCACGGGGGCTACGTCTGGTTCAGCTATGGCGCCTTCATACTGGTGGTCCTGGGGCTGATCCTCGCCACCGTGATCCAGCGTCGTCAGATCATCGCCCATCATCGCCGCCTCATGCGCAGTGAGGCACAACGCCATGGCAGTGGAGGAAAGACTCACAATGCATCCGGTGCGTAAACGCCGTCTCACCATCGTTCTGGCACTGTTCGCGGGGTTTGCCGTGGCGGTCTCGCTGGCAGTGGTCGCCCTGCAGGAGAACATGAACCTGTTCTACAGTCCTGCCGAGATCGAAACCGGCAAGGCGCCGGTGCAGCAGCGGATCCGGGCCGGCGGCCTGGTGGCGGAGGGGAGCCTGGAACGGGATCCGGACTCGCTGAAGGTCCGCTTTGTGATCACGGACAACCAGGGGCGGGTGCCGGTTGAATACAAGGGCATCCTGCCGGACCTGTTCCGGGAGGGGCAGGGCGTTGTGGCCCTGGGCGAGCTGAACGAGGATGGCATGCTCAGGGCGGACCAGGTACTGGCTAAGCATGACGAGGACTACATGCCGCCAGAGGTCAAGAAAGCCCTGGAGGATTCGGGGCGCCTGGAGGAGGGCGGCGACTACCCGGCGGAAGGGATGGATCACGGTAACAGCGGTAACAGCGGTAGCAGCGGCACCTGAGGTGTCGGTGGCAGTGACTCTGACGCAGGAGAGATGATGGTTCCTGAACTCGGCAATTTCGCGCTGATCCTGGCGCTGCTTCTGGCAGTAGCGCTGGTGGTGGTGCCCATGGCGGGGGCGACGGTCCGCCATCCGGGCCTGATGGCCTTTGACCGGCCGCTGGTGGCGGGCATGTTCGTGATGCTCGTGCTCAGCTATGCCTGCCTCACCTGGTCCTTCATGGTGGACGATTTCTCGGTGGGCTATGTGGCCAGCAACAGCAACAGCATGCTGCCCTGGTACTACAAGTTCAGCGCCGTCTGGGGCGGCCATGAGGGCTCGATGCTGCTGTGGGTGCTGATCCTTGGAGCCTGGACGCTGGCAGTGGCCATGTTCAGCCGCAATCTCCCGGATGAGATGCGGGCCCGGGTGCTGTCCATCATGGGGCTGATCGGCGTCGGCTTCATGCTGTTCACGCTGCTCACCTCCAATCCCTTTGAACGCACGCTGCCGAATGTGCCCCAGGACGGGGCCGACCTTAATCCGCTGCTGCAGGATTTCGGTCTTATCGTCCACCCACCGATGCTCTACATGGGCTATGTGGGCTTCTCGGTGGTGTTCGCCTTCGCCATCGCCTCGCTTCTTGGGGGCCGTCTGGATGCGGTCTGGGCGCGCTGGTCGCGGCCCTGGACCACGGTGGCATGGGCCTTTCTCACCCTCGGGATCGCCCTGGGCAGCTGGTGGGCCTACTACGAGCTGGGCTGGGGTGGCTGGTGGTTCTGGGATCCGGTCGAGAACGCCTCTTTCATGCCCTGGCTGGTGGGCACGGCCCTGATCCATTCGCTGGCGGTCACCGAGAAACGCGGTGTTTTCAAGAGCTGGACCGTGCTTCTGGCCATCATGACCTTTGCCCTGAGCATACTGGGAACCTTCCTGGTGCGCTCCGGGGTGCTGACGTCTGTGCATTCGTTCGCCAATGATCCCGAGCGCGGTTTCTTCATACTCATGATGCTGGCGGTCACCGTGGTTGGCTCGCTGGCGCTCTACGCGATCCGGGCGCCGGCCGTGCAGGGGCGTACGGGCTTCACCCTGTTTTCCCGGGAAGCGCTGCTGCTGCTCAACAACGTCTTCCTGGTGGTGGCAACCTTCGTGGTTCTGCTCGGTACCATCTTCCCGCTGATCCAGGATTACATAGGGGGAGGCACCCTGTCCGTGGGTGAACCCTACTTCAACATCACCTTCGTGCCGATTGCGCTGATGACCGGGGTGATTCTGGGCTTCGGGGTGGTAACGCGCTGGAAGCGCACGCCCGTGGACCAGGTGCTGCGCAAGCTGCTGGTGCCGGCGGTGCTCAGTATCATCGTTGCCGTGGCCACGCCGCTGCTGATGGTGGGGGAACTCAGTGCCCTCAGCGTCATTGGGCTGGCGGTCGCGGCCTGGGTTGCCTTCGCCACACTCAGGGATGTCTGGGACAAGACGGCCAGTCGCCAGGGCCGCTGGCACGGCCTGCGCCGGCTGTCGCGCAGCTACAACGGCATGGTTCTGGGCCACGTGGGCCTGGCCATGTCGATCGCCGGCGCTACCATGGTTTCCATCCACGGGGTGGAGCAGGACCGGCGCATGGCCCCGGGAGACCGGCTCGAAATAGCCGGCTATGAATGGCATTTCGCGGATCTGGGGGAACGCCAGGGGCCGAACTTCACGGCCCAGCGGGCAACATTTGACATTTACCGGGAGGGTGAGAAGGTGACCACCGTCTACCCGGAAAAGCGCCATTATCCAGTGCGTGACAGCGTCATGACCAATGCCGGCATCAGTGCCGGAGTTCTCAAGGATCTGTTTGTGGCGCTGGGCGAGAATGTCGAGGGCCGGACGGCCTGGAGTGTGCGTATCCAGTACAAGCCCATGGTGCGCTGGATCTGGGGAGGTGCCCTGCTCATGGCGCTGGGTGGCGCCTTCGCGGTCAGTGACCGGCGTTACCGGGTCCGCCAGAGGCAGACGGTTACGGCGGCCGAGAAACCCAGGGCCAGCCAGCCTGTGACTGAAGGAGCGGCATCATGAACCGGATCTGGCTGTTTCTGCCGCTGGTTCTCGCGGTGACGCTGGGTGTGGTGCTCTACTGGGGCCTTGGCGAGGACCCCAGTGAGCTGGACTCCGCGCTGGTGGGCCGCGAGGTGCCGTCCTTCGAGCTGTCGATGCTGCATGACTCGGAAGCCTCCGCAGACCAGGAGATTTTCAAGGGCAAAGTCCAGCTCCTGAACGTCTGGGGCACCTGGTGTGCCGCCTGCCGGGTGGAACACCCGCACCTCAACCGGCTTTCTGAGCAGGGCGTGCCCATTATCGGGCTCAACTACAAGGACGAACGTGGAGCCGCCCTGGATTGGCTGGAGGAACGTGGCGATCCCTATAGCCGGGTGATCTATGATCCCGAGGGCAGCCTGGGGTTTGACCTCGGCGTCTATGGGGCGCCGGAGACCTACCTGATCGATGCCGAGGGCATCGTCCGCCACCGCCATGTGGGCGTGGTGGATCAAGACGTCTGGGAGTCCGATTTTGAGCCGCTCTATGAACGCTATCGCGAAGACGGCTGAGGCCGTCCTGTTGCTGTTGGCTGTGGTGCTTCTGGCCACGCCGGCCACAGCCCAGGAGCGCTTCGAGGACCCTGAACTGCGCGAGCGCTTCAGTGAACTCACGCGCGAGCTCCGGTGCCCGAAGTGCCAGAACGAATCCATTGCCGAATCCGGCGCCCCCATCTCCCAGGATATGCGTGAGCGCGTCCACCGGATGATGGAGGAGGGAGCCACGAATGAGGAGATCCGCCAGGCGATGGTGGAGCGCTTCGGCAGCTTTGTGAGCTACCGGCCGGCGTTTGCCCCGCACACCTGGGCACTCTGGATCGGACCCTTTGTGGTGCTGGTGATCGGCGTCGGCGTGGTTCTTGTGCTGGTGGCACGCAATCGCGCCCGCCGACAGCTTGATTCGACCCCGCTTTCCGACGAAGAGCGTCGCCGCGCTGAGCAGTGGCTGCGCGATGAATGAATTCCAACCCGAGTGAGCTTCCATGCCCCTGAATTTCTGGCTTGCCGTCATACTGCTGATCATCCTCGCGCTGGTCTTCGTGATCTATCCAATGCTGTTCGCCCATCGCTCCAGGCCCGTGGTGCAGTACCGTGAGCAGAATCTGGCCACTTACCGTACCCGCCTTGCAGAGCTTGAACGCGAACGGGATGAAGGTGCCCTGGATGAGTCCGGCTTCGAGTCCCTAAAGGATGAGCTTGAGATGCGTCTTCTGCGGGATGTCGAGGCGGAGGAAACGGGCAGTGACGGTGGCCCGGGAGGGCGCGCTGGTGTCGTGATCACGACGCTGGTGCTGGCGCTCGCGCTGCCTGTGGGGGCGTTTCTGCTCTATGATTCGCTGGGTGCCAGTGACCAGGTGGCGCAGTTCCGTGAACGTCAGCAGATGATGCAGGACGGTATGGATGCCTCGGATGTGGATGCCATGGTCCAGCGCCTGCAGACCCGTCTGGAGGCGGACCCGGATAATCCGGAGGGCTGGGCCATGCTGGGGCGCAGCTACATGCAGCTCGAGCGCTTCCGGGAGGCTGCCGAGGCCTATGGCGAACTGGCCCGCGCCATTGAGCGTGCCGGTGATGGGAACCCGGCGTCGGCCCTGGGGTTGCGGGCCCAGGCCCTGTTCATGGCCAACCAGGGGCAGGTGACCGCTGAGGTCGAGAATGCCATAAGCCGCGCGCGTGAAGGGAATCCGGACGAGGTCAACAGCCTGGGGCTTCTTGGGGTTGAGGCGTTCCGCAGTGGTGACTATCGCGAGGCGCTCGACCACTGGGAGCGCATCCTGGAGGTTGCCCCCGATCACCCCCAGGCCGACAGCATCCGGAGAGGCGTGGCGGCGGCCTATTCCGAGCTGGGAGAGCCGGTGCCGGAAGGCCTCCTCCAGGAGGAGCGCCAGGGCTCCGGATCCAGCAGCTAGGAACCGTTGCGCGGGCGGCCCGCGAGCCGCCTCAGTACACCCACCAGTTCGTCCCCTTCCCAGACCTCACGTTCATCCGGATTGGCAAACAGGTGGCGCTCCAGTGCCTGGAGTTCCCGGGTGAGCTGGGGGTCATTCAGGTAGGCTGTGACATCGCCCACGGTGCGCAGCGATGGCCGGTTGAAATGCACCGCCGCCCAGTGCGGCAGCAGGGTCAGGGTATCCGCCTCACCCCTCTGGACGTGTTCACACAGGGCGCGGAAGCGCTCCCGGTTGGCTTTTTCCTCGGCGCTCAGCGCCAGCGTCTCATCCCTGGTGTGGCGGTTGCGCCACCAGGCGATGCCCGTGATCAGCCACCCGGAAGCGAGCACCACCGCCAGCCAGAACCACAGTGGAGGCAGGGTGGTCCCGCCGGGGCGGGACAGGTTGATCTCGGAAAGCGCATCCCTGACGTCCTCCTCATCGCTATCGCCACCCTCGGCTCCCGCTGCGGGTTCAACCTTCATCTCATGGGCCTCCAGAACAGCCTCGCGCTGTTTATCCGCCTCTACGTCCCACCAGGGGATACGGACTTCCGGAAGCGTGATCCGGCCGGGCTCAATGGGGACCAGGCTGGAGCGTTTGCGCAGCCGCCCTTCAATACTGTCCCCGGTGAGCCGGGAGTCCGATTTCCAGGGACTGGGGTACTCCCTCAGGCTGTCCGGATAGCCGATGGTGAGTCGGGGCAGGGATTCGGGAGCCACGCCCACGGCTCGTATATGGATGTCGCGGCGTATACTGTCGCCGGCGCGCACGGAATCCGGGGAATCTGACCACTCCTGGGTCAGCTCCAGGTTTCGCGCGGGCAGCCAGATGTCGCCGCTGAACGATTCCGGCGGCGGGTTCACCTTGATGCGCTGGGCCGGCGCGGTGGCGATCACGGGCACCAGGTCGCCGCTTTCGGTCTGTTTGCGTGCCTCGAAGCGCTGTTCCGGGAGGATCAGGGTACCCGCGGACTGGGGCACGATCACGAAACGCCGTTCCGCCACCTGCCATTCCCGGCCGTTCCTCTCGGCCCGGTACTCGCGCTGCTCGCCCAGTGGCTTGACCATGGCATCCGGAATCGTGGGCGAGGACAGGTTCGCCTGCGCCAGGGGCGGCTCATAGTAGACACGCTGGGTCAGGATGATCTGCTGCTGTATATAGACCTCATCCTCGCTCAGGCTGACGTCCAGCTGGGCCTCGGGTTCGGCGCGTTCCGCCGGCGCCACGCCAGGCATGACGGTTACGTCGATGGCGCTGCTCTGCATGTCCTGGAACTGCAGCGAGGGGATGGTCAGCTCGCCGGCTCTGCGGGGGGCCAGGAGAAACGTCCAGGTGACCTGTCCCTGGTTGACGCCGTTCTCGGACTGGATGGCCATGCGCTGGTGGCGGTCCAGTATCCGGAAATCGTCCTCCAGCGGAGCCGTATCCGGCTGGGGAATGTCCATCTCCGTGGGATTGAGCAGCGAGCCCAGGCTGAAGTCGAGCTCGGTCTCGGTGTCGAGGGTGAGGGTGATCAGTTCGTTGGCATAGAGACGCTTGGGGTTTGCAGAAGCGGTGAGTTCCGCAAGCGCGGAACTGCTCCAGCCAGCCAGCATTGCCAGCAGGGCAAGGGTGCACAGGGTAATCCGACAGATCCGCATGACAGCGCAGTTGCTCCTGATCCGGGTGGCAATCCGTGTGACATCCTCGCGCACCCGGAGGCGCGGCTCAAGCCACGCAACAGGACACAGTTCCGGATCGGCCGGGTTATGTCCAAATCGTAATTGAATGCGGGCGGCCATAGGGAGTTACCGCAAGTCCATGGGCCACAGGCGTGGTTTTGACTATGCTGAGGGAACGCAGACCCACGGCCACAGGATGCCAGCATGAATGACGAAACCTTCTCCACCATGGCGGAGTTCCAGCAGAAGCTCGACGGCGCGCTGAGGGAACGTCTTCCTGCCGACAAGGCGGGCCGGATCAGCGATTTCGCCCAGCGCTATTTCGAACACATGCCTTTCGATGAGCTGGTCCAGCAGCGCTTCCTAGATGCCTACGGGGCCGTTCTTTCAGCCTGGGAGTTCATCCAGCAGGGCGCCGGCGAGGAGTCGCGGATATGGGTCTTCAATCCGGATCTTGAGAAGGATGGCTGGGAGTCGAGCCACACCGTGATGTTTGTGCTGCACCCGAACATCCCTTTTCTGATCGACTCCATGCGCATGGAGGTCAATGCCCGGGAACTGAACATCCACACCATCCATTACACCATTCTCAATCCCGAGCGGGATGACAATGGCGATCTGGTGCGGCTCAACGAGGCCGTCAAGAAACCGCTTGAGCCGGGAGAAGAAGCCCTGATCGTCATGGAAGTGGATCGTCACTCGGACAGTGCGGCGCTCAGCGCCCTGCGGGCGGACGTGGAACAGGTGCTGGGAGAGGTCCGGATCGCGGTGTCGGACTTTCCCCACATGCGTGACAAGGCAAAGGCCATTCTGGAGGAGCTGGCGGATCCGCCGAAGACCCTGTCCGCGGATGAGATCAGTGAGGCCAGGGCCTTCCTGGAGTGGCTGGTGGATGACCGCTTCACCTTCCTGGGCTATGACGAGTATGACTTCGTGCGCGAGAACCGGCGCACCGAGATCCAGCAGGTGGCCGATTCCGAGCTGGGGATTCTGCGGACCTACAACGAGCGGCCCGGCAGTATCCGCATGAAGGACATGCCGCGCCAGACACGTGAGGCCATGACCGACAGCGGCAGCCTGTTCATCTTCGGCAAGTCCGCCCAGCGCTCGCGCATCCACAGACCGGCGTATCCGGACTACATCGCCATCAAGAAGCTGGATGAAAAGGGGCGTGTCGTGGGGGAACGGCGCTTCCTCGGTCTCTACACCTCGAGGGTGTATCACGAGCGTCCTGATGAGATTCCGCTTCTTCGGCGCAAGATCGAGTACGTACTCAGCCAGTCGGGTTTCCCGCGTGAGGACTATGCCGGCAAGGAGCTGGACCAGATCCTGGCGGTCTACCCCAGGGACCAGCTGTTCCAGATCGAGGGGGATGAGCTGCTGAATGTGGCCAAGGCCATTCTCTACATCCAGGAGCGGCGCAAGATCCGGCTGTTCATGCGTGAGGATGTGTATGGCCAGTTCGTGACCTGTCTGGTGTTCGTGCCGCGCGAACTGTATTCAACCCAGCTGCGTGTGAGCATGCAGAATGCCATCGTGCGGGCCCTGGATGCCGAGGGTATTGATTTCACCACCTATTTCTCGGAATCCGTGCTGGCGCGTACCCAGTTCACGGTACGGGTGCAGCCCCAGGAGAACCGGGTTCTGCCGGTTGAGGAACTGCAACAGAAGCTGGTGGAACTGGCGCGCTCCTGGCAGGACACCCTGCAGGAGGCGCTGGTCGAGCACCACGGCGAAGAGATCGGGACACGGCTCTCCGCCTGTTACGAGAATGCCTTCCCGGCGGGCTACCGGGATATGTTCTCGGCCCGGCGAGCCGCGATCGACGTGGAATATCTGGACCGCATCCATGAAACCGGCCGGATGGCCATGAGCTTCTATCGGGATCCGGAAGAGACGGCCAATACGCTGCATTTCAAGCTGTTCCACCCGAAAGAGCAGCTGCCGCTGTCGGACGTGATACCGGTTTTCGAGAACATCGGCTTCCGGGTGATCGGCGAGCATCCGTTCGAAATCACGGACCGCCGTGGCAATACCCACTGGATCCATGATTTCGCGCTGCGATCCCGTTCCGGCAAGCCCATCGACATCGAGCGCATCAGACCCATCTTTGAATCACTGTTCACCCGGGTCTGGAACGGCGAAGGGGAGAACGACCATTTCAACCGGCTGGTGCTGGCCAGCTATCTGGACTGGCGCTCCATCGCGCTGCTCCGGGCCTATGCCCGCTACATGCAGCAGATCCGCATCAGCAACAGTCAGAACTTCATTGCCGGAACCCTGGCCCGGCATGGCAAGCTGGTATCACTGCTGCTGCAGTTCTTCGATGTGCGCTTCAATCCCCAGCGTTACCAGAGCGAGCACCAGTGCGAAGCGGCCCAGAAGAAGATCGCCATTGAGTTCGGCAGCGGTCTGGATGACGTGCCCAACCTGAGCGAGGACCGGGTTCTGCGGCTGTTCCTTGAGCTGATGCAGGCCACAACCCGGACCAACTTCTACCAGGAGCGCGGCAACGGTGAACGCAGTTGCATCAGCCTGAAGTTTGACCCCTCCCAGCTGGCCGACCTGCCACGCCCGAGACCGGTTTACGAGATCTTTGTGTACTCGCCCCAGGTGGAAGGTGTTCACCTGCGTGGTGGCAAGGTGGCACGCGGGGGGCTGCGCTGGTCGGACCGGTTTGAGGATTACCGCACCGAGATCCTGGGACTGGTGAAGGCCCAGCAGGTCAAGAACGCGGTTATCGTGCCCGTGGGCGCCAAGGGCGGTTTTGTGGCCAAGCAGATCCCCCGGGACGCCGACCGTCAGGAGGTGCAGGCCGCAGGGCGTGCCGCCTACAGCTGTTTCATCCGTGGTCTGCTGGATGTGACGGACAACTTCATTGATGGTGAGGTGGTCCCGCCCACCAATGTGATCCGTCATGATGACGATGACTACTATCTGGTGGTGGCGCCGGACAAGGGCACGGCCACCTTCTCGGATCTGGCCAACGAGATCTCCAACGAATACGGCTTCTGGATGGAGGACGGCTTCGCCTCCGGTGGCAGTTACGGCTATGACCACAAGAAGATGGGAATCACCGCCAAGGGGGCCTGGGTTTCCGTGGAACGTCACTTCCGCGAGTTGGGCGTGAACACGGATGCCGATGAGTTCAGCGTTGTCGGGATCGGTGATATGGCCGGCGATGTGTTTGGCAATGGCATGCTGCTGTCGCGGAAGATCCGCCTGGTGGCGGCCTTCAATCACCAGCACATCTTCCTGGACCCGAAGCCGGATACCGAGGCGAGCTTCCGCGAACGCGAGCGCCTGTTCGCGCTGCCGGGGTCCTCCTGGGAGGAGTATGATACGGCGCTGATCTCCGAAGGCGGTGGCGTTTTCAGCCGCGCCTCCAAGTCGATTCCGCTGAGCAAGCCGGTCAAGGAGATGCTCGGTACCCGTTCCGATCACATGCCACCGAACATGCTGATTTCCCATCTGTTGCGAATGAAGCATGACCTGCTCTGGCTCGGTGGTATCGGCACCTTCGTGAAGAGCCACCAGGAATCCCATGGCGATGTGGGCGACAAGGCCAATGACGGCCTGCGTGTGGACGGCGCCGAACTGGGCGCGCGCGTTGTGGGTGAGGGCGGCAATCTGGGCATGTCCCAGGCCGGGCGCGTGGAGTTCGCGCTGCATGGCGGCCGCTGCAACACCGACTTCATTGACAACTCCGGTGGGGTGGACTGCTCCGACCGCGAGGTCAATATGAAGATCCTGCTCAACCGGCTGGTGGCCCAGGGGGATCTGACCTTCAAGCAGCGCAATGAATTCCTTACCAGCATGACCGATGATGTCTCGCGTCTGGTGCTGGAGAACAACTACCGGCAGACCCAGGCGATTTCCATCGCCAACTCGGAGGGTGCCGACAGGCTTGAGGAGTACCGGCGCCTGATGGTGCGGTACGAGAACCGGGGACTGCTTGACCGGGGGCTTGAGAATCTGCCCGATGAAGAGGCACTGAGCGAGCGCCAGGTGAATCGGCAGGGATTGACCCGGCCGGAACTGTCGGTGCTGATCGCGGTGGTCAAGGCGGATCTCAAACAGGAGCTGGTCGCGAGCGATCTGCCGGAGGATCCCGGTGTCAAACCCATGATCCGTGAGATGTTCCCCTCACAGCTGGTTGAACGCTTTGATGACGCGCTTGAGCGCCATCAGCTGCGGCGTGAGATCATCGCCACAAGGGTGGCGAATGATCTGGTCAATCACATGGGTATGACCTTTGTGGAGCGGCTTCAGCAGTCCACCGGCGCAACGCTGCCATCCATCGCCAGGGCGTATCTGATTGCCAAGAAGATCTACCGCCTGGATTACTGGTGGCAGCAGGTGGAGGCGCTGGATTACCGGATCCCCAGCAGCCTCCAGTCCGAGCTCCAGAGCGAACTTATGCGCCTTGTGCGGCGCGGCGCGCGCTGGATGCTGCGCAACCGGCGCAGTGAGCTCGACATGCCAACCCAGATCGAGCGTTTCCAGGCCCGGCTGGATGCCATGGCGGGTGACCTGCCGTCCTACATCGGCGAGCGGGCGCTGGACGTCTGGCAGAAGGAGCGGGACCGGTTCACGGGTGAGGGTGTACCCGAGCCGCTGGCCGGAGTTGTAGCCGGCTCCGGTCACCTGCTTTCCGCGCTGGGCATCATTGACGCCCGCGAGGAGACCGGTCTGGATCTCCAGGAGGTGGCGCATCTCTACTTCGCCGTGGGAGACGAGCTGGAGCTGGACTGGTTCGCCGGCGCCATATCCGCGCTGGTGCCACGCAGCCACTGGGAGGCACTGGCCCGGGAAAGCTTCCGCGAGGACCTGAACTGGCAGCAGCGGGCACTGACGACGGGGATACTCCGGTCACGCACGTCGGGAGCGGATCTTGAAACCACGCTCCAGGCCTGGGCCAGTGAGCATGCCGGTCTGATCGAGCGCTGGCACGGTATTATGGGTGAGCTGCGCAGCCACAGCACACCGGAGTACGCCATGTTCTCTGTTGCGTTGCGGGAGCTTCTGGATCTGGCACAGACCACTGTGCATGTGGG
>JBNJDI010000049.1:0-18095 GCA_051744725.1 Pseudomonadota bacterium | reverse complement strand
AAGGCCGAGAAGCGCATCCAGAAGCACGGGCTGACCAACTGTGAGCTGTACAACATGGACGCCGAAGCGCTGGACTTCCCGGACAACAGCTTCGACAAGATCATGGTTCTGTATGTGCTCTCTGTCGTGCCTGATCCCTACAAGGTGATGAGCGAGGTCCGCCGGGTTGCCAAGCCGGGCGCGGACGTGATCTTCGTCAATCACTTCGCCAAGGAGAACCCCCTGGTCCGCCGCTTCGAGTCCGCGCTCTCGCGCTGGGCCGCGCCGCTTGGCTTTGATCCGGACTTCCCCATGGAGCCGGTGCTTGAGAACGTGGGCCTGAACGTGGAGAAGATCGAGTCCGTGAACCTGTTCGGTTACTGGACCATGCTGCACGGGCGCTGCCCCGAAGAGTAACACCCGCCCGCCGGGAGCCCAGGGTTATGAATCGAGCGCTGTTCCCCCTCAACTCGGTGGTGCTTCCCGGCGGTCGCCTGCCCCTGCGGCTCTTCGAGCGCCGCTATATGGACATGCTGACCCATTCACTGCGCGCCCAGGAACCCTTTGTGCTGGTCCTGCTGGAACAGGGCGGCCGTGACACCCGGGCGGATGCCGCTTTCCATCCCATTGGCTGCGAAGTCTCGGTGGTGGATTTCTCGCCGCTGGAGAATGGCTTTCTGGGCATTACGGTGGAGGGCCTCAGGAAGGTCTCCGTGGCAAGGAGCTGGCGGGCGGCGGACGGCCTCAACCGTGGTGATGTGGTGGTTCTGCCCGACGAGCCCCGAACGCCGACACCGCTTCGGCACGAGGCGCTTTGCGAGCTGCTGGCGGCGCTGTGCCGCCACCCTTCCGTGGCTGAACTCGATCTCAGTATTGATTACGACGATGCACGACAGGTTGGATGGCGGCTGACGGAGCTGCTGCCCATGGCCATTGGGCAGCGTCAGTCACTGGTGGAGATGGATGATCCGCTGGAGCGGCTGGAAGTCCTTTCACGATTGGTCGAAGACATGGAGTGACCCGGGCCGCCCAGGTGCCAGACCTGGTCGTGGCCGCGCTTCTGAGCCTCCCGCAGTGCCTGCTCACAGCGCTCACGCAGTGAGTCCACCGAGGTTTCCCCGCTCGAGCGTGTCGTACAGCCAATGCTGGCCGTGATGCTCTCGACCGTGGGCCAGCGTGACTCGCCCAGCAGCCGCCGTACGCGTTCGGCGGTTACCCGCAGCCCCTCTTCGGAGGTGAACGGCAGCAGCAGGACGAAGCGACCGTTGCCCAGGTGGTAATGGCTGTCCCCGGCCCGGATGGTGGTGCGCAGGCTGCGGCTGATGGCGACACTGAGCGCGGACAGTGCCTCCCCGCCGTAAACACCGGTGAGTTCCTCCCGGTGATCGATGCTCAGAAGGGCCAGTGACAGGGGGTGGCCGGTAGCCTCGGACCGGCTGATCTCCCGGCTCAGGGTCTCGTTGAGACTGCGTTCGTTGTAGGCCCCGGTTTCCGGATCCACGATGGTCAGTGTGTCCACGTAGCGGGCACTGGCGTGGTAGTGGCGCGCGAACCAGCCGGCACCGGCCCCCAGGAGCACAGCGGTGCCGGCGAGCGCCAGCTGTTCCCGCGGCGGCAGACTCCAGGCCGCCGCCAGGCCGAGAAGCAGGCCGGCTGTACAGAGGGCGGCTGCCTGATGGACCCTGAGAAGCAGGAAAGCCGCCATCAGCAGTGGATAGAGCCAGAAGAAGGCAAGCGAGGGTTCCCGGGCGATGGCCTGGAGGACGGTGATGGCCATCAGCACCAGGATCAGCAGGTGGCTCCGGGTCTGCAGCTGGCGGTGTCGCCGGATCAGGGTGGCGGCAATGCCAGCGGTTGCCAGGGCGGTGATGGTCAGGCCGCTGAAGAAAAGCTCATAGAACCCGTAGCGCAGGCTGCGTTCCGCCAGGACCATGAAGCACAGCAGCATCAGTGCGTATACAACGCTGTTGGTGCGGGTACGCAGTGCGGTTTCAGTCATGGCCCGTGCCTCCGGCGTCCGTCCATGTCAGCGTCCGGTTGCCACCCTGTTTCTGGGCCCGGCGCAGGGTTTCCAGGGCCTTTTGCGAAAGGCTGCGGGCGTCATCGCCCACATTGGCGCCCACCACGCCGGCCGAGAGCGTCAGCTCCATCCGTTCGCGGGTGAGCATGTCCCGGGCCTGGTTGCGGATGGCCTCTATGGTCCTTACGGAGTCGGGCGTCGCGGTGGCGGGCAGTACGATGATGAAGCCGGTCTCATCACTGCGGTAGTAGCTGTCGAAGTCCCTCAGGGTGCGGTGCAGAAGCCGCCCAAGCCGCACCATCAGGTTGCTCTGGTCCTGTTCCGGCAGCGGGGTTTCGGGATCATCAAGACGCAGGACTCCCACGGTCACCGGTGTGCCTTCGCGCTCACCCCGCCGGATTTCACGGTTGAGGTCGCTGTCGAGGTAGTCGCGGGTGGAGGCGAGGGTGAGTGAGTCGGTGCGCCGCAGGGGCGCAAGCTGGGCGGCTTTGTACTCGCGCAGGTAAACGAATACCGCGGCCAGTCCGGTCGTCAGGATCAGCATGGGCACGAACTGGTGGCGGGCCATGCCAAGCTCCGGCGACAGGCCCAGGCTGAGGGTGCCGGCGAGGAATACCGCGCAGCCGGCGCCCGCCAGCCACAGACCCCAGCCGGCGAACAGTGCCAGCGGCACCAGGAACGCCACGGGCGTCAGCCAGGGCCAGTGTCCGGCGAAGACCGCCAGGGTCAGAAGCAACAGCAGCAGGGATCCGGCCCGCAGAGTCCACCGCAGTGGCAGGGGCATTGCTGTTTCGGTTTCCATGATCAGCTCCCGGTGTTGCAATGCGAGGCTGTATCCGCTGCCCCACGCACGCGTATAATAGCCTACTTTTCCCGCAGAGCCCTGAAAACAGATGCGGAATCCGATTGGGAGGGATATGAGCACAGAATCCATGATGCGGGCCCTGGGCGAGCAGGCCAGGGCGGCGAGCCGCGAACTGGCCCGTTCCAGCACCGGTGTGCGCAACGAGGCCCTTCTGGCCACGGCCCGGGCGCTAGACGCCAGCCGGGAGACGCTGCAGGCGGAAAACCGGAAGGATCTCGAAGCCGGCCGTGAAAAGGGGCTTGATGAGGCCATGCTGGACCGGCTGGAGCTCACCGGGGCACGCATCGATACCATGGTCGAGGGCCTGCGCCAGGTCGCCGGGCTTACGGATCCGGTGGGGGTGATCACCGATATGGAATACCGCCCGTCCGGTATCCAGGTCGGGCGCATGCGGGTGCCGCTGGGGGTGATCGGGATCATCTACGAATCCCGTCCCAACGTCACCGTGGATGCGGCCAGCCTCTGCATCAAATCCGGCAATGCCACGGTTCTGCGCGGTGGCTCCGAGGCCTCGCACTCCAATCAGGCCATCGCTGGATGCGTGGCGCAGGGGCTGCGGGAAGCCGGTTTGCCTGAAACCGGCGTGCAGGTGGTCGGAACCACCGACCGCGAGGCCGTGGGGCACCTGATCCGGATGCCGGAGTACGTGGATGTGATCGTCCCCCGTGGTGGCAAGAGCCTGATCGAGCGCATCAGCAATGAGGCCTCGGTGCCCGTCATCAAGCACCTGGACGGCATCTGCCACAGTTTCCTGGACCGCGACGCGGATCCGGAGAAGGCCGTGAGCGTGACGGTCAACGCCAAGACCCAGCGTTACGGCACCTGCAACACCCTGGAAACCCTGCTGGTGGACGCGCCCGTGGCCGAATCCCTGCTGCCGCCCATTGCGCGGCAGCTGCGCGGTGCCGGCGTGGAGCTGCGGGGCTGCGCGGCTACCCGTCGAATCCTGCCGGAGGCCGGTGAAGCAACAGAAGAGGACTGGGCCACCGAATACCTGGCGCCGGTTCTCTCGATCCGGGTCGTGGACGGGCTGGACGCGGCCATGGAGCACATCAACCGTTACAGCTCCCAGCATACCGACAGTATCATCACCGAGAACTACACCCGGGCCCGGCGCTTTCTGACCGAGGTGGATTCCAGTTCCGTGATGGTCAACGCCTCCACGCGTTTCGCGGACGGCTTTGAGTACGGGCTGGGCGCCGAGATCGGCATCTCCACCGACAAGCTTCACGCCCGGGGGCCCGTGGGACTGGAGGGGCTCACCAGTCAGAAATACGTTGTATTCGGGGATGGCCATGTCCGTGAATGACCAGGAGCCGGCATGCTGCATGTGATGCTGGGCGGCACCTTCGACCCCGTCCACAATGGCCATCTGCGGATGGCAGTGGAACTGCATGAACGTCTTGAAAGTGCCCGGATCCGGCTCATGCCCTGCCATCGCCCGCCGCACCGTAATCAGCCGGGGGCCGGAGGCGACACCCGGCTGGGCATGCTGCGGGATGCGGTGGCGGAAGAGCCGGGGCTTATGGTGGACGCCCGCGAACTGGACCAGGACCGGGTGTCCTACACCGGCGAGACACTCCAGCAGCTGCGCTCCGAGCTGGGGGCGCAAACGCCGTTGGCGATGGTCGTGGGAACCGATGCCTTCAACACCTTCGATCAGTGGCGCGGCTGGATGCAACTGCCGGAGCTCGCCCATATAATCGTGGTCAACAGACCCGGGTTTCCCCTGGCGCCACCGGAGCCTGTTGCAGCCATGCTGCAGGAGCGCCGGACAGCGGACGCGGCTGATCTCCAGCACAGTGCCAGTGGTTCCATC
The DNA here is from genome assembly GCA_051744725.1 of Pseudomonadota bacterium. Lineage (GTDB taxonomy): Bacteria > Pseudomonadota > Gammaproteobacteria > Pseudomonadales > Oleiphilaceae > Halospina. Next base: position 13,412 of record JBNJDI010000049.1, on the reverse strand, counting down.
CTGGTGATGGAGCTGCCGCTGCTGGAGATTGCAGCCACGGAAATCCGGAGCCGGGCCGCTGCCGGGCGATCAATCCGCTACCTGGTGCCGGACGCGGTCTGGCGGACCATTCGGGATCAGGGGCTGTATCGACTTGAAACAGGATGATTATGGATTCTGAACAACTGAAGTCACTGGCGGTGGATGCCGTCGAATCAATGAAGGGCCAGGACGTGGCTGTACTGGACGTGCGCGACCGTACCAGCATGACGGATTACATGGTCATCGCCTCGGGCAACTCCAATCGCCATATCCACTCGCTGGCCGAGGAAGTGGTGCAGCGTGCCAAGCAGGAGGCGGACAGCAAGCCGAAACTCGAAGGGGGTGAAACCAGCGACTGGGTGCTGGTGGATATGGGCGATGTAATCGTCCATCTGATGCTGCCGGCAACCCGGGAGTTCTACGACCTGGAACGGTTCTGGCGGGATGCTCCGGGGCTGGGCGCCGCGGGTACGGAGTAGCATGCACCTGAAGGTCATCAGCGCCGGGCAGAAACTGCCCGACTGGGTCAACGCGGGCTTTGAGGAGTACCGCAGGCGTTTTCCCCGGGAGATGCGGCTGGAACTGACGGAAGTCCCTCTCGGTGGCCGCGGGCGGCAGGCCGATACGGCGCGCGCGGTGCGGGATGAAGGCGACCGGATGCTGAAGGCGCTGCGTGGTCCCGAATGGGTGATCGCCCTTGAGATCGACGGTCGCCAGTGGTCCACGGAGAAGCTCGCGGAGCGGCTTGAGCACTGGCGGATGGAGGGGCAGGACGTGGCCTTCCTGATTGGTGGGCCGGAAGGGCTCTCGCATGCCTGCCGGGAGCGCGCCAACCAGGCCTGGTCGCTGTCGCCGCTGACGCTTCCCCATCCGCTGGTGCGGGTGATGCTGGCGGAGCAGCTCTATCGCGCCTGGAGCATCAACTGCAACCACCCCTACCACAGGGCCGGCTGACCATGAGCTGGGGAACCCTCCGCAATACCGGTCAGGAAAAAGAGCTCTTCCAGCGCCGCTCGTTCGTGGCGATCATCGCGGTGCTGATCGTGACCGGGGCTCTGATCGGGCGCTTCTATTACCTCCAGGTGACCGAACACGAGACCTACTCCACCATTTCCGACCGCAACCGTGTCCAAGTGCAGCCGGTAGCCCCCACCCGGGGCCTGATCTACGACCGCAATGGTGTGCTGCTGGCGGAGAACCGGCCGGTTTTCAGTCTCACGGTCATCCCGGAGCAGGTATCGGACATGGATGCCCTGATCGAGGAGGTTCGGGGGATCGTGGACGTCCGTCCCGAAGACGTTGAGAACTTCCGGCAGCGGCTGGATGAGCGCCGGCGGCCCTTCGAGCCCGTGCCGCTGCGCTATCATCTGAGTGAATCCGAGATGGCCCGGCTCGCGGTGAACCGCCACAGCCTGCCCGGTGTGGAAATGGAAGCACGGCTGGTGCGGTACTATCCCTATGGCCGGCTGACCTCCCATGTGCTGGGTTACGTGGGCAGGATCAATGAACAGGATGCGCGCCGCATCGACCAGGTGGCGTATGCGGGGACCCACTACATCGGCAAGACTGGCCTTGAGCGGGTCTATGAGGACGAGCTGCACGGTGAGGTGGGATACCAGAATGTCGAGACCAATGCCCGTGGCCGCGTGATGCGGGTGCTGGAGCGCGAGGATCCGACACCCGGGCGGGATCTGACCCTGAGCCTGGATATCCGGCTTCAGCAGGTCGCCCAGGAAGCTCTGGGCGGTCGGCGGGGTGCGGTTGTGGCCATCAATCCGGAAACCGGTGGGCTGCTCGCCCAGGTCAGCACCCCCGGGTTTGACACCAATGAATTCGTGACAGGCATTGATCACGAAAGTTACGCCGCCTTGCGGGACTCGCTGGACAAGCCCCTTTTCAACCGCGCCACCCGCGGCCAGTACCCGCCCGGGTCCACTGTCAAGCCCATGATGGCGCTGGCCGGGCTGGCAGCGGATACCGTTACCCAGTCCGAGATTGTCCATGACCCCGGTTACTATGAACTGCCCAACAGCAGCCAGGTCTTCCGTAACTGGAAACGGCAGGGGCACGGGGATACCACCCTCTATGATGCCATTGTGCTTTCCAGTGATACCTACTTCTACAAGATGGCCTACGAAATGGGCGGCACCAAGATGGCCGACTATCTGGAACGCTTCGGTTTTGGTTCCGTGACGTCACTGGATGTGCGGGATGAGCGCGCCGGGATTCTGCCCAGCCCGGAGTGGAAGCGCCGTGTTCACGACGAGTCCTGGTATCCCGGGGATTCGGTGAACATGGGCATTGGCCAGGGCTATTTCCTCTCCACTCCCCTGCAGCTGGCCGCCACCACCAGTGTGCTTGCCAACCGCGGGGAGCGTCACCCACCCCGGCATCTGCGCTACATCGATGGCGATATCCCGGCCCAGCACCTGCTGCCGGAGATTGTCCGTCCGCCTGTTGATATCGCGAATGAGTCGGACTGGGAATACGTGATCAATGCCATGGAGGATGTGGTGCATGGCTCGGAGGGCACCGCGCGCAGCATCAGCCCGGGCCTCAATTACCGCATGGCCGGGAAGACGGGCACCTCCCAGGTCTTCAGCCTGGAAGGAGAGGAGTACGATGAGGATGAGGTTGCTGAGCGCATGCGGGATCACGCCCTGTTTGTGGCCTTTGCGCCAGCGGATGATCCGGAGATCGTGGTGTCTGTGCTGGTCGAGAACGGCGGCAGTGGCAGTGCCGCGGCCGCGCCCGTGGCACGTCAGGTAACAGATGCCTGGATCAATGGTTTCCCGGACGTCCTGACCAGACAGGCGCTGCCAAGAGGCGCTGAGAGTGATGGCGAGACCGGGGGAGGTCAGCAGTGAGCCGTGAGTTCGTACGCCAGATTGCCATGGAGCCGGATTATCTGCAGCGTCGTGGCGGCTGGCTGAGCCGGCTGCATCTGGATCCCTGGCTGGTTCTGCTGCTGGCGCTCATCATGGGGTTCGGACTGGTGGTTCTCTACAGTGCCGGGGAGAATGGCATGGCCATGGTCCGGAGCCAGGCACTGCGCATTGGGGTGGGGCTTCTGGTGATGCTGTTTTTTGCGCAGCTGGATCCCATGCTCTATCGGCGCTGGTCGCCCTGGCTGTATCTGGTGGGCATCGTTTCGCTGGTTCTGGTCCTGCTTTTCGGTGCCGGCGCACAGGGGGCGCAGCGCTGGCTGGCGCTGCCCGGACTGCCGCGTTTCCAGCCCTCGGAGGCGATGAAGATAGGCGTCCCGCTGATGGTGGCCTGGTTCCTCTCTCAGCTGGTGCTGCCTCCCCGGCTGTTACCGATTCTCATGGCTCTGATCCTGACGGCGCTGCCCGGCGCACTGATCATCGCGCAGCCGGATCTGGGGACGGCGGTGCTCGTCATTGCATCGGGGCTGGCGGTGCTGTTTCTCTCTGGGCTCAGCTGGAAGCTCATCATGCTGATGCTGACGGCGGGAGGGGCTTCCATTCCCGTGCTCTGGCTCTTTGTGATGCGCGACTACCAGAAAGAGCGCGTGCTGACCCTGCTGAACCCCGGCGGAGACCCGCTCGGGGCGGGCTGGAACATCACCCAGTCCAAGGCTGCGATCGGCTCTGGAGGGCTGCACGGCAAGGGCTGGGGCGAGGGAAGCCAGTCGCACCTGGATTTCCTGCCGGAGAGCCATACGGATTTCATTCTTGCCGTTCTGGCCGAGGAGTTCGGTTTTGTCGGCGTAACCGTGCTGCTGGTGCTGTACGCGCTGGTTGTGATCCGGAGCCTGTTCATCGCCTCGGTCGCCCAGACCTCCTTCAGCCGGCTTCTCTCCGGTGGCCTTGCCATGATCTTCTTCATGTACGTGGTGGTTAACGTGGCCATGGTCAGCGGTCTGATGCCGGTGGTTGGCGTGCCGCTGCCGCTGGTCAGTTTTGGTGGCACATCGATCGTGACGCTGCTGGCGGGCTTCGGTATTCTGATGGCTGTGCACACCCATAGACGCATGCTGGAATCCTGACCCTGCCCATGGCGCGAATCACCGTATTGCTGCTCGCACTGTTCAGCCTCGCCGCATTCGGGGCCTCCCCTGAACGTGAGCGCTTCATTGAGCGCATGGTTGAGGAGGAAGGCTTTGAGCGTGACCGGGTTATCGAGTGGCTCGACGACGCCCGCCATGACGAGAAGGTGATTGAGCGCATCAGCGCGCCCGCGGAAAAGGTGCTGGAGTGGGGGGAGTACCGGGAGATCTTCCTGACCCCGGAACGCTTGCAGCGGGGTCGGGCCTTCCTGAAGGAGCACCGGGAGAGCCTGGCGCGCGCTGAGCGCACCTACGGGGTACCGGCGGAACTGGTGACCGCCATCATCGGCATTGAGACCTTCTATGGGCGCCACGCCGGCAATGACCGGGTTCTGGACGCGCTTGTCACCCTGGGCTTCGGCTATCCGCCACGAGCGGACTTCTTCCGGGAGGAGCTGCGCCACTTCCTGCTGCTGGCACGGGAGCAGGGGTTTGACCCGCGGGAACCCATGGGCTCCTACGCGGGGGCCATGGGCTATGGCCAGTTCATTGCCAGCAGCTACCGGCATTACGCGGTGGATTTCGATGGTGATGGAACCGTGGACCTTTTTGACGACCCGGTGGATGCCATCGGCAGCGTGGCCCATTATTTCCATGCCCATGACTGGCAGCGGGGAGCCCCCGTGGCCATGCCCCTGGCGGAATGGCATGGCCCTGTTGGCGATACCCGCCTGCTGCGGTTGCACATGGATGACAGCGTCCAGCACTGGATCGCCCATGGCAATTTCGACGTGCTCACCCGGTACAACCACAGTGACCTGTACGCGATGGCGGCCTGGTCTCTGGCCCAGCGCCTGAAGGAGGCCCTTTGATCATGGGTGGCGGCCGTCATTTGCTGTTGGGGCTGCTGGTGCTGGTGTTGGCCGGTTGTGCTGGAAGTGGCCAACAGCGCCAGTCGGATTCCCGTTATACGCTTTCCCAGGATACTGGCCCTGACCGCAAGCTGGACGTTGCCAGTGTGAGCGAACCCGAACCACGGTATGAGGCGCCCAGCGAGTCCGGCAACAAGTCGCCCTACGAGGTCTGGGGCGAGAGCTATGAGGTGATGCCGTCAGCGGAGGGCTATGAGGCGACCGGAACAGCCAGCTGGTACGGCCGGAAATTCCACGGCCATCTCACCTCCAATGGTGAGACTTACAACATGTACGAGCTCAGCGCCGCCCATCGCAGCCTGCCCCTGCCCACCTATTTACGGGTCACGAATCTCGACAACGACCGCTCAACCATTGTCCGGGTGAATGATCGGGGCCCCTTCCACGGGGATCGTCTGATCGATCTGTCCTACGCGGCGGCCAAAGTGCTCGGGTTTGACGGCCAGGGAACGGCGCGGGTGCATATCGAGGCGATGGCAACCCGGCCGCCGGAAGAACAGCAGCAAGCGGAAAAAACCGCGTCCACTGAGGACGATCAACGGGAACCGGAGGAGGAATCCGCATTACCATCCGGCAAAAAAGAGGATCGTCTCTTTGTTCAGGTGGGTGCGTTTGGTAATTTAACGGCCGCTACCCAGCTCAAGGCCCAGCTGCTCATGGTGACAGGCAGTGAGGTGCATCTGGTCCGCCGTGGTGATGACTCCCCGGTCCACCGGGTCTGGGTGGGCCCGTTCCGGGAACGGAACGCCGCGGAACAGGCTCAGCGGGCCATTGAGCGTAATGATCTGGGGCAGTCCATCATCATCAAGCGGCCCGCCGGAAGCGCGGGCTGACACTTCAGGACGATTCAACCATGCGCAAGCTGTTCTCGACTCTTCTGGTTTTCGGTATTTTCCTGGCGGCCACGCCGCTGCAGGCCGCCAGCCTGATTCCCTCCCCCCCCGAACTCGGGGCCAGTGCCTATATTCTCATGGATGCCCGGAGCGGGCGGGTGCTGGTCGAGAAGAATGCGGATGAGCGTGTGGCCCCCGCCAGCCTGACCAAGATGATGACGGCCTATATCGCTGACCGCGAGATGGAGGAGGGCCGCCTGAGCATGGATGAGGAGACCTCTGTCAGCGTTAACGCCTGGAAGACCGGTGGCTCGCGTATGTTCCTGCGCGAGGGCACAAAGATCTCGGTCAGGGAGCTGATGAATGGGATCATCATCCAGTCCGGCAATGATGCCAGCGTGGCGCTGGCGGAACACATTGCCGGAGGCGAGGGCTCTTTTGCGCAGATGATGAACCAGCAGGCGCGCCAGCTGGGCATGGAGAATACCAATTTCACCAACGCCACCGGTATGCCGGATCCGGATATGCACACCACGGCCCGGGATATGGCGATTCTTGCCCGGGCCAAGATCCGGGATTTTCCGGAAAGCTACGATCTCTACTCCAAGCGTTACTACACCTATAACGGCATCCGTCAGCCAAACCGTAACCGCCTGCTTTGGCGGGATGAATCCGTTGATGGCCTCAAGACCGGCCACACCGACGATGCCGGCTACTGCCTGGCGGCTTCGGCCGAGCGTGATGGCATGCGGCTGGTGAGCGTTGTCATGGGGGCTTCCAGTTCCGAGGCGCGGGCCCGCGAGTCCCAGCAGCTGCTGAACTACGGGTTCCGGTATTACGAGACCTTCCGTCTTTACGAGGAGGGTGAGAAGATCACCGAATCCCGTGTATGGAAGGGGGCCAGCGACCAGCTTGATCTGGGACTGCAGGAGGATCTCCATCTCACCGTACCCAATGGGGCACGGGAGAATCTGGAGCCGAAGATATCCGTGGAGTCCGTTCTGGAAGCGCCCATCGAGCGTGGCAGTGTGCTCGGCGACCTGACGGTGACCCATGAGGGTACAACCCTGGCCGAGCGCGAGCTGGTGGCCCTGCACTCGGTGGAGGAGGGCGGCTTCTTCCGGCGGATCTGGGATGCCATCAAGCTGTTCTTTCTGGGGCTGTTCCAGTAACCTGTGAGGCATGAATCAAGGCCAGAATCCCCAGATCGAGTTCCCCTGTGACTACCCGATCAAGGTGATCGGGGATCACAGCGAGGATTTCGCACTCACCGTGACCCGGGTTGTGCAGCGGTTCGATCCCGCGTTCGATCCAGCGCATATGACCGCCCAGCCAAGCCGTAATGGTCGTTTCATCTCGGTGCGCGTGACCCTGAGGGCCACCGGTGAGGAACAGCTCCAGGAGCTGTTCGCGGCCCTCAAGGCCACCGGCCAGGTGCACATGGTGGTCTGATGCCCCGGAATCCCTCTGCCGCCAGCGGGCCACGCTTCGAGTGGCTCGGGCTCCGCTGTTACGAGCCGGTCTTTGAGGCCATGAAGCGCTTCACGGAAACCCGGGATGCGGAAACCGCCGACGAATGCTGGCTGCTCGAACATGAGCCGGTGTTCACGCAGGGCCAGGCGGGGCGCGCCGAGCATATCCTCATGCCCGGTGACATCCCGGTGGTCCAGGTGGATCGGGGTGGGCAGGTCACCTATCACGGGCCCGGGCAGATCATGCTCTATACCCTGATCGACATCCGCCGCCGGGGGCTGGGGGTACGCCAGCTGGTCAGCCTGCTGGAAGACACGACCGTGGCCGTGCTGGCACATTGGGGCATCCAGGCCGCGCCGCGCCGGGATGCGCCCGGCGTCTATGTGGCGGGTGAGAAGATCGCGTCACTGGGGCTGAGGGTGCGCCGCGGCTGCGCCTACCATGGGCTGGCGCTCAATGTGGACATGGATCTCTCGCCCTTCCAGCGGATCAACCCCTGCGGTTACGCGGGCATGCCCGTGACCCAGGTGCGGGATCAGCTGGGTGAGGCGGTGCCCCTGGGAGCGGTATCGGATGTACTTCAGCGGATCCTGCTGGAGCGGTTGCAACAGGCCGGGAGCGAGTGAATGGGCTCCGAGAAGAAACGCAATCCGGTGGCGCGGATCAAGACCGGGAGCTTTGAGCGTCGTCTGAGCCTGACGCGGGCCGGCCTTTTCGCCGGCACCCGCATGGCCTCCCATTACGCCACCAACTGGTTCGGGAGCCGCGAAAATCGGGACAGGCGCCGCAGTGACATGCTCTCGCGCCAGGCCCAGTATCTGGTGGAGGAGCTGGGGCAGCTCAAGGGCAGTGTGGTCAAGATCGGTCAGATCATGGCCCTCTATGGTGAGCACTTCCTGCCGGAGGAAGTCACCGAGGCTCTGCACACTCTTGAAGACCAGACCACGTCCCTGGAATGGGCGACCATCGAGCGCACCCTGAAAGCGGAGCTGGGTGAACAGCGACTGTCCGAGCTGGAGGTTGACCCGGAGCCCGTTGGCGCCGCCTCCCTGGGGCAGGTGCACCGGGCCCGCCGCCGTGAGGATGGCGAGGAGCTGGTTCTCAAGATCCAGTACCCCGGCGTGGCCGATGCCGTGGACTCCGACCTGAACTCCGTAGCCCAGGTGCTGAAGATGGCCCGTGTGGTCTCCTGGGGGCCGGCTTTCGACGAGTGGCTCGAGGAAGTCCGTGCCATGATGCATCGGGAGGTGGACTACCGTCTGGAAGCCCGCACCACCGAGTCCTTCCGGCAGAAACTGGTGGATGACCCGCGCTTCATCGTGCCACGGGTGGTTGAGGCCTACTCCAGCGACCACGTCATCGCCTCGACCTTTGAATCCGGCCATTCGGTGAGTTCCGACACGGTTCAGTCGCTGTCGCTGGAACGGCGCTCCGCACTGGGCCGGGGGGCGCTGGAGCTGTTCCTGAGTGAACTCTTCATCTGGAACGAGATCCAGACGGATCCCAATTTCGGCAATTACCGCATCCGGCTGGCCGAGGAAACCGGCGATCGTGACTGCATCGTGCTGCTGGATTTCGGCGCCGTTCAGCGTTATTCCGACGAATTCCTGGGGCCCGTGCGTGACATGATCCGGGCCTCCTACGAACAGGATCTGGACGCGGTCATTGAGGGCGGCATCAAGCTGAACTTCATGCAGGCGGACTGGCCGCGGTCGGTGCTCGAACGCTTTGGCCGCGTCTGCATGCGGGTCCTTGAACCGCTCAGCGGTGATGCCATGGATAAGCCGGACTACGCGGTGAACGAACACGGCGAATACCGCTGGAAGCAGAGTGACCTGCCCAACCGGGTGGCCCGCGAGGCCACACGCTCGGCCATTAACCGTTATTTCCGGATTCCGCCCCGGGAGTTCGTCTTCCTCAACCGCAAACTGGTGGGGGTCTATACCTTCATCGCGGTCCTGGCGGCGGAGTTCGATGGCGAGCCGGTCCTGCGCCACTACCTCTACGGGGAATCCGGAAGCACCCCCGGCTGATGGCGGATTCCATGCTATCCTTGCGCCCGAAACAGGTATGACCCGAGGAGTCACTGATGGAGAAAGTAACGATCTACGGCCGAATGTCCTGCGGTTTCTGCACTGGCGCACGCCGCCTTTGCGAGACACGGGGCCTTGAGCACGAATGGGTCGATATGGTCTCGCAAGGACTGGACAAGCAGGATCTGAGCGAGATTGCGGGAACGCCCGTGCATACCGTGCCGCAGATCTTCGTCGGAGACCGCCACATCGGTGGTTTTGACGAGTTTACCCAGTACATGGAACAGAAACAGGCCTGAATCACCACGACGGAGGAAATGCGGGTATGGCCGACGACGAAAACATGAAGCGCCCGGAGACGATTCCGGAAGAGCGCTGGAAGCAGCATCTCGACTGGATGCAGGTTACCGGGAGCACCCTGGACGAACACCTGAAGGAACAGAGCACCGGTGAGCTCTGGAAACAGTTCCAGCGCCGCTCCATGACCCGGCGCCGCAGCGACGACACCGGGTCCTGAACCGCCTCAGAGCTTGAAGTCGGCCTTGAGCTTCTTCTCCACAGGCCGGTTCTCAAGCTTGGCCACCTTGGGCAGGCCGTTCTCGAACGGCGGGAAGGCTTCACCCTGGATCAGTGGCTCCAGGTATTCGCGGCAGTCCGCCGTGATGCCGAAGCCCTCATCCGTGGTGTAGTGGATCGGCATCTTCTTCTCCTGGTTGGCCACCTCGTTCAGCGGCGCCTCGCTGATGTGCCAGCGATAGGGATTGGACGACTCGCGCTTGATGATGGGCATGATGCCGTTACGGCCCTCGAGGGCGTAGTTGACGGCTGCCTCACCCACGGCATAGGCCTGCTCCACATCCGTCTGTGAGGCGATGTGGCGCGCCGAGCGCTGCAGGTAGTCCGCCACCGCCCAGTGGTACTTGTGCCCCAGCGACTGCTTCACCATGTTGGCCAGGGTTGGCGCCACGCCACCCAGCTGGGTATGGCCGAAGGCGTCCTTCTGGCCGGCGTCCGCGAGGAAACGCCCGTCCTCGTACTGGGCGCCCTCCGAGGCCACCACCACGCAGAACCCGTGATCCTTCACGCACTGGTCGACCTTGTTGAGGAAAGCCTCGCGCTCGAAGGGGTGTTCCGGGAAGACAATGATGTGCGGCGCGTCGCCCGGATTCTTTCCGGCCAGTCCGCCGGCGGCGGCGATCCAGCCCGCGTGGCGGCCCATGACCTCGAGGATGAAGACCTTGGTGGAGGTGTCGCACATGGACTGGATGTCCAGGCTTGCCTCCAGCGTGGAGGTGGCAACGTACTTGGCCACGGAGCCGAAGCCGGGGCAGCAGTCGGTGAAGGGCAGGTCGTTGTCGACCGTCTTGGGGATACCGATGCAGTTGAGCGGGTAGCCCATGCGCTCGGCCATCTGGGAGATCTTGAAGGCCGTGTCCTGGGAATCGCCGCCGCCGTTATAGAAGAAATAGCCGATGTCGTGGGCGCGGAAGACCTCGATCAGGCGTTCGTACTCTTGCCGGTTCTCATCGATATTGCGCAGCTTGTGGCGGCAGGATCCGAAAGCGCCCCCGGGCGTGTGGATCAGCGCACGGATCTCGTCATCGGTCTCATGGCTGGTGTCGATCAGTTCCTCCTTGAGGGCGCCGGTGATGCCGTTACGGCCCGCGAATACCTTGCCGATACGGTCGCTGTTTTTACGGGCTGTTTCGATCACTCCAGCGGCGCTGGCGTTGATGACCGCGGTCACGCCCCCGGACTGGGCATAGAAAGCGTTCTTGGGCGCCATGGTGTTGAGCCTCCTGCAATCGGCTGAATGGTGACGCATGATACTTGAAAGCACTGCGGTTGTGCATGATCCACATGACAGCGGATTGGGTTTATCCGGGATTTCCAATACCATGGCGTGATCCATTGGGCAACGGGCCGGAACGGCGGACTATGCACATCCATATCCTTGGTATCTGCGGTACCTTCATGGGCAGCCTGGCGCTGCTGGCACGGGAGCTCGGGCACGAGGTCACCGGTTCGGACGAGAACGTCTATCCGCCCATGAGCACCCAGCTCGAGCAGGCCGGCATTGAACTGCACGAGGGATACAGCCGCGAGGCCCTCAAGCCCGCGCCGGACCTGGTGGTGGTGGGCAATGCCCTGGGCCGGGGCAATGCGGCCGTGGAATACATGCTCAACCGCAATATGCCCTATGTGTCCGGCCCGGAATTCCTTGCCCGGGAGGTGTTGAACGGCCGCTGGGTTCTGGCCGCGGCGGGGACCCATGGCAAGACCACGACGGCCTCGATGATGCTCTGGATCCTGGAGCAGGCGGGCTTCGATCCGGGGTATCTCATCGGCGGTGTTCCCAATGACTTTCAGCATTCCGCACGCCTGGGCAGCAGTGACTTCTTCGTGGTGGAGGCGGATGAGTATGACAGCGCCTTCTTCGACAAGCGCTCCAAGTTCGTCCATTACCGCCCGCGAACCCTGATCCTCAACAACCTGGAATTCGATCACGCGGATATTTTCGACAGCATCGAGGCTATTGAACGCCAGGTGCACCACCTGGTGCGCACGGTCCCGGCCACCGGCCTGATCGTGCGCCCGGCGCGCGACCGCAACCTGGATTCCGCGCTGGCGCTGGGCTGCTGGACGCCCATCCAGAGCACCGCCATTGGCGGCGAGTCGGACCTGGCCAGCTGGCGCGCGGAGCTGACCGCCTCGGACGGCAGCGAGTTCATGGTGGTGCACAACGAGCAGCCCGTGGCACGGCTGCGCTGGAACCTCACCGGCCAGCACAATGTGCGCAATGCCCTGGCCGCCATTGCCGCCACCAAGAACGTGGGCGTGACTCCGGACCACGCCATCGCCGCGCTGCAGCGCTTTGGCGGGGTCAAGCGGCGCATGGAGCTGATCGCGGATGTGGGCGGCATCCGGCTCTATGACGACTTCGCACACCATCCCACCGCCATCGCCACCACCCTGGACGGACTGCGGCACCAGGTGGGTGATGAGCCGGTAGTGGCCGTGGTGGAGCCCCGCTCCAACACAATGCGCCAGGGCCACCACAGCGCCCGCCTTCTGGAGTCCACCATGCAGGCGAATCGTGTGGTCTGGGTGGATTACGACGAACAGGACTGGCTCGCCGCCATGCTGGAGGGCGCGGACGGGCGCCACAGCCGGTATACCGTGATGGAAGAGCTGGTCACCGGCCTCTGCGGCGAGCTGCCGCGACCCTGCCATATCGTGCTCATGAGCAACGGTGGCATGGGCGGACTGCGCGAACGTCTCAGGAACCAGCTGGAGACCTGTTTTGGCTGAGCGACCCGTTATCAACCTGGCCATGACCGGCGCCTCGGGCGCCCCTTACGGGCTGCGGCTGCTGGAGCAGCTGATGGCGGCCGGCTGCGAGGTGCGCCTGATGATCTCAAAGGCGGCCCAGGTGGTGATCAGCACCGAAACCGATCTGCGTCTGCCCGGCAGCACCGATGCCGCGACAAAGCTGCTCACCGAGCGCTGTGGTGGCGAGACCGGCCAGCTGACACTGTTCGGCCGGGAGGACTGGTTCGCGCCACCGGCGTCCGGCTCGGGCCCCAAGGCGCCACTGGTGATCTGTCCCTGCAGTACCGGCACGCTCTCGGCCCTGGCCAATGGCGCCAGCGATAACCTGATCGAGCGGGCAGGGGATGTGGCCCTCAAGGAACGGCGCCAGCTGATCCTGGTGCCGCGCGAGTCCCCCTATTCCGAAGTGCACCTGCAGAACATGCTCACGCTGACCCGCATGGGAGCGACCATCATGCCCGCCAGCCCCGGCTTCTACCATGAACCCCAGAGCCTGGGAGACCTGGTGGATTTCATCGTGGCGCGCATCCTGGACCACCTGGGGGTGGCGCAGAGTCTGGTCGAGCGCTGGGGTGAGGCGCGGCTGGCCATGAAACGCGACACGGCAGGAGACAGGAACACCGATGAGCGGGATTGACTGGCAGCAGGTTCCGGCGGCCATCTGGCGCTCCCAGCGCCAGGAGCTGAGAGCGGTTACCCACCCCGACCCGGTGCGCTGGGACGACCTGCACGGCATCGAGGCCCAGAAAGACAAGCTGGCCCACAACACCGAACGCTT
>JBNJDI010000048.1:0-18781 GCA_051744725.1 Pseudomonadota bacterium | reverse complement strand
GAGGTTGCCCTCGAGGTTGTCCAGAAGGGGCTCGGGTGCCTCCCTGCCGGTATAGCCCGCCGCCTCGAAACGGTGGTGATTCGCCGGCAGGGTGAAGGTGGCGACTTTCCCGTAATCCAGCGTCTCCGCCCGCGCCTCGCCACCCGCCTCCAGGCGCAGGGCGGGGGCGTCAGCCACGGCATGGAGCACACGCACGTCCACATCGTCGCCGACGACGGTGTCATTGAAGGTTTCGTCTCTCTGGCTCTCAAAGCAGCCGCTGAGCCCCAGCGTCACGGCCACCAGCAGTGTGGCCCCGGCACGCGATTCCATGGCGTTCATCCTGTTCCATGACGGTTCAGCGGCGGTTGTAACAGGATCCGGAAAGCGGCAAAAGCGACCGGCTCACACTCCGGGCACGGGATCAGTCACAGCGTGCGAGCAGGCGGTTCCAGGCACGGGCGTGGCGCTCAACCGCCCGGTCGAGGTCATGCCAGACACTGCCGGAATGACGGGTACGGAGATTGCGTTCAATGAAGGGGGTCATGGCCCCGGGAGGCGACGCGCCGGTGGCCTCGACCAGCGCTTCCAGGGCCCGGGCCATGCGGCGACCATAGTGGCGCACCCGCTGGACACGGGGTGCCAGTCCCTCCAGATAGTGCTCACGGTAGAAGGCCACCGCCCCGGTCTCCATGGGGCAGCCATCCACCGACGCCAGGGCACGCTCCAGAATGCCGGCACTGTCGCCGAGACGGGCCTGCAGGGCCTCGGCACTGCGCAGCAACTGCCCGAAGCGCGGCTCGCTGCGCCACTGACGGTAGCGTTCCGTCATGGCTGGAAGCCCCTCCGGCACCCTGCCCGGTTCCACCGAGGCCAGCATCGAGGCGGTCCCGGACAGGCCCTCAATAAGCCGATCCAGCGCCTGCTCCGGTACAGGTTCCGGCACGCTGCCACCGGAACGGCTGACCAGCTCAGCCATCTCATCACTGCCCCAGGCGCCGTTCCACAGTGCCAGCGGCAGTGATTCCGCCCGCGCGTCACGCGCCTTCTTCAGGGCCTCGGTGCGGGAATCGCTGTCAATCTTCGGCAGGCAGGCATCCACAGCGGCAAGAAAGCGCAGATGGTATTCCATGCGCGTGCCCGGATGCGCCACACGCCCGAGAACACTGGTGCGCTCACCGATCACCACCTGAAGCTCACAGCCGTAGAGGGACAGGAAATCCACCAGCCCCATATCCAGCTCCGGCAGTTCCAGTCGGCGCTCACGGGGGCGTGGCAGGGGCACGACAGTAGGGATGCTCGAGCGCTTCGGCGCCACACTGACAGCCCCGGCAAGGGCATCAACGTAGGCCTCCGCCCGGGCGTCACTCTCGCCGCCCGGCCAGCAGCCCGCCAGTACCAGGGGCAAAAGAAACGGGAGGAGAAAGCGGGCCAGTGAGCTACACATCGTACCGGCTGACGCGGTGCAGCAGCCGGTAGCGCTCGGCCAGAACCTGCGCCATGGCCGCCACGGCGATCTCCGGCGGCGCCTTGCTGCCAATGCTGAAGCCAATGGGCGCATGGATGCGCCCCATGCGGGAGTCGGTCACCCCCAGCTCATACAGGCGCTCCCGCCGCTGGGCGGCGGTTCGCTGTGAACCCATGGCCCCGATATAGAAGGCATTGGTCTCCAGGGCAGCCAGCAGGCCCATGTCGTCAATGCGCGGGTCATGACCAAGGGCCAGGATCGCGCAGTGCGCATCATTGAACTCGCGCTGGATGAGATCGTCCGGCAGACAGGCATGACACTCAATGCCCGGCTCCTTCCAGCCTTCCAGGAACAGCGGGCGCGGTTCGCAGAGTGCCACGCTGAAACCGTTCATCAGGGCCATCCGCCCAACGTAGCGGGCCACTTCCCCGGCCCCGATCATCAGCATGCGGGAGCGTGGCCCTATGGTGTGCAGGAACTCCTGTTCATGCTCCTCGATGCGTTCCGGCACCGAGGCAGCGGCGAACTGCCAGTCGCCGCTGGTCCAGTCCACGCGCCGGGTCACGGCCCGGCGCTCGGCCAGGTCATCCAGCACCCGTGCAACCGGCCCGGCATGGCGATCCGGGTCCAGAACCTCCACCACCAGCCGCATGCGGCCGCCACAGGGCAGCCGCCAGCGCTCCTGCTCCTCTTCGGTTACCCCATGGTCCACGAGTCGGGGAGCTGTGGACAGGGGTTCACCCCCTTCCACCACCTCCCGGATCAGGGATTCCTCCAGACAGCCTCCTGACACCGAACCGGACCACTCACCGGCGGCGTTGACCGCCAGCATGGAGCCCGGCGGCCGGGGGGAGGAGCCCCAGGTGCGCAGAACGGTGCACAGCCAGGCCCGCTCGCCACGGGCCAGCCAGCGGCTGACATGCTCCAGGACCGAAGCAGCCGGATCCTGACTTGCCTCAGGCATCGGCACTCCCCGCCCGGAAGGGGGTACGGCGCTGGCGTTCACCGGTGAGCGCGAACAGGGCGTTGCCCAGGGCCGGGATCGCCGGGGGCGTGCCCGGCTCACCCACGCCCTGCGGCTCTTCTTCGCTCTCCACCAGGAGGATGTTGAGTTCCGGCGTCTCGTCGTGGCGCATCAGCGTGTAGTCGTGGAAATTGCTCTGCTGCAGGCGACCGTTGTCATCCCAGTCCACCTCGCCATAGAGCGCTGCCGTCAGACCGAACAGAATCCCGCCTTCCATCTGCATCCGCACAATATCCGGGTTCACCATGCGCCCACAGTCCGCGGCACAGGTCACCCGGTGAACGCGGATCGCGCCATCTTCAGTGCTGGCCTCAACCACCTGCGCCACGAAGGTGCCGAAGCTGCGGTGCAGGGCCACGCCCCGCGCCCGGCCCTCGGGCAGGGATTCGCCCCAGCCGGCGGCTTCCGCCGCCCGTTCCAGAACCGCACGGTGCCGGGGGCTGTCCTCCAGATGACGCAGGCGGAAGGCCACCGGATCCTCACCGGCCCGGTGGGCCAGCTCATCCATGAAGGTCTCCACCGCGAAACCGTTGTGGGAATGGCCGACGGATCGCCAGTAGCTTACCGGCACGCCGGCATCGGAATGGGTATGGCGTACCCGGAGATCCGGGACGGCATAGGGCACACCCACAGCGCCCTCGATGGCGGAATGGTCCTTGGGCGTGAGGAAGGTGTCCTCGGTCATGCGCCCCACCGAGGCCAGGGTGTTGTAGAACATGCGTGGCGCCCAGGGGTACTGGGCGGCGGCCGCGTTGCGGGCGAACCAGTCAAAGATGAGCGGCCCGGTGATCTGATGATCCCAGGCGGTGACCCGCCCGTCGGCCAGGGTGCCGCGGAAGCGGTGCAGCATCGCCGGGCGGAAGACGTCATGCCGGATGTCATCCTCACGGGACCACACCAGCTTGATGGGTTCCTTTCTCTGGCTGGCGATCTCCGCCACCTCCTCCACATACTCCTGGGTCAGGCGCCGGCCGAAACCGCCGCCCAGGAAGGTGGTGTGCACCCTGATCTCACCCGGGGAATAGCCACTGGAGCGTGCCGCCGCGATCCGCGCCATATCGGGCCCCTGGGTCGGTGCCCAGACCTCCAGCCCCCAGTCCGTGACCATGGCGGTGGCGTTCTGGGGTTCCATGGTGGCATGCGCCAGGAAGGGGGCCTCGTACTCGGCATCCAGGACCTCATCCGCGTTTTCAATCACACGGGCAACATCACCCTCGCTGCGCTCGGTATCCCCGGCGCTGTCATCCGCCGCCTGACGATACTGGCGGAAGACCGAATCCTGGGTCACCTTCACCGCATCGGATTCGTCCCACTCGATACTCAGCTCATCCCGCGCCTTCATGGCCTGCCAGTAGCTATCCGCCACCACGGCAACGCCACGCTCAATGGCCAGCACATCGATCACACCGGGCAGCTCACGGGCTTTGGAATCATCAAAGGAAACAAGCCGCGCGCCTATGGCCGGTGGCCGTGCCACCACGGCATAGCGCATGCCCTCCAGCTCCACGTCGATGCCGAAGCGGGCCTGGCCCGTGACCTTGGCCAGGGCGTCGAGGCGGCGGTTCTGTTTCCCGATATAGCGGAAATCTTCCGGGCGACGCAGTGTGACCTCTTCGGGCATGCTCTGGCGTGACGCCACCTCCAGCAGCTCCCTGTAGGCCACCCGCTGGGTACCATCCGGGTGCAGCACATGGCCGTCCTCGGTGGTCAGTGACGCGACCGGCTCCTGCCAGACCTCAGCGGCCGAGGCCAGCAGCACGGCCCGCACCCGGGCACCAGCCTCACGCACCCGCTCCCAGCTGGTACGCACGCTGGAACTGCCCCCGGTGACCTGGAGACCGTACTGGGGGTTGATGTAGGCATCGCCCACGGGTGCGAAGACCACTTCAATGTTCTCCGGCGCCACATCCAGCTCTTCCGCCACCAGGGTGGTGATGCCCGTGACCGTACCCTGACCCATCTCCACACGGTCCAGGGTGAACGCCACCCCGCCCTGGGGATCGATCTCAAGCCAGGCGTTGGGCGCCCAGGCCCCGACACGGGTGGGCTCGCGCTCATCCGGAGCAGTGGCACAGCCGGGCAGCACCATACCCAGTACCAGAGCCCCGGAGCCGGCAGCGCCGAGGCGGAACAGTTCACGCCGGGATACCTCACTCATGAGGCACCCCCATCCGCAACAGAGCGGATGGCGGCGTGGATGCGCGGATAGGTGCCGCAGCGACAGAGATTGCCGGCCATGAACTCATTGATCCGTTCATCATCCGGGTTTGACTCCTGATTGAGCAGCGCCACCGCGCTCATGATCTGCCCGGACTGGCAGTAACCACACTGGGGCACATTGTGCTCAAGCCACGCCTCCTGTACCGGGTGCAGGCTGTCCTCCCCGGCAAGGCCCTCAATGGTGGTAACCGAAACCTCGCCACCGGCCACTCTGGCGACCGGCGTGATGCAGCTGCGTTCGGCGCTGCCATCGATATGCACGGTGCAGGCCCCGCACTGGCCGATGCCACACCCGAACTTGGTGCCCTTCAGCCCCATCCAGTCGCGCAGCACCCACAACAGGGGCGTATCCTCCGCAGCATCCACCGACTGCTCGGTGCCATTCACCCTGACCGTTATTGTCATTGTTCACTCCCGTTACCGTGGCCCATCAGCCACTGAACCGCTCTCGATTGCGTTCCCGCTCTTCCGGACTCTTGCGCAGCATCACGTAGACCGCCCCGGTGCCACCATGCTTTGGCTGCGCGGAGTGGAACGCCATGACGTCGTCCAGCTGGGGCAGCCACTGGTTCACGTAGCTCTTGATGGTGGCGATGCGGTCCGGATTACGCTCACCCTTGCCATGCTTGACCAGCGCCGAGCGCACCCCACGACGCAGGCATTCGCGGATGAAGTTGAATACCTCCTGGCGTGCTTCATCCACGGTCATCCGGTGCAGGTCCAGCTGTGCCTCAATGGGGTACTGGCCCAGACGCACTTTCTTGAAAACACCATGCTGGATGCCGTCACGCTTGAAACTGAGTTCATCCTGGGGGCCCAGCCAGGCCACATCCGTGGCGGTCAGCGGGTTACGGTCCCGGGTTTTCTCGAGCACGGCGGCCCGCCGGCGTTCCAGCTGCCCCGGAGTAACCTCACGCCCGCCATCGAGATCCGCGCGGTCCGGCTTGCGGATCGGCTCAACATCTCCCATGGCCTCAAGGAACTGAAGGCGCTCATCCTTCGTGGTCATAGCAGGCCCTCAACTGGCAACAGGCTTCGTCGTTACTCTACCACCCGCCCTGAAAGCAGGGAAACGGCGCCCATCGCGTTATTTTATGTCATTCGGGTGCACGATCTGTTGAGGGATGATTGGGGGTCGACTAATTTAAACAGCACCCCTATGTATTGCGACCACTGAACAGGCCCCCAGTCGATGGATGAAAACGAGCGCTATCACCTTTACCGGAAGCTGCGGTTTCTGATCACGGATGACTTCGAGAACTTCCGCAAGTCCATGCGTCAGATGCTCAGCAGCTTTGGCGCCGAAAAGATCGACATGGCAGCCAACGGCAACGAAACCATTGCCAAGTGCACCAAGGATCATTACGACGTACTGATCTGCGACTTCAACCTGGGCTCCGGCAAGACCGGCCAGCAGGTGCTGGAGGCACTGCGCCACCACAAGCTGCTGCGCCACACCTCACTGTTTGTGCTGGTGACGGCGGAAACATCGCGGGAAATCGTGATGGGGGCCCGCGAATACCACCCCGACACCTACATCATCAAACCCATCACCCAGGCCGTGCTGCAGAAACGCATGGATGCCCTGATGGCCCAGCGCCACGCCCTCTACCCCATCAACCATGCCCTCGACCAGCAGGACCTGCCGGAAGCCATCAGCCAGGCGGAACAGCTCCTGCAGACGAAAACCCGCTACCGCAACCGGGTCATGCAGATTCTTGGGGACCTCTACCTGCAGCGCGGCACGCCCGACCAGGCACGCGGCATCTATGAGGAGGTTCTTGCAGGCCGCGAACTGGCCTGGGCCCGCATGGGCATGGGCCGGGCCGCACTGGCCCGTAACGCACTGGACGAGGCCATCAGCCACTTCGAGACGCTGATCGAAAGCAACCCGGACTACATCGAGGCCTACGATGCCCTGGCGGACGCCCTCCAGCGCAAGGGCAACAGCCGCAGAGCTCAGGAAGTGGTGGGAAAGGCGGTGGAGATCTCCCCGCTGGCCATCCTGCGCCAGAAGCAGCTCGCCAGTATCGCCGCCAGCAACCAGGATATGGAGACCGCCGCCGACGCCTGGCGTTCCACCGTCAAGCTCAGCGACAACTCCATCCACGACAGCCCGGAAAACTACCTTGGCCTGGGCCGTACCCTGTCCGAACTCAGTGACGGCAACACGTCCAGCGAAGGCAAACAGCTGGCGGACGAGGCCCTGAAGGCGCTGCACAACATGGGGCGGCGCTTCAAGGACGATGACACCGCGAAAACCCACAAGCAGCTGGTGGCCGCCCGGGTCTACGCCGGCCAGGGCCGGATGAACGAAAGCCGCAAGGCACTGGACAGCATCAGCGACCAGCTGGACCCGGCAACCATGACCCCGGAGGAGACCCTGGATTATGCCCGCGCCCTCTACACCCAGCAGGATGACGGCGCTGCCCAACGGGTTCTCAACCAGCTCGCCGAACGCTGCCAGGATGACCCCGAGATCATGAAGGCCATCGAGGAGCTGATGGACGAACCCGTCAGTTTCCACAAGAAGAACCAGGCCCGGGCGCTCAACAAGGAAGGCATCAAGGCCTTTGAGGCCGGCGAGCTGGGTCAGGCCGCGGACGCCTTCAACCAGGCGCTGGAGCTGGTCCCCCAGCATCCGGCCCTGAACCTCAACCTGGTCCAGGTGCTGCTCAAGCATGCGGAGAAGGACGGCAAAGGCTCAGACCCGAGCATGCTGCGGCGCTGCGAGCGGTGCCTTGATCAGCTCAGCCATCTGCCACCGCAGCACAAGCAGTACAAGCGCTACCAGTTCCTGAAAAAGAAAATTGCCGAGCTCAAATCCGGGAGCAACACATGAGCAATGAACTCGACTTTTCCACCGTGCTCGCCTCAACCGTCCACGACATGAAGAATTCCCTGGGGATGCTGCTGAATTCGCTGGACGAGGTGCGTGATTCAGTCGGCAGTGAGGTTCGTGGCTCCCGCCCCTTCACCACCCTCGAGTATGAGGCCCAGCGGGTACACGGCGACCTGGTCCAGCTTCTGAGCCTCTACCGGCTGTTCGAGGAAAAACTCTCCGCCGCCGTGGAAGAGCAGCTGGTTCACGAATTTCTTGATGAGCAGCAGGCCCATCACTGGCGCCTGCTGGAAGGGTTGGGGATCGCGCTTGAGGTCCACACCGAGGCGGATGCGGAGGAAGGCTACTTTGATCCTCAGCTCGTCAGTGGCGTTCTGACCAATGTGATCAACAACGCCATCCGCTACGCCCGCAGCCAGCTCCAGCTGAACGCCCGTGCCGAGGACGGCTGGCTGGTTCTGAGCGTGGAGGACGACGGCCCGGGCTACCCGCAACACATGCTGGAGGTGGATTTCACCGGCACTGAGCGCATTGACTTCAGCACCGGCAGCACCAACCTTGGGCTCTACTTTGCGGAACGCATGGCCGGCATGCACTCGGCCGGCGACCGGCAGGGCTTCACCCGCCTGCGCAACGGCGGCCCGCTTGGTGGCAGCGTGTTCGAACTCTGGCTGCCCTAGACCCGCCTTTCTATCGGTTGTGAACCCCGGACATATCCGGCAGCTCGTGGGCGATCCCTTTGTGGCAGTCGATACAGGTGGCCTCATCCCCGGCCAGGGCGGTGGAGTGCGCTTCTGCCGCTCTGGGGCTCTGGCGGGTGAAGTCCATGGATTCGAACTCATGACAGTTGCGGCATTCCAGTGAGTCGTTTGCCTCCAGGCGGGCCCATTCACGCTCCGCAAGCTCCCGGCGCTTGGCCTCGAACTTCTCGGGCGTATTGATGGTGCCGAAGAGCCAGCCCCAGACCTCCTTGGACGCCTCCATCTTGCGGGCAACCTTGTCCGTCCACTCGTGAGGCACGTGGCAGTCCGAGCATGTGGCACGAACCCCCGAGCGGTTGTTGTAGTGGATCGTGCCCTTGAGCTCCTCAAAGACGTTATCCCGCATCTCATGACAGGAGACGCAGAACTGCTCGGTGTTGGTCGCCTCCATGGCAGTATTGAAGCCGCCCCAGAAGATGATGCCGGCAATAAAGCCCCCCAGCACCAACACCCCCAGGCTGATGGTGGCCGCGGGCCGCCACAGCAGGCGCCAGTAGTAGCACAGCCATTGTTTCATTCCGCGTCTCCCCGGCCATCACCGTCCTCGGCCAGCCGCCGCAGCACTTCATCCACCGTCTCAAAGCGGTTCTCCACCAGCGGCTCCACGTCCGTCCGCGGCACATGGCACTGGGTGCAGAAGTAACGGTCCGGTGAAACCGCCGCCAGCACCTGCTTGTTGCGGTCCATGAAGTGGGTGACGCTCACCATGGGTGCCCCGCTCTCAGGCGAGGCGCTGCGGCTGTGGCAGTCCAGGCACTGGTTGAAGCGTTTATCGAGCTGGTAGCCGTCAATGCTGTGGGGGATCACCGGCGGCTGTTCCGGGTAATTGCGTTCCTCGCGCCCCTTGCGGTCAGCGACCCCGGCAATGGGCGCAGCCGCGGGCGTTGCGCTGTAGCCGGCACCGCGCAGACCGTCCGGCCTGGGCGCGTCCGTCGTCTTCTCAGCCGCCACGCCCATGGCCAGAACGGTGAGCACCAGAAGGGTTACGGTGGTGATGAAGCTTTTCATGATGGGCCTCTCTGTTCCGGTGCCTTAAGCCAGGTTCACAAGTTCCAGGCGGACCGCGCATTTCTTGAAGTCGGTCTGCTTGGAGATGGGGTCCGTGGCGTCCAGCGTGACCTTGTTGATCAGCTTGCCCGCGTCAAAGAAAGGCACGAAGATCAGCCCCCTGGGCGGAGACACGCGCCCCTGGGTTTCGACCCGGGCGCGGATGGCGCCCCGGCGGCTGACCACACGCACCTCGCTGCCACGGCGCATGCCCTGTTCCCGGGCATCGTCGAAGTTCATGTAGACCAGGGCATCCGGCACGGCCTGGTGCAGCTCCGGCACCCGACGGGTCATGGAACCGGTGTGCCAGTGCTCCAGAACCCGGCCGGTGCACAGCCACATGGGGTATTCGTCATCCGGGCTCTCGGCCGGCGGCTCATCGGGCACCGCGAAGATGCGGGCACGGTTGTCATCATTGCCATAGAACTGCCAGCCGGTGCCTTCCTCCACGTAGGGGTCATAGCCCTCGCGGTACCGCCAGAGGGTCTCCTCACCGTCGATCACTGGCCAGCGCAGGCCACGCACTTCGTGGTAGGTGTCGAAGGGCGCCAGATCCTTACCCTTGCCCTCGCCGAAGTTCCGGTATTCCTCGAAGATGCCCTTCTGGATATAGAACCCGAAGTCGTCGGACTCATGGTTCGGGTAACCCTCGCGCATCTGCTCCAGCGGGTAGGCATCCACGTTGCCGTTGGCGAACAGCAGATCGAACAGGGTCTTATCCCGCAGTTCCGGTGCCTTCTGCAGCTGCTCCTCCGGCCAGACCTCATCCACCCGGATGCGTTTTGAAAGCGCCACCGTCTGCCACAGGTCCGAGCGGGATTCGCCCGGCGCCTTCACCAGCTGGTAGAAGAACTGGGTCCGGCGCTCGGAGTTGCCGAAGGCTCCCTCCTTCTCCACCCAGGAAGCGGTGGGCAGGATCAGGTCCGCGCACTGGGCGGACACTGTGGGGTACATGTCGGAGACAATGATGAAGGACTCCGGATTCCGCCATCCGGGATAGGTCTCCTGGGCCGAGTTCGGGCCCGCCTGGATGTTGTTGGTGACCTGGGTCCAGTAGACCTTGAGGTTACCGTCGCGCAGCTGGCGGCTCTGCTCCACGGCGTGAAAGCCGACCTTTGAGGGGATGGTGCCTTCCGGCAGCTTCCAGATCTTCTCCGCCTTCTTCCGGTGGTCGGCGTTGGCCACCACCATGTCCGCTGGTAGGCGATGGGCGAAGGTACCCACCTCCCGCGCGGTGCCGCAGGCGGAGGGCTGGCCGGTCAGTGAGAAGGGGCTGTTGCCCGGGGTGCTGATCTTGCCGGTGAGCAGGTGCAGGTTGTAGATCAGGTTGTTCACCCACACGCCCCGGGTGTGCTGGTTCACGCCCATGGTCCAGAAGGTCATCACCTTGCGGTCGGGGTCGGCATAGAGTGCGGCCAGGCGCTCAAGCTGGCTTTCCCGCACCCCGGATTCGCGGGCGGCGCGCTCAAGGGTGAACTCGCTGACGTGCTCGCGGAACTCCTCGAAGCTCATGTCCGACCAGCTGTTGGGGTTGTCCGCGTTCTCGGCCTCCTGCTGGCGCGGATCCTCGGGCCGCAGCCCATAGCCGATGTCGGTCACGTTGCGGACGAACCTGGTGTGCTTATCCACGAAGTCCTGGTTCACGTTACCGGACTGGATGATGTGGTTGGCGATGTAGTTGAGGATGACCACGTCCGCGTGCGGATGCATGACCATGCCGTTGTCCGCCAGATCGAAGGAGCGGTGCTCAAAGGTGGAGAGCACGGCAACCTCCGTGTCCGGAAAGGACAGGCGCCGGTCCGTGACCCGGGTCCAGAGCACCGGGTGCATCTCCGCCATGTTGGAGCCCCAGACCACAAAGGCATCCGCCTCCTCGATGTCGTCATACACGCCCATGGGCTCGTCGGAGCCGAAGGTGCGCATGAACCCACCCACCGCCGAGGCCATGCAGTGGCGGGCGTTGGGATCGATGTTGTTGGTGCGGAAGCCGGCCTTCATCAGCTTGGAGGCGGCATAGCCCTCCCAGATGGTCCACTGGCCGGAGCCGAACATGGCCACGCTGTCCGGGCCGTGCTCGCGGATGGCCGTCTTGAACTTCTCCGCCATGACGTCCAGCGCCTCGTCCCAGGATACCGGCTCGAACTGGCCTTCCTTGTGGTACTGGCCGTCTCGCTTGCGCAGCATGGGCTGCTCCAGCCGGTCCTTGCCGTAGAGGATCTTGGAGAGGAAATACCCCTTCACGCAGTTGAGGCCCCGGTTGACCTCGGACTGGTTGTCACCGTGGGTGGCCACGATCTGCCCGCCCCGGGTGCCAACCATGACGCTGCAGCCCACGCCGCAGAAACGGCAGGCGGCCTTGTCCCACCGCAGTGAGGTCAGCTCCTGGTTGGTGATCAGGTTACTGGCGCCGGCCGGGACGGCCATCCCGGCCGTAGCAGCAGCGGCCGCGGCGGCGTTGGCCTTGGCGAATTCCCGACGTGTCATGGTCATGGCTGGATTTCCTCCGGTTGATCCGCTTCGTGCGCGTTCAGGATTTCGTGGTAGATGAGATTGACGGTGAACACGCCGGGGCGATCCCGGCAGGCATCCATCAGGTCAAGAATGGGCTGGCGGCCTTCGCTCTCGGTGATCAGAACCAGCTTGCCGGCCGGGTCAGTACCGCGGACTTCCGCGTCAGGGCGGGCCTCGGCCCACTGGCTCAGTTCCTCCAGCGACTCCGGAGCCACCTGGAGCAGCAGGCTCGCGATATGGATCTCGTCTGTCATGGCGGGACTCCCACTAGCCTGCAGGCGGGCCGGGCGGGCCCATCAGCTCCTGGAACATCCAGACGCCGAAGCCATAGCCGCCAACGACCATGAAGGTCACCAGTGGGAACAGAAAAACGATCAGGAAAAGGAAGAGCCCGATTTCGTGCTTTCTGCGGTCTTCTTCAGGCACCTGCGCCGGGTCCGTCATGAGGGCCTCTCTTATTATTGCCGCATTGTTTTTCCATCTAATCACCAGTGGCTATCGAGGCCATTGCGAAAAATCAACATTCGGAAAGACGCTACACAAGGTTACGACGCAGCAGCAGTTTGACCAGTCGGATCTGGGGGGTATCGGTGGGGTAGCTCTGCAGGTACTGATCCCGGAAACGGATCAGGGTTTCCCGATTGTGGATGAAATGCGGGTCAATGCCGGTCAGGCGCCGGATCACCCGGCGCTCGCGGGGTGTGAGCCGGATCTGGTCACCATGGACAAGCATGGTCAGTCTCCCGGTTTGCCGAAGTCTGTCTGATAGAATAGATCGAGTGAGCTGGCAAGACCACTGGCGGCTTCCAGGTAGAGGTTGCGGGACAGATCGTAACGCAGGGCCATGCGGCTGACGGGCTGGAACAGGCCCACGCCGTAGCGCAGACTCAGCCTGTCGGTCAGGTAGCCGGAGGCCACCACGCTCGCGTCCTCGCCCTGCCCCTCGGTCTCGAGCTGCAGATCCTCAATCCCCACACGCTCACCGATCTCGCGGGTCAGCGGCGCTGTGCGGGCCAGCCCGAGATTGATCGCGGCCCGCTCCATGGCATAGCTGTCGCCCTCGCTCTCCAGTGGGCGGCCCAGGGTCAGATACGCCAGCGCCTGCTGCTGGCTCATCGGGGGTTCGGAGAAGATCTCGGAGCGGGGTTCATCCGCCGGTCCGGTAAGCCGTATGCCGGCGGTCACATCGTCCACGATCCGCACCGCCTCAACGTCCAGGAAGGGCCGGTCAATGGGCCCGGAGAACAGCAGTGTGGCGCGCCGGATGCGCAGATCCTGACCGTAGAGCTGGTAGCGGCCATTGCGCAGGTTGAGGTTGCCATTGGCCACCATGTCGTCGGCCAGGTTCAGGCGCCCCTCCAGGTTCCCGGTCACACCAAAGCCATTGAAGTCCACGCGCTCCTGTCCGATCCGCACATCCAGATCCAGGGAGAGCGGAATGGGCCCGGCGCCGGGCTCCTCACCCTCGACCACGGCGTCACTGGAGACGCCGACCGCGGACTCCGGCAGGGACTCAATCACCACGCTGCCGGAAGGAACCCGGACCTGTCCGGAAACGCCGACCCCGTCCTCTCCGTAACGCAGCATCAGATCCGGGAACACCGTCAGTTCAGCGTAAGGCGGCACACTCACCGGCAACGATTCAGCCACCAGCGAAAGCTCCGCCCGCGGCCCATCGGCCCAGCTGGCCGTGCCTTCAACTCGCCCCTGGCCCTTTTCGCCACTGCGCCAGTCACCATTGATCCTGGCTTCCGTGCCGCTGATGCGTGCCGTTGCCCCCAATTCGGACAGTGGAAGTGGCAGCCGGGGATCACGGATCTCACCCTCTGACAGGGTGACCTCTCCCTGCATGGCAGGCGATGCCATGGGCCCGCTGACATCCAGGCGCCCCGCAAGCTGTCCTTCCACGGTGTCCAGGTCCAGGAAAGGGCGGATCAGAGCCAGGTCCAGCGCATCAAGATTGAGCTGCCCCGCCACTGGCATGCCCTCCTCCAGCGGCCTGAGCGCGGTATCCAGGTCAAGCTGCCCGACCTCCGGCCCGGCAAGATCCGCGGTCACCTTCGTACGTTCCGGACCAAGATCCGCGGCAACCCGCAACTGATTGTACTCAAACGGCAGCCACTGCCAGGCCTGCTCGCCCTCCTGCTCGTCCACCTCGGCGTCCAGGTTATCCGGATCCACTTCACGGCGCAGCTCGACCTGACCGCTGCCCGCATCGATCCATGCCCGCCCGCGCGGCCCCTGCTCATCCAGCTCCAGGGAGGCATGCGCATTCAGGGTTTCCTCCCAGCGGAACGTGGGAGGCAGAAACGGCTGAAAGGCCCGGGTGGGCAGGTTGGCAATCCCCAGCCGCAGCGATGGGGCTGGATTGAGCCGCTGATCACCGCTGCACAGACGGGCACCACCCCAGTGCCAGCAGTGGGCACCGAGATGGGCCTCGCCATCCCGGGCCAGGGTCAGCCGGGCCGGGGTTGCCATCAACCAGTGCTGGCCCGGCAGCGCGATGCCACCGCCATTGAGCGTGCCCTGCCAGCCCTCACTGCCCCAGGCGCCGGCCGCACTCAGGCGCAGACTTCCCTGTTGGTGCCGCAGGGAAAGACCCATTTCGTGGTCAGGCAGGGATCCCGCAAGCCGGAACTGGCCCGACTCCAGCTGCTGTTCCCGGGCCTCCAGCGCTGAGAAATCCACCCGGGCCCGGGCCGCACCGTCGTCAGCCAGATCCGCCTCGCCCTCCATCTTTCTGAGTTCAACGCCGTATTCCGCAAGCTCCAGATCCTGCGCGCTGAAGACCATGGTGCCTTTCGGCTCGCCGAGCAGATTACGGCCACTGGCGTGCCCCTCAAGCTGCCCTTCAAGACCGGACCAGAACTGGGCCAGCACCGGCAGGTTCCATTCCAGCTCCGCCTGCAGCTGATCGGCCTGGCGGGCGGAGCCCCGGATTCCGTTGTCACCGAAACGCAGCTCCAGTGCCGGGACTTCCCACTGTTCCCCCTGGAGGCGGACCCCTGTGTTCAACCACAGTGCCTGCCCCCGAAGGCTGCCCGCCAGTTCCAGCCTGCCATTCCCATCAGGGCCGTCATCCGTCATGCGGCCGCTGCTTGTAAGCCGGCCACTGAGAACGCCATCCAGCTCCGGCTGCCGGCGGCCGGGCAGAAGATTCTCCAGCGCCAGGTCCGTGCGCCATTCGAAGCCCCCGGACCAGCCCACCCCCAGATTGCCGGTGGCACGCCCCAGCGCACTGGCCAGGCCCAGCCCCTCAAAACGGGCCCGACCGAAATCACCGTCAATCGGTGTCCGCAGCCACACGGGCCCTTCCCGGGTGAAGAGCTGGGCGTCCAGGCGCCCGCTGTACTCACCGTCTTCCAGCGTAAAGTCGAGGCCGGCATCGCTCACGGCCACCGGCACCCCGGGCAGCTCCGGGACCAGCCGCTGCCAGGGGAAATAGTGCCAGTCCAGAGAGCCACTGGCGGTCAGCCCCTCAGCCCAGCTGACCCTGGCGCCATTGAGCCCCAGCGAGCGCGGCCGGCCCTCGCCGTCCGAGACGGTGAGCTGCTCGATGCGTGCCTGGCCGGTGGTGGTGTGCCCTTCCAGCGACACATCAAGCCCGGGCTCGGTGGCCAGTACCGCATCGCCCTCCACCGACCAGCCGTCCTCCAGATCACCCTGGGCATCGAGCACCAGATCCGTCAGCGCGTAGTGCGATGGCAGATCCGGGGTTGCGGCGAAACGCTCGGCGGTCAGGCGGGCTTGGGCCGGGACGCCGGGCTCAAGGGGATTGACCCGGCCTTCAAGGCGCGCCTGCCAGGGGCGGCTCATGCGGGCCATCACATCCAGCGCGGTGACCGTTCCGGCCAGCTCCCCCGTCAGATCCATCTCACCCGGAAAATCCGTACCGGTGTCGTAAACCAGGTCCAGGGCCAGATCCACCGGCCAGTCGCCCCGCATTTCGAGGGTTCCTTCCGCGCTGGCATCAAGCCCTTCCCGGGTCACCCTCAGCGAATCCAGCTGAAGGGTACCGCTGCTCAGTGTGGCACTGGACTCAATCGCCTCGATGATCAGCGTGTCGTTCCAGGTGATCCGACCGACATCCAGATCCGCGACGGATACGGACAGCGGCAGCCGAATGGCGGGGAGTTCAATGGCCTCGCCGGCGCCTTCCGAGGCTTCGCCCTCGGGCAGGGAGAGAGCAACCCGGCTGGCATGCAGCCGGTCCACGCACAGTTCCAGTGTGAACAGGCACCCGGGTGACCAGGCGATTTCCGCGCCCTCCACCCGGGCCCGTGTCCCCAGGCCGTCATCATAGACCACGCGCTCGGCACGCCAGGCACCGCCCAGCGAGCCTTCGTAGCCCACCACTTCCAGGCCGGGAACCTGCTGGAGGGCCCAGCGGCCACCGCTGTCGGTGAACAGCAGCCAGCCCGCCACCGCCATCACGGCCAGAAGGACCACCACAGGCAACAGGATCACTGCCCAGAGAACACGGCGGCGCATCATCAGAGCTCCGGCCCCATGGAGAAGTGAAGGCGGAAGTTCTCGGGTTCATCCAGACCCCGGGCAATATCCAGGCGGATCGGCCCCACTGGCGAGATCCAGCGGATGCCCACGCCCACACCGGTTTTCAGTGGGTCCCCGAGATCGTCAAAGGCATTGCCCTCATCCACGAAGGTCGCCAGGCGCCAGCTGTTCGACAGGGGGTACTGGTATTCCAGGCTTCCGGTGAGCAGGAAGCGCCCGCCAACGTTGTCGCCGTCCTCATTCGTTGGGCCCAGTGTCCGGTACCCGTAACCGCGCACACTCTGGTCACCACCGGCGAAGAAGCGCAGGAAAGGCGGCACCTGATCAAAGTCATTGGTTCCGATGCCACCGGCTCGCACCCTGGAGAGGAAGCGGTGCCCGTTGCCCACGGTAATCAGCCCACGGGCCGAGGCCACCAGGTGGATCACATCAATGTCGGAAAGCAGATCGCGCTGACCGCCGGCCCCCTCAATCTGGAAACGATACCCGCGTGAGGGATCCACCGGGGAGTCGCGGTGGAGATAGCTGTAACTCAACCCAGGAAGCACCAGCACCGTGCGCTGTTCACGGGCATCGCCCACACGGAAACGGGTCTCTTCGCGCCGCAGGGAAACCACCTGCTGCCACCCGGAATCCAGCTCGCTCTGCCACTGGCCCCCCAGGCTGATCCGGCGGGAACGCGTGTCTTCGATGTCTTCATTCTGGTAGGAACCGGTGAAGCGCAGTGAATCCGTCATGGGCGGGTTCAGCGGCAGTTCGTAGTAGACGCCGGCATTCTGGCGCGGCTGCGAAACCTCGAACTCCGCCCCTCGGCGGTGACCCTGGGGATTCACATAGTGCTGATCCCAGGTCGCCCGCAGGCGGGGACCCACGTCGGTACTGAAGCCAATACCCGTGCCCAGTGAGTGCCGTGTGCGCTCATCCACGGTGACGTTCACCGGAATCGTGCCGTTCTCGGCGGCCCCCGGATCGGCATCCACGAGCACCTCATTGAAATAGCCCGCGCCTCTCAGGTCCTGGGTAAGTTCAATCACACGATCCGAATGATAGGGCGTTCCCGGCTCAAACCGCACAAAACGCTCAAGAAGATCCTGTTCAAAATAGCTGTCATCGGGAAACTGGGCTTCGCCCAGGGTGTACCGCCGGCCACTGTCGTACAGCAGCCGGATTTCCGCCTCGCGTTCATCCGGGCGCACCCGCAATTCCCGGGTGACGAACTCGCCGTCGAAGAAACCATGTGTCTGGGCACGCCCCTGCAGGAAGCGCTTCACCTGTTCATAGCGCCCATGATTCAGGACATCACCGGCTTGGGGCCGCAACCGCTCCGGGACCTCGAAGGCCTCCAGATCGGCCCCTTCGCCACGCACCTCAATGCGCACACTGGTCAGGCGCACGGGCTCGCCCGGCGTAACCTCAAGACGCAGTACCGGCGGATCCCCGTCCACCACCTGATAGCGTATGTCGCCGTCGTAATACCCCAGTGCCCGGATGGCCTCTGCCGCACTGTCCCGGGCATGGGAGGCGAAACGTCGCAGCGATGCCGCGTTCCGGTTCCCGAGATCGCCCACGTGGGCACGGATGTTGGACTGGAGGGCGTCGCTTTCCGGCTCAACAATGACTTCCAGTTCCGCTGCACGGACGCCAGCCACGGCCAGGATCAACAGCGGAAGAAAGAGGAACCGGAGAGCTTTCGGGGTCATCATCAGCGCATGATATCAGCCCCGAAGCGCACAGCCACGGGCTCAGCGCAGTAAATTCATCAGTTCTGCCAGGCGGTCAGAAAACCGTTATAGACGGCAAAATAATGCAGGGCGCCCCCGGCCAGAACGAACAGGTGCCAGATGGCGTGATTGTAGGGAATCCGGTTCAGGAGGTAGAAGACCACCCCAACCGTGTAGGAAAGCCCGCCGGCGACCAGCAATGCCAGCTCGGTTACCCCCAGGATGGCGGGCAGCTCGGTGGCCGCGACCACCACCAGCCACCCCATCACCAGGAAAGTGCCCACCTCCAGAGCCTGATAACGATGGCCAAACACCAGCTTGAACACGATACCGGCCAGGGCCAGCCCCCAGATAATGGCGAACAGGGTCCAGCCCAGGGTCCCGCGCATGTTCACCAGCAGGAAGGGTGTATAGGTACCGGCAATCAGCAGGAAGATCGCGCAATGATCGAACATCTTGAAGGCCCGGCGCAGGGTCGGCCGGCGCGCACTGTGGTAAAGGGTGGAGGCCAGAAAGAGAACGACCATGCTGACGCCGTAGACAGACGCACCGGTGATGGACCATACGTCGCCGTGAACGGCGGCCAGAACCACCAGAACGATGGCTCCTGCAAGCGCCAGCACCGCGCCCAGGCCATGGGTCAGAGCGTTCCAGACTTCTTCTATGGGGTGGAAATCAACATTGGTCATGCCC
>JBNJDI010000047.1:0-18960 GCA_051744725.1 Pseudomonadota bacterium | reverse complement strand
CTGAGCGGGCAGAACGGACAGAGCAGTGAGTCTGGCAGCACTGATCTGCGTTTTGAGGGCCTGCGCCTGGTCGCCGTGGAGAACAGTGGCGGCCAGGAATCAGGGAACCGCAGCAGTGAGGCGCCGGGGCTGACGCAGCAGACCTTCACCCGTGCCGAGGCGGCCCGTGACGCCACCCTGAGGCAATACACCACAACCGTGGAAACCCCGGTACAGCAGCAGAAACAGTGGAGTGAACAGGTTGCTGGCAAGATCGCGTGGCTGGCCGGGCGCAGCATCCAGTCCGCGGACATCCAGCTGAACCCGCCTGATATGGGGCCGATCGAGGTCCGTGTCTCGGTCCAGAACGATCAGGCCCAGGTGACCGTCAATGCGCAGAACAGCCAGGTCCGGGAGATGCTGGAACTCAACAGCAGTCGTCTGCGGGACATGCTGGAGCAGGAAGGACTCAATCTGGCTGACTTTGATGTCTCCGGGGAGGCCACGGGTGGTGATGGCGAGGAAACCGCTGAAGGTGAGTCCGGTGCGGGTGACGGATCCGGTCCGGCCGGCGGCGCGGGCGAAACCGTTGTCGCAGCTGAGTCCACCATCACTCTCGACGACGGCATTGATACCTATGCGTGAGGCCGGGGCTGGCCCTGACCCGACCCGGTCAACTATATTGATGGCACACGAATTGCTGCCCCCGGGCAGCTGTCACTGAGCGACGGGAATACGGCATGGCCGGCAACGGTAAAGGCGGGAAACTCAAAACCATTATCATCGCAGCGCTGGCTGTGATTCTGGCAGTGGGACTGTCGGTCGCGGGGACGTTCTGGTTTCTGGGCGGATCCGTGGACGGGAGTGCCAGCGATGAGGGCCAGGAGCAGGAGGACGGCCATAAGCCGGCCAGCTATTTTGAACTTGAGGATCCGCTGGTGGTGTCGGTCAGCGGGGATCAGCAGCGTTATCTGCAGCTGCATCTGGCCTTTGTCATGCGTGAGGATGATGTGTCGTCCGCGCTTGAACGCCACCGCGCCACGGTGCGCAGCCGGCTCAGGGGCCTGCTGCAGGAGCAGTCGTTCGCCCAGCTGCGGACCCACGAGGGCAAGCAGGCACTCCTAGAGGACATGCGCGATGCCGTGAACGCGGTGCTCGAGTCTGAGAACGCGTCCTCGATTGAGCGGGTACTGTTCACCAACTTTGTCATGCAGTGACCCGGGGATACGGACCCGGGCTGGGGAAGAATCATGCAGGATCTGCTGTCGCAGGATGAAATCGACGCGCTGCTCCACGGTGTTGACGATGGCGACGTGGACACCGATGACGAAGAGGATACCGGCGAAGCCAAGACCTTTGATCTGGCAACCCAGGACCGCATCGTCCGCGGCCGCATGCCGACGCTGGAGATGATCAACGAGCGGTTTGCACGCTACACCCGGATCAGTCTGTTCAATCTTCTTCGGCGCAATGCGGATGTGGCAGCGGCCGGCATCCAGATCATGAAATTCGGTGAATACATCCATACCCTGTTCGTGCCCACGAGCCTCAACCTGGTCAAGATGCGGCCGCTGCGGGGCACGGCGCTCTACATCATGGATGCCAAGCTGGTGTTCAAGCTGGTCGATAACTTCTTCGGCGGGGAAGGGCGCCATGCCAAGATCGAGGGGCGGGAGTTCACACCCACCGAGACGCGCATTGTGCAGATGGTGCTGGAGCAGGTGTTCCAGGACATGAAGGAAGCCTGGAGTGCGGTGTTCAAGGTGGACTTCGAATACCTGTCGTCGGAGGTGAACCCCTCCATGGCGAACATCGTCAGCCCCAGCGAGGTGGTGATTGTCAGCACGTTTCAGATCGAGCTGGACGGTGGGGGTGGTGAGATGGACATCGCCATCCCGTATTCGATGGTTGAGCCCATCCGCGAACTTCTGGACGCGGGCGTTCAGAGTGACGTGGACGAGGTTGATGAACGCTGGGTCAACGCTCTGCAGGAGGACATCAAGGAAGTCGACGTGCCGGTGAACGTGACCGTGGCCGAGCGCCAGATTTCGCTGCGTGAGGTCGCGCAGTTCGAGGCGGGGGACATCATTCCCATCGACATGCCCGAGGAGGCGACCATGACCGCCAATGGCATCCCCATCTACAAGGGGCAGATGGGAACCCGTGACGGAAACATGGCGCTGCGTGTGACGGAGCAGATCAAGCGGCCCGAGACCAACAACAAGCTGAAGGTTCACGATAATGGCTGAAGACGAACACAACGGCAATGGCGAGGAAATGACCGAGGATGAGAAGCTCGCCGCCGAATGGGAACAGGCCATGGGTGAGGCCGGTGAAGGCGAGAGCGAGGGCGGCGAGGATGCCCGGGGTGATGAATGGGCGGCGGCCATGGCCGAGGCGGGCGGCAGTGATGGCGGCAACGGCAATGGCGGTGGCGAGGACGTCCGTCAGGCGCCCATGCAGGATTTCACCCATGAGCCCGAGCCGGGCGGGGAGCAGCACCCGGACCTGGATGTGATCCTCGATATTCCGGTAACCATCTCCATGGAGGTGGGTAATACCAGTATCCCGATCCGCAACCTGCTCCAGCTCAACCAGGGCTCAGTGATTGAGCTGGACCGGCTGGCCGGGGAACCGCTGGATGTGCTGGTCAATGGCATGCTGATCGCGCACGGCGAGGTGGTGATGGTGAACGAGAAGTTCGGCATCCGCCTCACGGATGTGATCAGCCCCTCCGAACGCATCCGCAAGCTCTCCAAATGAGCCGGTCCGCACTGTTCAGCCGCCTGGCGCTGGGCCTGACCGGTCTTCTGCCGATGCTGGTCATGGCCCAGGAAGCCCAGCAGGAATCCGGCGGTGACGGTATGGGCGTCGGTGCGCCGGATACCATGACCACCGCGCTCACACTGGGCGCGGGGCTGATCGTGGTGCTGGCGGTGATCGTCTTCAGCGGCTGGATCGCCCGTCGCGTCCAGGGGCTGGGTGGCGTCAATACTCAGGCGCTCAAGGTGGTGGCGGTGCTTTCCGTGGGCCAGAAAGAGCGTGTGGCTCTGGTGGAAGTTGGCGGTAAACAGATACTTATCGGCATAACGCCACAATCGGTACGAACCCTGCATGTCTTTGATGAACCCGTTGTCACCGCCTCGCAACCCGCGGGCAGTGGTGACTTCGCCCGCAAGCTCCAACAGGTGATGGGGCGCGGCACAACGGGAGACTCCAATGACAGCTAGGGGGATCATCCATGACATCGAGGCGCGCTTGGATTACGGGGGCACTGCTGCTGTTCGCCCCCCTGCTGGCTCAGGCGGCGCCTGACGGCATTCCGGCGCTGTCGCTCACCACCACCGAGGATGGCGAACAGCAGTACTCCGTGACCCTGCAGATCGTGGCGCTGATGACGGCGCTGAGCTTTCTGCCCGCGGCGCTGATGATGATGACATCCTTCACCCGCATCATCGTTACCTTCGCCATCCTGCGCCAGGCCATCGGCCTCCAGCAGACGCCTTCCAACCAGATCCTGATCGGACTCGCGCTCTTCCTTTCCATCTTCATCATGTCGCCGGTGTTCGAGCGCGCCAATGAAGAGGCGCTGCAGCCCTACCTCAATGAGGAAATGGCGCCCATGGAGGCGGTGGAGAACGCCAGTCAGCCGTTCAGGGAGTTCATGATCGGCCAGACCCGGAAGACCGACCTGAACATGTTCGTCCGGATCGCGGGCGAGGAGGACAGCTATGAGGGGCCCGAGGACGTTTCCTTCTGGATCCTGATGCCGGCCTTCGTGACCAGTGAGCTCAAGACCGCGTTCCAGATCGGGTTCATGCTGTTCATTCCCTTCCTGATCATCGACATGGTGGTGGCGAGTGTGCTCATGGCCATGGGCATGATGATGCTGTCACCGATCATCATTTCGTTGCCGTTCAAGATCATGCTGTTCGTGCTGGTGGACGGGTGGGCCATGGTGATGGGCACTCTTGCGGCCAGCTACGGGATATAGGGGAGGCGCTGATGACACCGGAACTGGTCATAGAATTGATGCGGGACGCCCTCTGGCTGATCGTGCTGATGGCGCTGGCGATCATCGGGCCGGGGCTGCTGGTGGGCCTGGTGGTCTCCACCTTCCAGGCCGCAACCCAGATCAACGAGCAGACACTGAGCTTTCTGCCGCGACTCATTGTGACCCTGCTGGTGCTGATTGTGTGGGGGCCCTGGCTGCTGACCCTGCTGCTGGACCACACCAATGAGCTGATCAACAACATTCCCAACATGATCGGGTAGGCCCATGCCGATTGAACTGGGACCGGACGCAATCGGGCAGTGGCTGGGGCAGTTCCTCTGGCCGCTGTTCCGCATCGGCAGCTTCCTGATGGTGATCCCCATCTTCGGGACCCAGCTGGTGACTGCCCGCATCCGTGTTGGGCTGGCCGTCGTCATGACCATCCTGGTGATGCCCATGGTGGGTGATGTGCCAGTGCTTGACTCGATTTCACCGGAAATGGCCGTGATCTCCATCCAGCAGGTGCTGATCGGCAGCGCCATGGGGTTTGCCGTCTACATGCTCTTCCAGCTGTTCGTGGTGGCCGGCCAGATGATTGCGATGCAGATGGGGCTCGGGTTTGCCTCCATGGTGGACCCCAGCAATGGGGTCAACGTGCCTGTACTCTCCCAGTTCTATCTCAACGGCATTACGCTTCTGTTCCTGGCGATGAATGGGCACCTGGTGCTGTTCGATGTGCTGGTCGAAAGCTTCAACACCGTGCCGATCGCAACGGACGGGCTGGCGATCGAGTCCTTCCGGGAACTGGCCCATCGCATGACCTGGCTCTTTGCCAGCG
Organism: Pseudomonadota bacterium; assembly: GCA_051744725.1. Taxonomy (GTDB): domain Bacteria; phylum Pseudomonadota; class Gammaproteobacteria; order Pseudomonadales; family Oleiphilaceae; genus Halospina. Next base: position 14,149 of record JBNJDI010000047.1, on the reverse strand, counting down.
CCATGCTGCTGGCACTGCCGGCCATGGCGGCGGTGCTGATCGTCTACATCTCGTTCGGCGTGATGACGCGCGCGGCCCCCCAGATGAACATCTTCGCCATCGGCTTTCCGATCGCGCTGCTGTTCGGGCTGTTTGCCAACTGGGTTCTGGTGCGGGACCTGGCTCCGCAGTTCCAGGAGTTCAGCCGCGAGACATTCATCTTCCTGCGTCAGATGCAGCAGACCTGATCCGGAGGGCATTCCATGGCGGAAGGTGGTGGCGACGACAGCCAGGAAAAAACGGAAGACCCGACGCCCAGACGGCTTGAGAAGGCCCGGGAGGAAGGCCAGGTTCCCCAGTCCAAGGACCTGGGCACCGCACTGGTCCTGATGGCCGGGGCCACTGGGCTGCTGCTGTTCGGGGGAGCAATGGGCGGGGAGCTCAAGCAGGTGTTTGAGTTCAACTTCGCGCTGGAGCGGGGTCAGATTTTTGACACCTCCCAGATGCTCCAGCACCTGGGCCAGTCCGCCACCACCGCGGCCCTGGCCCTGACGCCGCTTCTCATCGCCCTGGCGGTGGCGGCCTTCCTGGGGCCGATCATGCTCAGTGGTTTCCTCCTCTCCGGCAAGGCGATAGCGCCGCAGCTGAGCCGGATGAGCCCGGTCAAGGGGCTGGGGCGGATGTTCGGTATCCGCTCCCTGGTGGAGCTGGGCAAGAGTGTGGCCAAGGTCTCGCTGGTCCTTCTCATTGCCGTGGCGATTCTGGATATCCGCACGGAGGACCTGCTCGCCATCTCCAGTGAATCACCGAACCGGGCCACCGAGCACACGCTCTGGACGCTGGCCTGGAGCTTCTTCCTGCTGTCCTGTTCGACCATCATCATCGCGGTGATCGACATTCCGTTCCAGATCCACGATCACCAGAAGAAGATGCGCATGTCCAAGCAGGAGGTGAAGGACGAGTTCAAGGAGACCGAGGGCAAACCCGAGGTCAAGCAGAAGGTCCGCCAGCTGCAGCAGGAGATGACCCAGCGGCGCATGATGGAGGATGTGCCCAGTGCGGACGTGGTGATCACCAACCCGGAACACTACGCCGTGGCCCTGAAGTACGATGGCAAGAGCATGGCGGCGCCCGTGGTTGTGGCCAAGGGTGCGGATGAGATTGCTACCAAGATCATGGAGATCGCCCGGGAGAACCGGGTGGATGTGCTGCGCACGCCGCCGCTGGCACGCGCCGTCTACCACAACACGGAGATCGGCGATAACATTCCCGAAGGCCTCTACATGGCCGTGGCCCAGGTTCTGGCCTATCTCTTCCAGCTCCGGCAGTACCGCCGCAATGGGGGTCAGAAACCGGTTATGCCGAAGCTGCCGATTCCGGATGATCTCAGACGCGATGAATGACCGATCTGGTATGGCGCTTGCAATAACCATTCTGTAACCCGGTTTGGCGCCAGAAAAACGGCGCCCTGATCATTCATCAGCGCTTGGAGGTACCGGACGGTCATGGATCGGGCGGTGGCAATCGACCAGCTCAGGAGCCTGAAGGGCATTCTGGACGGGAATATCGCGATCCCGTTCATGCTCATGGTGCTTTTGGGCATGATGACCCTGCCCATTCCGGTCTTCCTGCTGGACGTGGCCTTCACTTTCAATATCGCCCTGTCGCTGGTGATCATCCTGGTGGCGATCTACGCCATGCGGCCCATGGATTTCGCGGCCTTCCCGACGGTACTGCTGGTGGCCACGCTGCTGCGGCTGGCGCTGAACGTGGCCTCCACCCGGATCGTGCTGCTGAACGGGCATGAGGGCGGTGCCGCTGCGGGTAAGGTGATTGAATCCTTCGGTGAGGTGCTGATCGGCGGCAATTACGCCGTGGGCCTGGTGGTCTTCGCCATCCTGATGATCATCAACTTCATTGTTGTGACCAAGGGGGCGGGTCGGGTCTCCGAGGTCAGCGCCCGATTCACCCTGGACGCCATGCCGGGTAAGCAGATGGCCATCGACGCGGACCTCAACGCCGGCCTGATCAGCCAGGACGAGGCCCGGGACCGCCGGGCCGAGGTGGCCGGCGAGGCAGATTTCTACGGTTCCATGGACGGCGCTTCGAAGTTTGTGCGTGGCGACGCCATTGCTGGCCTTCTGATCCTGTTCATCAACATTGTCGGTGGCGTCAGCATCGGCATGTTCCAGCACGGGCTGGCTTTCGGTCAGGCGGTTGAGAACTACGCGCTGCTGACCATTGGCGACGGCCTGGTCGCCCAGATTCCCTCGCTGCTGCTCTCCGCCGCTGCCGCCATCATCGTGACGCGGGTGGGTAAGTCCCAGGAGATGAGCTCCCAGGTCGTCGAGCAGATGTTCTCCTCTCCGAATGCCATCGGCATCGCCGGCGGCATCCTGATTGGCCTCAGTCTGATTCCGGGCATGCCCACGGTGGCGTTCATGGGGCTTGGGGGCACCGCGGTGGCGATCGCGTGGTTCATCTGGAAGCGTGGCCAGCAGGTTGTGGAGGAGGGCGCCGGTGCCGCGCCGGTGGCCCGCCAGGGCGCCGGCGGCGAGAGTGGTGGCGCCCAGCAGCGGACCCTCACCGAGGACCAGCAGCAGGCGCTGCCCGGTGGTGGCACCGGTGAAACCAAGGAGCTGGCCTGGGAGGACGTGGTCAGTGTGGACATTGTCGGCCTTGAGGTGGGCTACCGTCTGATCCCGCTGGTGGACAAGAACCAGGGGGGCCAGCTTCTGGCCCGGATCAAGGGGGTGCGCAAGAAGCTTTCCCAGGATCTGGGCTTTCTCATGCCCTCGGTGCACATCCGCGACAACCTGGACCTGATGCCCAATGTCTATCGCATCACCCTGATGGGCGTGACGCTGGCGGAGGCGGAGATCCATCCGGACCGGGAGCTGGCCATTGATCCCGGTCAGGTGTTCGGCAAGATCGAGGGGATCGCTGGCAAGGATCCGGCTTTCGGCCTGGATGCGACCTGGATTGAGCCCGCCCAGCGCGACCAGGCGCAGACCCTTGGCTACACCGTGGTGGATGCCTCCACCGTGGTTGCAACCCACCTGAACCAGGTGCTGCAGGAGCATGCCCACGAGCTTCTTGGCCACGAGGAAGTGCAGAAGTGGCTGGACCAGCTTGAGAAGGCCTCGCCCAAGCTGGCCGAGGAGCTGGTGCCCAACACCGTGTCGATCAGCCTGCTGCTGAAGGTGCTGCAGAACCTGCTGTTGGAAGAGGTGCCGATCCGGGATATGCGCAGTATCGCCGAGGCCATCGTCAATGTTCAGCCGCGCAGCCAGGACCCGAGCGTTCTGACCACTGCGGCGCGCAAGTCGCTCAAGCGCATGATCATCCAGAAGCTGGTGGGTAACGAGAATGAGCTGCCGGTGATCACGCTGGATCCGCAACTGGAACAGATGTTGCTTAAGTCTGTACAGCAGGGTCAGCAATCCGGCACGGCCGATGACATCGGCATGATCCTGGAGCCCAATATGGTGGAGAAACTCCAGCGCTCACTCTCGGATGCGGCCCAGAAACAGGAGGCGGTCGGCAAGCCCGCCATCCTTCTGGTATCGGCTCCCCTGCGGCCGGTACTGGCAAGGTTTGTCCGGTATGGGGTGGAACGGCTGCACGTTCTTTCCTACCAGGAGATTCCGGAGAACAAGCAGGTCACGATTGTGTCGTCCATAGGCCAATAAACTGACGGCGGCGGAGGTTCCCTGCCATGCAAGTCAAACGCTTTTTTGCTCCCACCATGCCCGAGGCGCTGCGGATGGTCCGCAGTGAAATGGGTGATGACGCGGTGATCCTCTCGAGCAAGCGGGTGGAGGACGGCGTCGAAATCGTGACGGCACTGGATTATGACGAAGGCGAGGTCCGCAGCCAGCTGGGCGTGGCGGACGAGGACAAGGCCAACGCCGCGCGTCTGGCTGAGTTGCAGGCGGAGAAACACCGCAAGCTGGAAGAGGCCATGGCCAAATCCCGGGCCCACATCAGCGAGGTGCAGCAGCGCTCGCACCACGGTCAGGAGCCGGTGGGGCCGGCGGCCGTGGGCAGCGCGGAGCCGGAGGTGGAGACGGAAAACGCCGCCTCGCCGGGCGAGTCGGGGGATGCGCTGAGCTCCATGCGGGCCGAGATCCATTCCCTGAGGGATATGCTGCAGCAGATGAACGGCCAGCAGAGTACCGCGAAACCCGGTGAAAAGACCCAGGGCGTGGTGGAGCAGCGGCTGTCGGATCGGCTCCAGGATCTGGGGCTGCCGCGTGATCAGGGCCGCGAGCTGGCTGCCGAGCATGGCCAGGGACGGCTGGACGCTGGCTGGAAGAGCGCGCTCAAGGCGCTGGCGGCCCGGGTGGAAACCATTCGGGAGAATCCACTGGAGCGCGGCGGCATCTATGCCCTGCTCGGCCCCACGGGTTCCGGCAAGACCACCACCATCGGTAAAATGGCGGCGCAGTTCGTTCTGCGTCACGGTGCGGAACAGCTGGCGCTGGTGACCACGGACCGCTATCGTGTGGCAGCCCATGAGCAGCTGTTCGTATTCGGTCGCATCCTGAATGTGCCGGTGCGGGTGGTGGACGAGGCCAACAGTCTGGATGCCATCCTGGATGACCTGTCCGACCGCAAGCTGATCCTGATTGATACGGCGGGCCTGACAGCGGCGGATCGTGGCTGGCAGGAACAGATCGAGGAGCTGGTCAGCAGCCGGCATCCGGTGCGGCCCTACCTGCTGATTTCGGCGACAAGCCAGCCGCGCATTATGCAATCCACGTGGCATTGCTATAATGCCGTTGGGTTGGCGGGCTGCATCCTGACGAAGACGGATGAGGCGCTGACCCTCGGCGAGGTGGTAGGCTTTGCGGCGCAGAGCCGGCTGCCGGTCGCGTTCTACACCAATGGTCAGAAGATACCGGATGATCTGCACCGCGCGGGCGCAGCGGATCTGGTCAAGCAGGCGGTGCGGCGCCACCAGGCGCTCAATCGCGGCGAAAGCGCCATGGCCGAAGGCGCCTGATATGGGATCGGGCGTCTCCTATCAATGGACCAGCAACAGGACGGGAGAGCCCATTCCGCATGAGTAAACCGGTACAGGTGATTGCGGTCACCGGTGGCAAGGGCGGCGTCGGCAAGAGCAACGTCTCGGTCAATCTCGGCATCGCGCTTTGTGAGATGGGCCAGCGCGTGGTGGTGCTCGACGCCGACCTGGGTCTTGCCAACATTGATGTGCTTCTGGGGATAACCGCCACCTACAATATCTCCGATGTGCTCGCTGGCGAGTGTACGCTCAGCGACATCCTCGTCGACGGCCCGGGGGGGATCCGCATTGTGCCCGCCTCGTCCGGAACCCAGCGCATGACCAACCTCAGCCACATGGAGCACGCCGGGCTGATTTCCGCGTTCAGTGAACTCGGCGACGATATCGACGTACTCATTGTGGATACAGCAGCGGGCATCTCGGAATCCGTGGTCAGTTTTCTCCGGGCCTCCCAGGAGATGATCCTGGTGGTCAACGACGAGCCCACCTCCATCACCGACACCTACGCGCTGATCAAGCTCATGAACCGGGACTACGATACCCACCGGTTCCGCGTTCTGGCGAACATGGTGCGTACCGAGCAGGATGGCAAGGCGCTCTACGACAAGCTTTACCGGGTTACCGAGAGGTTCCTGGATGTGGCTCTGCAGTACGTGGGCAGTATCCCCCTTGATGAGTCGGTCAAGAAAGCGGTGCGGCGCCAGAAAGCCGTCATGGACGTATACCCGGAGGCGAAGGCCTCCCAGGCGTTCCGGCAGCTGGCCAGGAAGGTGGATCAGTGGCCGCTGCCCTCATCGCCCAGGGGCCATCTTGAATTTTTTGTTGAACGGCTTGTGCAGGACTGACAGGGCGTTCCATCCTTGAGCAGGGGCTTACGGGAGTGGCCAAACCATGACGCAGTCCGGGCCGCTGGATCTCTACACACAGACCGTCCGGGCGGATGTGGATGAACTCGTGGAGACCCACATGCCGCTGGTCAAGAAGATCGCGCTGCATCTGATGGCGCGCCTGCCCGAGCATATCCAGCTCGAGGACCTGATGCAGGCCGGCATGGTCGGCCTTCTGGAGGCGGCACGCCGGTACGAGTCCGGCCAGGGGGCGACCTTTGAGACCTATGCGGGGATCCGCATCCGCGGGGCCATCGTGGACGAGATCCGCCGGGGCGACTGGGTCCCGCGCTCAGTGCACCGCAACGCACGCCGCATCTCGGAGGCGATCCACACCGTCGAGGCGCGTGAAGGCCGTGATGCCAAGGACGCGGAAATCGCCGGGGAACTCGGGGTATCGCTGGACGATTACCACAGCCGTGCCAGTGATGCCACCACCGGCCGCCTGTTCAGCCTGGACGAGCTGACCGAGAAGAATGAGCACATCAATGACCAGGCCCCACAGGACGGACCCGAGGGGGAACTCCAGGATGCGGATTTCCGCAGCGCCCTGGCCGGAGAGATTGAGCGCCTGCCCGAACGGGAACGGCTGGTGCTGTCGCTGTACTATCAGGAGGAACTCAACCTCAAGGAAATCGGAGCGGTTCTTGAGGTCAGTGAATCCCGGGTGAGCCAGATCCACGGCCAGGCCGCGGCCCGGTTGCGGGCGCGGATGCTCGAGCGTACCGGGGACTGACTGGTGAGATCGTAACAAACGTCTAGACTGTGAAAGTGAGTGTTGGTGCACGGGCCGCTCAGGCAGACGTGACAACAACCGGAGTGTTTGGAGGCTGTTTTGGACAAGAACATGAAGATTCTTGTTGTGGATGATTTCTCCACGATGAGACGGATCGTGAGGAACCTGCTGCGCGACCTCGGCTTCAACAACATTGAGGAAGCGGATGATGGTAATACCGCGCTGCCGATGCTGCGCAACGGCAAGTTCGACTTCCTGGTGACCGACTGGAACATGCCCGGCATGAGCGGCATGGAGCTGCTTCAGGCGGTCCGGGCGGACGAGAATCTCAAGCATCTTCCCATTCTGATGGTGACCGCTGAGGCCAAGCGGGACCAGATCGTAGCCGCCGCCCAGGCGGGCGTGAACGGCTATGTGGTCAAGCCGTTCACAGCCGCGGTCCTCAAGGACAAGATCGAGAAGATATTTGAACGTGTCGAGTGAACCAGGTGCAGACGGCATGAGTGAGCTCAACCGGGAAGACATTACCGAGGAAGTGGCCGAGGAGCTCAAAGAGCATGCCACTGGCCTCAAGGAAGCCCTAGACCAGGGCAACATCAGCGATGCCATGCAGCGTATCGCTGAGCTGGGCGAGGTGCGTGATCGCAGCCTCTATCGCGAGGTTGGCCGCCTGACACGCAGCCTCCATGAAGCCCTGCGCAATTTCGAGATCAAGGCGGAGAACCGTGAGCAGCAGGAAGAGCTGTCCAAAATGGCGGATGCGTCTGATCGTCTGGATTACGTTGTTCAGCTGACCAGTCGCTCGGCCAACAAGACCATGGACCTGGTTGAGGACACCATGCCGGTGGCCTCCAATCTGCGCGAGGAAGCCAATGCCATCCGCGAGGACTGGGGAAGACTGCGCCGCCGCGAGATGAAACCGTCCGAGTTCCGCGAACTCTACCGGCGGATCGATGCCTTTCTGGATCGAATCGTCTCGGACTCGGACCGGCTGCACGGCAATCTTTCCGAAATCCTGCTGGCGCAGGACTTCCAGGATCTCACCGGGCAGGTCATCCAGCGCGTCACCTCGCTGGTGAAGGAAGTAGAGGATCACCTGGTGAAGTTGATGGTCATGGCCAGTGATGTGGACAGGATTACCGGTGTGGTCCATGACCAGGAAGAAGGCAGTCAGGAAGACGCGGTGAGCAGCAGGGGCGAGGGTCCCCAGATCGACGAGTCGCAGCAGGATGTGGTTTCCGGACAGGACGAGGTTGACGACCTGCTGTCCAGTCTCGGCTTTTAAGGAGACGTTGCATGGCGTTGGATGCGGACGAAGAGATCCTCCAGGATTTCCTGGTTGAGTCCGGTGAGATACTCGAACAGCTTTCTGAGCAGCTGGTGGAGCTTGAGAACAACCCCGATGATATGGATCTTCTGAATGCCATTTTCCGGGGGTTCCATACCGTCAAGGGTGGTGCTGGCTTCATGCAGCTTGACGCTCTGGTTGACTGTTGCCACAAGGCCGAGAACGTGTTTGATACGTTGCGCAACGGCGGGCGCACGGTCGACTCCAACCTGATGGACGTGGTGCTGAAGGCACTGGACGTGGTCAATACCCAGTTTGACGAGGTCCGCAGTCGCGAGGCACCAACGCCCGCCGACCCGCAGCTTCTGGAGCAGCTGGCGCGCCTGGCGAAACCGGAAAGCGAGGATGGCGGTGGTACCGAATCCGCCCAGCCCGCCGCGGGTCAACAGCAGTCGGGAGCGCAGAGCGGGGACCAGGAAGGGGATATCACCGACGACGAATTCGAGCAGCTGCTTGATGCGATCGATCCCCAGGATCAGGATGGCCAGGGGGAGTCACAGTCCGCTGCACCGGCCCAGCCGGAGAATGCCTCCGGTGATGACGATGAGATTAGCGAGGACGAATTCGAAGCACTTCTGGATCAGCTCCATGGTGAGGGCCAGCACGCCGGCGCGCCCCCCGCACCGGAGGCGGTGAGCAGTGACAGTGGTGGCAGCCAGGGCAGTGCGGAGGGCGAGTCCTCCTCGGGTGATGATGACGAGATCAGTGAGGACGAATTCGAGTCCCTGCTGGATGAGCTTCATGGCCCCGGCCAGTTCAAGCCGGAGACCACCGGCAGCGCCAGCGCCAGCCAGTCTGCGCCGGCACAGCCCGAAGCTGCTGAAGCGCCTGCAGCGGCTCCCGCAACCCCGGCAGCATCTGAGGCCGGCGCCTCCGCCGAAAAACCCGCTGGTGGAGGACAGGCTTCTTCCGCGGGCGGAGGATCCGGTGGTGGCGCCAAGAGTGGTGGCGAACAGAAACCCGCTGCCGGCGGTGGCGGGGGTGGTGGTAAGGACCAGGCTGCCGCGGCCGCAGAGTCCACTGTCAGGGTCGACACCCGTCGTCTTGATGACATCATGAACATGGTGGGTGAGCTGGTGCTCATCCGGAACCGGCTCAAGCGCCTCAGTGATGAGCTGGAAGACGGGCGCGTGCAGAAGACGGTTTCCAATCTGGATGTGGTGACCGGGGATCTGCAGTCCTCCGTGATGCAGACCCGGATGCAGCCGATCAAGAAGGTATTCGGTCGCTTCCCCCGGGTTGTCCGGGATCTGGCCCGCAGCCTCGAGAAGGAAGTGAACCTGAGCATGAGCGGCGAGGATACCGACCTCGACAAGAACCTTGTCGAGGCCCTGTCCGACCCGCTGGTGCATCTGGTGCGCAACGCCGTGGACCATGGTGTTGAGATGCCGGATGAGCGCGAGCGTAACGGCAAGCCGCGCGTCGGCCGCGTGGCGCTTTCCGCGGAGCAGGAGGGTGACCATATCCAGCTGGTGATCGAGGATGATGGTGGGGGGATGGATCCCGAGGCCCTGCGCCGCAAGGCGGTTGATAAGGGCGTGTACGAGCAGGAAGCCGCGGACCGGCTGACGGAGAACGAATGCTATCAGCTGATCTTCGCGCCGGGGTTCTCCACCAAGACCGAGATTTCCGACGTCTCCGGGCGCGGCGTGGGCATGGATGTGGTCAAGACCAAGATCAACCAGCTCAACGGCTCCATCGACATCGACTCGGAGCTGGGGCGGGGGTCGCGCATCGTGATCAAGGTGCCGCTGACCCTGGCGATCATGCCGACGCTCATGGTGAAGCTCGAGGATCAGCCGTTCGCGTTGCCACTTGTGAACGTGGTGGAGATCTTCCATCTGGATCTCAGCAAGAAGAACATCGTGGACGGGCGGGAGTGCATCGTGGTCCGGGATCATGTGTACCCGCTCTTCTACATCAAGAAATGGCTGGTCGAGGGGGCCTCCGTGGAGACCGACGATACCGATGCCCATGTGGTGGTGGTTGCGGTCGGTACCAAGCGTGTGGGCTTTGTGGTTGACCAGCTGATCGGTCAGGAAGAGGTGGTTATCAAGCCGCTGGGCAAGATGCTCCATGGGACGGCGGGCATGGCCGGTGCCACCATCACCGGAGATGGTACCATCGCTCTGATTCTTGACGTGCCCAGCCTTCTCCAGCATTACGCCTGACAACCGGTCCGCGTCACCGGCGCAGCAGCACCGCGGGCCGGGCCCATTGATTGGAGTCTTGGATGACGGTTTCCGTCCTTGTTGTTGATGATTCCGGGTTTTTCCGAAAGCGCCTGACAGAGATCCTGTCGGCCACCGGCGAGCTGCAGGTTGTGGCCACTGCCACTAACGGGCAGGAGGCTCTGAGCCTGGTTGAGAAACACCGGCCGGACGTGATCACCATGGACTACGAGATGCCGGTCATGGACGGCATCACGGCAGTTCGGAAGATCATGGAAAGCCATCCCACTCCGGTTCTGATGTTCTCGTCGCTCACCTACGAGGGCGCACGCGTGACGCTGGACGCCCTCGAGGCGGGGGCGGTGGATTTCCTGCCCAAGAACTTCGAGGAGATCGCCCGTTCCTCCAGTCGCCTCCAGGAGATTCTTCGCAAGCGCCTGCTTGAGGTGGCGCGGAGTCACCCCGGCCGGGGGCGCAGCAGTGGCGCCGGTGCCGGGGCATCGGCGCCGGCGAGCGGAAGCACGGGTGCAGCCGCCACGGAGACCCGACAGCAGGCGCCCACACAGAGGGCGGCCCCCGAACGCCGGCAGCGAACCGAGCCCCGCCAGTCAGCCACCGCAGCCGCCGACGCAGCCGCAGCCGAAAGCAGCGGTGGCAGCCAGCGCCGGACGGCGGCCCGTCATTACGACATTGTGGCCATCGGCACCTCCACCGGTGGCCCGATTGCTCTGCAGAAGGTGCTGGCCGAGCTCCCCGCCAATTTTCCGGCTCCCATCATTTTGGTCCAGCATATGCCGGCCAGTTTCACGCTGGCCTTCGCGGACCGGCTGGACAAGCTCTGCCGTATCAAGGTGCGGCAGGCACAGGATGGCGATACGCTGGAACCCGGGGTGGCACTGCTTGCCCCGGGTGGACAGCAGATGCTGGTGGAGAAAAAGGGAGGCGTCGGCCGCATCCGGGTGGTACCGGATGATGGCCGCCTCAACTACCGACCGTGCGTGGACGTCACCTTTGGTTCGATCGCACGTGGTTATCCCGGCAAGACGCTGGCCGTGATCCTCACCGGCATGGGCGCGGACGGCAAGGAGGGCTGCCGTCTGATGAAGCAGTCGGGATCCGTGGTCTGGTCCCAGGATGAGAAAACCTCGGTGATCTATGGCATGCCCATGGCCGTGGCCAAGGCCGGGCTGTCCGATGAAGTGCTGCCGTTGGAGCGGATCGCGGGCCGGTTGACCGAGGGCGTCACCTGATGGATCCGCTCAGCCTGCTTGGTGTCATTCTGGCATTTGCCGCGCTGCTCGGGGGCACCGTCCTCGAGGGTGGCACGCTGGGCTCGCTGATCAATCTGCCCGCCGTGGTGATCGTCATTGGCGGCACCCTTGCCGCGATTACGCTGCAGACCCCGAGCAGTGTGTTGCGCCGCGCCATGGTGCTGCTGCGCTGGGTGTTCTCGCCTCCGGACGTCAGCATGGGGGACGGGGCCGAGAAAGTGGTCGGCTGGAGCATGAAATCCCGCAAGGATGGCATTCTCGGCCTGGAGTCGGTGGCCGAGCAGGAAACCGAACCCTTTGCCCGCAAGGGGCTGCAGCTGCTGGTGGACGGCCTGGAGCCGGAAACCATCCGCTCCATGCTTGAAACCGATCTGGAATCCCGGGAACAGGGCGACCTGGAAGCCGCCAGGGTGTTTGAGTCCATGGGGGGGTATGCGCCCACCATTGGCATCATCGGGGCGGTTATGGGCCTGATCCAGGTCATGACGCACCTCGAGGACCCCGCCCAGGTGGGAACGGGCATTGCCACCGCCTTCGTGGCCACCATCTACGGCATTGCGCTGGCGAACCTGCTGTGCTTCCCGGTGGCCAGCAAGCTCCGGAGTCTGGTCCATTACCGCAGCCGCTATCAGGAGATGATGATCGACGGCCTTCTCAGTGTGCTGGAGGGGGAGAACCCGAACACCATCGAACTGCGGCTGCAGGGCTTCATGCACCGCTGAGGAGCCGCCCATGAGACGCCGCCGCAGCGACAGCGAGGGACCAAGCAACGACCGCTGGCTGGTGTCCTATGCCGATTTCGTCACGGTGCTTTTCGGTTTCTTCGTCTTCCTCTATGCCATTTCCACTGCGGAGCAGGATCAGGTCCGGAAGCTCTCCGACGCCGTTCAGGGTGTGTTCTCGGGAACGCCACGCACCATGACGCCCATCCCGGTCGGTGAACCCATCACCACCCCGGCGGAATCGGGCAGCGCTGACCAGGGGTTCTCCGACCCCGGCCTGCGCGAGGAGCTTGGCAGCGCCCTGGAAGGGCTGGTGGGGGCCGATCAGATCCGGTTCCGCGAAGGTGCCCAGTGGATGGAGGTGACGCTGCCCGGGGATCTTGTGTTCCGCAGCGGCGGTGTGTTGCCGGGTCCCGAGGCGCAGACCGCAATTGCGCGTATCGCCGGGGTTCTGGCATCGCAGGACAATGCCATTGTGGTCGAGGGCCATACTGACAACCTGCCGATCACGACGGGCCGGTTCCCCTCCAACTGGGAACTCTCCGCCGCGCGCGCGGGCGCTGTGGTGCGCCTGCTGGAGGACAGCGGGATTGCCGGTGAGCGGCTGGCCGCGCTCGGCTATGGCGACAATCACCCGGTGGCGCGGAATGACACCGAGCGCGGGCGGGCGCGTAACCGCCGTGTAACCCTGGTTATTGGCGCGGAGGGGAGCATCCCGGCTGCGCCGGGGCAGCGCTGAATCTGGCATGGAATCTGCTTTCCCGTCGTCAGCAGTCAAATGGACGGCGAGGCCCCCTCATAAAGGGGGAGTGTCGGCACAGGGCCGCCGGGCCTGGTTTCCGGCGGCAAGGGTTGGCCGCGGCAGGACAATGAACGTCAGGGGAGTAAAGGGTGCGAATCTGGACAGTGGCGAATCAGAAGGGTGGCGTGGGCAAGACCACCACCGTGGTTGCGCTGAGTGGCTTGCTCGCGGATGCCGGGCATCGGGTGCTGATGGTGGATCTGGATCCCCATGGCTCGGTGACTTCCTATTTCGGTCACGATCCGGACGCCCTCGAGCATTCGGTGTATGACCTGTTCCAGCATGAGGGCAAGGTGCCGCCCGGGCTGCCAGCGCAGCTGATCACCGAGACCGCCCATCCGGGGCTGCACCTGCTGCCGGCCTCCAGCGCCCTGGCCACGCTCGAGCGTCGCAGTGTCGGTGTTGCGGGCATGGGGCTGGTGATTTCGCGCTCGTTGTCCACCCTTTGGGATGATTACGACTATGTTCTGCTCGACAATTCCCCCTCACTCGGGGTCCTGATGATCAACGCGCTGGCGGCAGCCCAGCATCTGCTGATGCCGGTGCAGACCGAGTTCCTGGCGCTCAAGGGGCTGGATCGGATGCTGCATACGTTGCAGATGGTCATGAAGAGCCAGAAGAACGAACTGGCCTATACCATCATTCCAACCATGTACGACCGGCGGACCCAGGCCTCGGTTCAGAGCCTGAATCAGTTGCGACGGGATTATGGCGATGAGCTGTGGCGGTTCGCCATTCCGGTGGATACACGCCTGCGGGATGCCAGCCAGAAGGGTGTGGTGCCGACGGCTGTCTCCCAGGATTCCCAGGGGATACGCGCGTATCGCCGCCTGCTTTCCGATCTTCAGGAGAAGCTGGGTGATGACGGGCGCAGCCGCCAGACTGCGGAGGCGCGGTAGATCCGCGGAGGAGGCCGGACAGTGGCAGGGCGTGACAGTAACAGACAGGATTCGATCATCGGGGATTACCTCGATGAACTCCTTTCGCCCGGTGATGACACCCCGTGGGCGGAGGAAAGTGATAGTGGTATGCCGGAACGCCGCCGGGCCCGTGCACGCCGGGCCCAGCCGGCCTCAAGGCCGCTGGCCGAGGCGGAAAAGCCGGCTCTGAATCAGACACTGGTGAGCCCGGCCATCCGCAGTCTCGAGCAGACGCCCGAGAACAGTCATGATCCGGAGCCAGAGCCAGAGCCAGAGCCAGAGCC
>JBNJDI010000046.1:0-19283 GCA_051744725.1 Pseudomonadota bacterium | reverse complement strand
GTGTCGCGCAGAGCGGGGTCGGGGTTGGTGGCAACCGGGTTGGGTACGGTCTCCAGGAGCGGCAGGTCGTTGCGCGAGTCGCTGTAGAAGTGGGCGCCATCCAGGGTTTCGGTGCGCTCGAGCAGCCATTCCTCGAGCCGCGTGATCTTGCCGTCCCGGAAGCAGGGCGTGCCGGCAACACGGCCGGTAAAGGCGCCATCCACCACTTCCGGCTCGGTGGCGATCAGGTTGGGGATGCCCAGGCGCGCCGCGATGGGTTCGGTAACGAAACGGTTGGTGGCGGTGATGATCAGCAGCGTCTCACCGCGCTCGCGGTGGCGGTTGATGAGCGCTTCCGCCGCGGGCTCGATCATGGGCTCAACCCGCTCCTGCATGAACCGTTCGCGCAGCTGGCGCAGGGTCGCCAGCTCCTGGCTTGCCAGTGGCTCCAGGGCAAACGCCAGGTATTGCTCAATGTCCAGCCGGCCGGCCTCGTAATCACGGTAGAACTGGTCGTTGCGCTGGCGGTAGCGTTCCCCGTCCACCACGCCGGTGTCGATCAGGAACTGACCCCAGGCGTGGTCGCTGTCGCCGTGGAGGAGGGTGTTGTCCAGGTCGAAGATGGCGAGTGTCACGGTAGCGCGGCCTCCGGGAGAATTCGGGGCGCAAGGGTATCACAATCACCGTATAAGCGAGCCCTGCTCGCGATGGATGTTGGGAATCGCGGGCAGGGCTTGCTTCTACGCGGTTTGCTCCGGGGCTATCAATTCTGGAAAAATGACACTAACTTACACGTAGAAGATGAATAACAAACAGGGGTGTTGCCGTGATTGACTCCGACGGATTCAGACCGAATGTCGGAATCATGCTGGCGAACCACCGGGGGGAATTGCTCTGGGCCAGGCGCATCGGCCAGGACGCCTGGCAGTTTCCACAGGGAGGCATCAATGAGGATGAGACACCGGAGCAGGCCCTCTATCGTGAACTGATGGAGGAGATCGGCCTGGAATCATCGGATGTCCGGATCATCACCACAACCCGGGGCTGGCTCAGGTACCGCCTGCCCCGGCGCATGGTCCGCAGGGATTCACGCCCGGTGTGCATTGGCCAGAAACAGAAATGGTTCCTTCTCGAGATGCTCTCACCCGACGCCCGGGTGCGGGTTGATCGCAGCCATAAGCCTGAATTCGACGGCTGGCAGTGGGTCAGCTACTGGTATCCGCTGGGGCAGGTGGTGTCCTTCAAACGCGAAGTCTACCGTAAGGCGCTGAGGGAGCTGGCGCCCGGGGTGTTCAGGCTACAGTCAAAGGGGCAACCGCCCGCCCGCCAGGAAAGCTGACCGACTATGACCACAATGCTCAGCACGCTGCGAAGCATCGTCCAGGAACTGAATGGAATCAACAATCTGCAGGATGCGCTGGACACCATAGCGGCGCGTGTCCAGACCGCCATGCACACCGAGGTCTGCTCGGTCTATCTGTACGACGACAAATCCGGCTGTTACGTGCTCAAGGCCACCGAGGGGCTCTACAAGTCCGCGGTGGGTCAGGTCCGTATTGCGCCGTCGGAGGGGCTGGTGGGGCTGGTGGGCACGCGTGAGGAGCCCATCAACCTGGAGGATGCCCAGAAGCACCCGCGCAACCGCTACTTCCCGGAGACGGGTGAGGAACGCTTCGGCTCCTTCCTGGGCGTGCCCATCATCCACCACCGCCGGGTTCTGGGCGTGATCGTGGTCCAGGAGACCCAGAACACCCGCCGTTTCGACGAGGGCGAGGAAGCCTTCCTGGTGACCATCTCCGCCCAGCTCGCGGGGGTCATCGCCCACAGCGAAGCGACCGGTGCCATTGGTGGTATCTCGGTCAGCGGGGACCAGGCCCGGGATGTGGCCTTCAGCGGTGTTGCCGGTGCCCAGGGTGTTGCCATCGGCGCCGGCGTGGTGGTGTTTCCGCCGGCGGATCTGGACTCGGTGCCGGACAAGCGCTGTGAGGATGTGGAAGCGGAAATCGAGCGCTTCCGCGCGGCCGTCTCCGCCGTGCGGGATGACGTGGAGCAGGTGGGCGAGCGCCTTGCGCCGCAGCTGAGGCCCGAGGAGCAGGCGCTGTTCGAGGTCTACCTGCGCATGCTCCACGACCATGCGCTGCCAGGCGAAGTGGAGAACCGCATCCGCGAGGGCGTCTGGGCTCCCGGCTCGCTCAAGGCGGTGGTGAACCAGTACGTCCGCCATTTTGAAATGATGGGGGATCATTACCTGCGCGAGCGGGCCGTGGACATCCGTGATCTCGGGCGCCGCCTGCTGTCGCACCTCCAGGAGGGCGAATCGGAGACGCCGGAGTACCCGGAACAGACGATCCTTGTGAGTGATGAGCTCACGCCCGCGATGCTCGGGGAGGTGCCCCAGGGCCAGCTGGCCGGCCTGGTATCGGTGCGGGGCTCCGGCAACTCCCACGTGGCCATTCTGGCCCGTGCCATGGGGGTCCCCACGGTGATGGGCCTGGTGGACATACCGGTGGCCCAGCTGGATGGCCGGGAACTGATCGTGGATGGGTATGAGGGGCAGATCTTCGCCTCGCCCTCCACTGAGCTCAAGGCGTTCTTCGAGTCGATCATCGAGGAAGAGCGCGAGCTGGTCAAAGGGCTGGAGGAGCTGCGCGACAAGCCCTGTGAAACCCTGGATGGCCACCGGATTCCGCTGTTCGTGAACACCGGCCTGATCACGGACGTGGTGCGCTCGCTCAGCCACGGGGCGGAGGGCATTGGCCTGTACCGCACCGAGGTGCCGTTCATGATCAATGAGCGGTTCCCCTCCGAGCAGGAACAGAAAGCCTATTACCGGGAGCAGCTCGAGGCCTTCGCCCCGGCGGAGGTCACCATGCGCACCCTGGACATCGGCGGCGACAAGGCCCTGACCTATTTTCCAATCGTTGAGGAAAACCCCTTCCTCGGCTGGCGCGGCATCCGGGTCACGCTGGATCATCCGGAGGTGTTCCTGGTCCAGATCCGCGCCATGATCAAGGCCAGCGAAGGGCTGGACAACCTGCGCATCATGCTGCCCATGATCAGCAATGTCTCCGAGATCGAGGAGGCCCAGCACCTGGTCTACCGGGCCTGGCACGAGGTGCGTGACGAGGGCTACCAGCTGGCCATGCCGCAGGTGGGGGTCATGATCGAGATCCCCGCGGCCGTCTACCAGGTGCGGGAGATCGCCGCGCGCGTGGACTTCGTCTCCGTGGGGTCGAACGACCTGACCCAGTACCTGCTGGCGGTGGATCGCAACAACCCGCGCGTGGCCAGTCTCTATCACTCCTATCACCCGGCGGTGCTGCAGGCACTGTGCCAGGTGGCCCAGGACTGCCACGACGTGGGCAAGCCGGTGAGCATCTGCGGCGAGCTGGCGGGGGATCCCGGTGGTGCCATACTGTTGCTGGCCATGGGCTATGACGCCCTTTCCATGAATGCCTCCAATCTGCCGCGGATCAAGTCCGTGATCCGCGGCATCGACATGGACGTGGCCCGTGGGCTGCTGGCGGAGGTGCTGACCCTGGATTCACCGCATGTGATCCGCAGCTGTGTCGAGCTGGCCCTGCGCAAAGCCGGGGTCGGGCGCTTTATCCGGCCGGAGCGCAGTGGCTCCGGGGTGCGGGAACTGGCAGCCTCCCGGGAGTGAATGACCATTCACTGCTATCCTTGTTTCTAGTGTGTGTACTCTAGAAGACGCCGTTAGTCTCGGGTGAGCAGTCAGATCAAGGGGTAATCGATGGAAACACGGTCACGCAGGTCCGCCGAGCGCCCGGAGCGGCCCCGGATCGGGCTGGCACTCGGGGGCGGCGGCCCACTGGGCGGAATCTATGAGATCGGTGCGCTGCGGGCCCTGGATGAGGCGCTGGATGGCGTTGATTTCAACGATCTCTATGTCTACGTCGGCGTCAGCGCCGGCTCTTTCGTTGCCGCCAATCTCGCCAACCAGATGACGACGGCGCAGCTGTGCCGGATCTTCGTCAAGAACGAGGCCGATGTGCACCCCTTTCATCCGGAGGTGTTCTACCGGCCGGCGTTCCGCGAGTACGTGCGCCGGCTCATGGCGGTGCCGGGGCTGCTGCGCGAGGCGCTCGAGCGTTTTGCCAGCAATCCCTACGACCAGAGCCTGCTGGACGCCCTGACGGTTCTGGCTCAGGTGGCGCCGGCGGGGCTGTTCGACAACACCGGGCTGCATGAATACCTGCGCCGTGCCTTCAGCATGCTGGGGCGGACCAACGATTTCCGGCAGCTGCGTCACAGGCTCTACATCATTGCAGCGGACCTGGAAAGCAGTGAAGCGGTGCGGCTGGGGGCACCCGGTTTTGATCATGTGCCCATCTCACGCGCCGTCCAGGCGAGCATCGCCTCGCCGGGCATCTACATGCCGGTGGAGATCGACGGCCGCTTCTACGTGGATGGCACCCTGCGCAAGGGGCTGCATGCCTCGGTTGCCCTGGAGGATGGGGCCGATCTTGTGCTGGCCATCAACCCGCTGGTGCCCATCGACGCCAGTGCCGCGGTGCGTGCGGGGACGATGAACGCGGGCGCGCTGACGGATTCCGGCATGCCCAATATCCTGGGGCAGACCTTCCGGACCATGGTGTATTCGCGCATGGAGGCGGGCATTGCCCAGTACGCGGACCAGTACCCGGATTCGGACATTGTCCTGTTCCAGCCGGAGCGTGATGACGCCAAGCTGTTCTTCTCGAACGTGTTCAGCTTCCAGTCCCGGCGCATGGTCTGTGAGCATGCCTATCAGATGACCCGGCGTGATCTGCTGCGCCGTGCTGATGAGCTGGAGAGCCAGCTGGCGCCCCATGGCATCACCATCAACCGGGACATCCTGGCGGATGAGCAGCGTACCATCAGCACCAGCCTCTACGGCGAGATGCTGCCGGTGTTCGTGGCTCAGGAAGGCAGGCGCCGGAGCCGTTTCGGCTCCGGCGTGAAGCAGGTGTCGGGGCTGATCAACAACGCCCGACAGATGCTGTGAGGATCACAGTATGTAGCGGCTGAGGTCCTCGTCCTCGGCCAGTTCGCCGAGCTGCTGCTCCACGTAATCCGCCGTGACCTCGAAGGCATCGCTGATCTGGTCACCAGCATCGAAGGAGATGTCGTCCAGCAGCTTCTCCATCACTGTATGCAGCCGGCGGGCACCAATATTCTCGGTGCTCTCGTTGACCTTCCAGGCAATTTCGGCAATGCGGTCGATGGCCTCGTCCGTGAAGGTCAGCCGGACCCCTTCGGCGCTCATCAGGGCTTCATACTGGGCCACCAGCGATGCCCGTGGTTCAGTCAGGATGCGCTTGAAATCGCCCGGCGTCAGCGCCTTGAGTTCCACGCGGATGGGCAGCCGGCCCTGGAGCTCGGGGATCAGGTCCGAGGGCTTGGTCAGGTGGAAGGCGCCGGAGGCGATGAACAGAATGTGATCCGTATGCACCATGCCGTACTTGGTGCTGATGGTGCTGCCCTCGATCAGCGGCAGCAGATCGCGCTGCACGCCTTCGCGGGAGACGTCCGAGGAGCCCTGTGAATCGCTCTTCTTGGCGACCTTGTCCAGCTCATCCAGGAAGACGATGCCATTCTGCTCCACCACCTGGATGGCGCGCTGCTTGATCTCCTCCTCATTGACCAGTCGCGCGGCTTCCTCCTCGCGCACCTGCTCGAAGGCGTCCGCCACGCGCATGCGGCGGGTCTTGCGCTTGTCATTGCCCATGCTGGAGAACAGGGACTGGAGCTGGCTGGTCATCTCCTCCATGCCCGGCGGCGTCATGATCTCCACGCCGCCGCTGTTGGCGCTGACCTCGATGTCGATCTCCTTGTCGTCCAGTTCGCCCTCGCGCAGCTTCTTGCGGAACATCTGGCGGGTGGCGGAGCTGTTGTCGCTCTGCTCCTGCTGCTCCTCCTGGTCCCGCGGCGGGCGCAGCAGGGCGTCCAGGATGCGGTCCTCGGCGGCGTCCATGGCCCGGTCCTGGACCCGGGCCATTTCCTTCTCGCGCAGCAGCGACACCGCATTCTCGGTGAGGTCGCGGATGATGGATTCAACATCACGCCCCACATAGCCCACCTCGGTGAACTTGGTGGCCTCGACCTTGATGAAGGGCGCCTCCGCCAGTTTCGCCAGGCGGCGCGCGATCTCGGTCTTGCCCACGCCTGTGGGGCCGATCATGAGGATGTTCTTGGGCGTGATTTCGTCCTGGATGTCGGTGTCCGCCTGCATGCGCCGCCAGCGGTTGCGCAGGGCAATGGCGACGGAGCGCTTGGCCTCGTCCTGGCCGACGATGTGGCGGTTGAGTTCGTCAACGATCTCCCGGGGGGTCATGCCTGCCATGAGTACTCCTGTCAGTCGCTGGGTTCGATGACTTCCAGCGCACGGTTATGGTTGGTGTAGACGCAGATGTCGGCGGCGATATCCAGTCCCTTCTCGGTGATCTCGCGCGCCGTGAGCTGGGTGTTCTCGAGCATGGCCCTGGCGGCTGCCTGGGCGTAGGGGCCACCGGAGCCCATGGCGATCAGGCTTTCCTCGGGCTCGACCACGTCGCCGTTGCCGGTAATGATCAGCGAGGTTTCCGCGTCCGCCACCGCCAGCATGGCCTCGAGCCGCCTCAGGGCCCGGTCCGTGCGCCAGTCCTTGGCCAGTTCCACGGCGGCGCGCGTGAGGTTGCCCTGGTACTTCTCCAGCTGCGCCTCGAAACGCTCGAACAGGGTAAAGGCGTCGGCCGTGCCGCCGGCGAAGCCTGCGAGCACACGGTCGTTGTACAGCCGGCGTACTTTCCGGGCGTTGCCTTTCATGACGGTGTTGCCGAGGGAGACCTGGCCGTCGCCACCCATGGCGACCTCGCCGTCACGGCGTACTGAAAGAATGGTTGTCATGCGTACTCCCGTGGTTGCCGGGTTGGGGTTTATCCGGAGGTGGGGGCTTGGGTTTTACATTTCAAGGTGTGCCTGCAGGAGGTTACCCGTCACCTTCGGTCTCGCGCCGGCGCACCATCGGCTGGATGTTGATCTCAACCAGACGGTCCACGGCCTGGTTCATGCGGCTGCGGGAGTCGAAGGGGCCGACCATGACGCGGTACCAGACGCCGCCGTCATCCACGCTGACTTCCGCAATGCGGGCCCTCAGACCCTGGAAGCCCACCTGGGCACGCTGGCGCTCGGCGTCTTCCCGGGTCTGGAAGGAGCCGGCCTGGAGGATGTACTCCAGGTTCTGCTCGCTTTCGGACTCGTCCGGGCGGTAGGCCTCGATGTCCGGGGTGGCCACCTCGGAATCCGGCAGCATCTCGTAGAACTGGAAGTCGGTGTCGCCGCTGTCCTCCTGCTCCGGCAGCTGCTCGGGGGAAATGGTTGTCTCCGGCTGGCCGTCATCGCTGTCGGGATCCAGTGAATCCAGATAGACAAGGAAGCCTACAAATCCGGAAAGCAGTGCCACCGGAATCAGCCAGCGCAGGGAGGTCGCGTCCTTCTTCTTGGCCATGGCGGTGTTCCTTACATGGATTCCGGCGCAGTGACACCCAGCAGTTCCAGCCCGTTGGCCAGGACCTGCTGCACAGCCAGTGACAGGGCAACCCGGGCCTGACGGAGCTGGTCGTCCTCCACCAGTACCTTGTGGGCGTTGTAGTAGCTGTGGAACTGGCCGGCCAGGTCACGCAGGTAATGGGTGAGCTGGTGGGGCTCCAGTGCTTCCGCCGCCCGGCCCAGGGTCTCCGGGTAGCGCGCCATCATGGCGGCGATGTCCTTTTCTTCCTCGAGTTCCAGGCGCTCCAGCACTTCCGGCTCCAGGCTGACGCGGGTGTCCAGGCCCTGGGCGCGCATCTTCTCCAGCATGCTGCAGACCCGGGCATGGGCGTACTGGATGTAATAGACGGGGTTGTCCTTGCTCTCGGACTTGGCCAGTTCCAGGTCGAAGTCCATGTGCTGCTCGGCCTTGCGCGTGACGTAGAAGAAACGCGCTGCGTCCTTGCCTACTTCATCGCGCAGTTCGCGCAGGGTGACAAAGGAGCCGCTGCGGGTGGACATGGACAGCCGCTCGCTGCCGCGGTAGAGGATGGCGAACTGCACCAGCTGGATGTCGAGCCTGCCGGCGTCCACGCCCAGGGCCTCGATGGCGCCGCGTACCCGGGCCATGTAACCGTGGTGGTCCGCGCCCCAGACGTTGATGACCTTGTCGAAGCCGCGCTCGAACTTGTTCAGGTGGTAGGCGATGTCCGAGGCGAAGTAGGTGGTCTCGCCGTTGTCGCGGCGCACCACGCGGTCCTTGTCGTCACCGAAGGTGGTGGCACGGAACCAGGTGGCGCCGTTTTCCTCGTACAGGTGGCCGTTGCGCTCGAGCCGCTGCAGTGCGTCCTCGATGTCCGGGCGCAGGCTGCGCTCGGAGAACCATTCGTCGAAGTGGATGCCGAAACCGGCCAGGTCTTCCTGGATGTCCGTGAGGATGGCGTTGAGTGCCAGGTCAAAGACCCGCGCAAAGGCTTCCTCGCCGATCAGTTCCCGGGCGCGCTGCACCAGCCCGTCAATATGGGCTTCCTTGTCGCCGCCGTCGGGCTCGTCCGCCGGAACGCCATTGAAGACGGTGTCGGAAGGGTGCTGGAGACTGTCGCCGTCATCCTCGCGCAGCTGGCGGGCAATGGGCAGGACGTAGTCGCCCCGGTAGCCGTTGGAGGGGAAGGTGAAGGACTCGCCCCCCTGCTCCAGGTAACGCAGCCAGACACTGAGCGCCAGGATGCTCATCTGGCGGCCGGCGTCGTTGACGTAGTACTCGCGGTGCACGCTGTAGCCGACGGCTTCGAGCAGGTCCGAGACACTGGCGCCGTAGGCGGCGCCACGGCCGTGACCCACGTGCAGGGGCCCGGTGGGGTTGGCGGAGACGAATTCCACCTGCACCGACTTGCCCCGGCCCAGATCCTGGCGGCCGAATTCACGCCCCTGTTCCCGGATGGCGCGCAGGATGTCGAACTGGCTGGTATGGCTGACGAAGACATTAATGAAGCCGGGGCCCGCGATCTCCACGCTGCGGATCGCGCTGTCATCGGGCAGGGCCGCAACGACCTTCTCCGCCAGATCGCGGGGTTTCATGCCCGCCGGCTTGGCCGCCTTGAGGGCGACGTTGCTGGCGAAGTCCCCGTGGTTGCGGTCGCGCGCGGGTTCCACCTCGATGGTGGGCGCGGCTTCGGCGGGGATGACGCCCTCGGCGGTGAGGGTTTCAACGGCTTTCTGGAGCAGTTCGGCGATGCGGTCTTTCATTGGGAACAGTGGCCTGGTGGCGTTTGGGCTTTTCGGTGTCTGTCTGGATCGCGAGCAGTGGTTATGCGGTCGCGGGTAAAGATGCGCCATTATCGGGGAATCGGGGACCAGACTCAATCCAGGCTCTGGGGGTCCACATCCACCGCCCAGCGCACGCCGCCGGCGGGCCGGTTCTGCTCCAGGTAGCGGCAGAGCTGGTTGGTCAGGCGGTGCAGGGCCGGGCGGTCCTGGCTCTGGAACAGGATCTGGGCCCGGTGCCGGTTGGCCTTGCGGGCAATGATCGCCGGGAAGGGGCCCAGTACGGAAACCGGCGTCGGGCTGGCCTCGGCGCGGCGGGCGAGGTCATCAAGCAGGGCCAGGCACTCGGCCATGGTCGAGGCTTCCGCCCGCAGGGCCGTCATGAAACTGGCCGGCGGCAGGCCTGCCTGTTCCCGCTCCCGCA
The DNA here is from genome assembly GCA_051744725.1 of Pseudomonadota bacterium. Lineage (GTDB taxonomy): Bacteria > Pseudomonadota > Gammaproteobacteria > Pseudomonadales > Oleiphilaceae > Halospina. The sequence goes on along the minus strand of JBNJDI010000046.1, from coordinate 9,607 downwards.
GCAGGCTGTCGGCCACGCTGGGGTAGTCCCTGGAGCACAGTTGGGTGAGCAGTGGATGACCGGACTGGCAGGTCTGGATGAGCACGCGGCCGCCGCGCTCACCACGCCCGGCGCGCCCCGAGACCTGGATCACCAGCTGCGCCAGGTGCTCGGGGCCCCGGAAGTCGCTGCTGAACAGGCCACCGTCCGCATCCAGGATGCCCGCCAGGGTCACGCCGGGGAAGTCATGGCCCTTGGCCAGCATCTGGGTGCCGACAAGGATGCAGGGCTCGCCCTTCCGGACCGGCTCCAGGAGTTCGTCCAGCCGTCCGCGACGCCGTGTGCTGTCGCGGTCGATACGGATGACAGGGGTTTCCGGGAAGCGCTCGGCGAGCAGGGATTCCGTCTTCTCGGTTCCCTGGCCGACCGCGTTCAGTCCTTCCTCGCCGCATTCCGGGCAGGTCCGGGGCACGGCCTGCTGGTGCCCGCAGTGGTGGCAGCGCAGGCAATTGTCGTAGCGGTGGTAGGTGAGCCGGGCGTCGCAGTGCGGGCATTCAATGGGGGCACCGCATTCGAAGCACATCACCACGGGGGAGAAACCCCGGCGGTTGATGAACAGCAGCGCCTGGTCGCCGGTCTCCAGAGTCTGGCCGATGGCCTCCAGTAGCGGGGGTGAGAGCCCCGCACTGAGTGGGCGGCTGCGTACATCCACCAGCTCGGTGCGGGGCAGGGTGGCGTTGCCGGCGCGGCGCTCCAGACGGTGCAGGTGATAGCGCTTCTGCCGTGCGTTGTGCCAGGACTCCAGCGAGGGGGTGGCGGAGCCCAGTATGACCGGGCAGCCGCTCTGCCAGGCGCGGTAGATGGCCAGGTCCCGGGCGGAGTAGCGGAAGCCTTCCATCTGTTTGTAGGAGCCGTCGTGCTCTTCATCCACCACGATGGTGACCAGGTTGGCGTAGGGCAGGAGAACGGCGGAGCGGGTGCCGATCAGGATCAGCGGTTCGCCCTCGCGCACGCGCGTCCAGGTGGAAAGGCGTTCGGTGGCGTTGAGCGCCGAATGCCAGACCGCGATACGGGCGCCGAAATGGGTCTCAAACCGGGCCAGGGTCTGCGGGGTCAGGCTGATCTCGGGCACCAGTACCAGCACCTGGGCCCGGTCCGGGTCCGGTGCGGCGGCGATGCGCTGCTTGATGAATTCGATGTAGAGTTCGGTCTTGCCACTGCCGGTGATACCGAAGACGAGATGGCTGGCGAAGCCCCTGCCCGGCGCGTTCAGGCCTTCCAGCACCGAGGCCTGGTCGCCGTTGAGGTCGATGGAGGGGGCATCCGGCCAGGTGCGGGTTTCCTCACTGGCGGTGCGCTCCTCGGCCAGGCCGCGTTTCTCCAGGTTCTTCAGGACCTCTCGGGTGAAGCCGGCGGCCTTGATGGAGGTCAGCGGCTGCCCGGGGTGCTGGTGGAGCCAATCCAGCAGTTCACGCTGGCGCCGGGCCTGGGCCGGAAGGCTGGCGGCGTCCGCCTCAGCGGCCAACCAGACCGTGGGCCTGGGCAGGCTGGCCGGGGCACCCCGCCGCAGGGCCGGGGGCAGCGCCGCGAATACGCACTCGCCCGGGGGGTGCTGGTAGTAGCGGGCGGCCCAGAGCAGCAGTTCGCGGGTTGCATCAGGAAGAACCGGCCAGTCCTCCAGGGCCGCTTCTACCGGTTTGAGTGTCATGTCCGGCGGATCCGGTGGATCCAGTTCCATAACGAGGCCCAGCGCCCGCTGCTTTCCCAGTGGCACGCGTACGCGCTGGCCGGGGGTCAGCGTCATGCCCTCGGGAATGCGGTAGTCGAACAGCTGGCGTACCGCACGGGGGAGGGCGATGCGTGCGATTGTTGCCAACGGGGTCTCCTTGCGCTGGGTGTTGAATCTGCTATGATGCGCCGCTTACACAGTGGCCGAGGTGCCGGCCGAGAGTCTGCACCGGAATCCCAAATGTTTCAAATGCGGTGCCCGGCAAATGGCCCGGGTGGCGGCATTGCCCGTTAGAGAGGTCAACCATGAATCACGATATCCAGCCTGAATACAAGGAAATGAAGGCGACGTGCAGCTGCGGCAACGTCATTCACACCCGTTCCACTGTGGGCAAGGACATCCATGTTGATGTGTGCTCCGCCTGCCACCCCTTCTATACCGGTAAGCAGAAGGTCATGGACACTGGCGGTCGTATCGACAAGTTCAACCGTCGTTTCCGTGGCAAGATCGGTGGCGGCAACAGCTGACCCGGCAGGACTTCTCTCCATCCAGAAACGGAAGATTGGCAATGTCTGAAGATATGAAGCAAGCAGCGCTTGATTACCACGCCAAGCCGCGTCCCGGCAAGATCAGCGTGGAAATCACGAAACCGACCCAGACCTCGCGGGATCTGTCCCTGGCGTACAGTCCGGGCGTGGCTGAACCGGTGCGCGAGATTGCGAAGGACCACGAGAACGCCTACCTCTATACCACCAAGGGCAACCTGGTGGCCGTCATCTCCGACGGCAGTGCCATCCTTGGCCTGGGCAACCTCGGTGCGCTGCCGAGCAAACCGGTCATGGAAGGCAAGGGGGTGCTGTTCAAGCGGTTCGCCGGCATTGATGTGTTCGACATCGAGGTGAACTCCGAGAGCCCGCAGGCGTTCATCGAGACGGTGGCGCGCATTGCGGACACCTTCGGCGGCATCAACCTTGAGGACATCAAGGCGCCGGAATGCTTCGAGATCGAGCGTGCGCTCATTGATCAGTGCAATGTGCCGATTTTCCACGACGATCAGCACGGTACCGCCATCGTGACGGCGGCCGGTATGCTCAACGCGCTGGAGCTCCAGGGCAAGACGCTGGAAGAGGCGCGCATCGTCTGCATGGGGGCCGGCGCGGCCGCTATTGCCTGCATGAAGATCCTCATCAGTTGTGGTGCCCGTCCCGAGAACATCATGCTGCTCGACAGCAAGGGCGTGGTGCACTCCGGGCGTGATGATCTCAACCAGTACAAGGCGATGTTCGCGGTCGATACCGAACGCCGGACACCGGCAGATGCCATGGATGGGGCCGATGTGTTCGTCGGTCTATCCGGCCCGGATCTCCTGACGCCGGAGATGCTCAAGTCCATGGCGCCGAACCCGATCGTGTTCGCCTGTTCCAACCCCGACCCGGAAATCAAGCCGGAGCTGGCGCTGGAGACCCGTGACGACATCATCATGGCGACCGGCCGTTCCGATTACCCGAACCAGGTGAACAACGTCCTGGGCTTTCCGTTCATCTTCCGCGGCGCACTGGACGTTCGTGCCAGTGAGATCAATGAGGAGATGAAGGTCGCGGCAGTCCATGCCATCCGCGAACTGGCCAAGGAATCCGTTCCCTCCAGCATCGCCCAGGCATACGGCGTCGGTGGCTTCCAGTTCGGCAGGGAATACATCATTCCCAAGCCCATGGATCCGCGCCTGCTGGAATTCGTTCCGGCCGCCGTCGCCCGGGCTGCTGTGGACAGTGGTGTGGCCGGGAAGAAGTACCCGGATCACTATCCGCTCAAGTCCATGGAAGACATCATCTGAGTCCCTGATGTCCGCATGAGGGCAATGATGAAAAAAGCCCCGGTCAGTTGATGGCCGGGGCTTTTTTGTGGTGGTCTGCCAGCGCCGGTTCAGAACAGCTGCTGTGCCGGCGTTGATTGCCCGTTCTCGCCGTTTGCGTTTTCATCACGGCTTCCGGAGTCACTGGCGGATGCCGGCTCGGGAGCGTAGCGCGACCTGAAGATCTCAAACCGGGCATCCGGGTTGTCGGTGCTGGCGGTGTCACCGGTTTCAGGGTCAATGCGGCGTGAGACGATGCCTGCGGGGCGTTCCATGAGCTTCTCGGACATGCCCTTGAGGGCCACTTCCATGTAATCCTTCCATATGGGCAGCGCGGTCACGCTGCCAAACTCGCTCCGACCCAGGGAGCGGGGCTGATCAAAGCCCACCCAGGTGCCGGTCGCTATGCCCGTGTTGAAGCCCATGAACCAGGTGTCGAGCTGGTCGTTGGTCGTCCCTGTCTTGCCCGCCAGGTCTTCACGCCCGAGTGAGCGGGCGGCCCTACCGGTGCCTCTCTGGATCACATCGCGCATCATGGACTGGAGGATGTAGATCGCCTCCTCATCGGCAACCCGTTCCATGGTGTGCACAGGACGGGTCGGGTCCGGGCTCCCAGTGCTCCCATCGAGATCGGGAAGGGCTGCATCCAGAACCTCCTGGTTCTCGCTGCAGTCGTCACACCTGTGGGTTTCCGGCGCTTCGCGGAGTGTTTCTCCATCGGGGCCGACAATGCGCTCAATCACCCAGGGAGTCACTTCGTAGCCGCCGTTGGCGATCATGGCGTAGGCGCGGGTCATCTCCATGGGTGTCATCGCGCCACTGCCAAGGGCCAGTGAGAGATCATCCGGCAGGCGACTGATGTCCAGTCCAAGACTGTCAATGTAGTTCAGGGTGCGCTTGATGCCGGTCTGGCGCAGCAGTCGGATGGCGACCAGGTTACGGCTCTGGTAGAGCGCCTGGCGGAGAGTGGTCGGGCCGCGGAACTGGCCGCCGGCGTTTTCCGGACGCCAGGAGGTTTCCAGGTCCTCGTCATCAAAGACGATGGGGGCGTCATTGATGGTGGTGGCGGCCGTGGCACCATGCTCCAGAGCCGCAAGGAAGATCAGCGGCTTGAAGGCGGAGCCGGGTTGCCTGTGGGCCTGGGTGGCGCGGTTGTAGGAGCTCATGCTGAAGCTGTAGCCGCCACTCAGCGCCTCAATACGGCCATCGTCAGGGGACATGGAGACGATAGCACCCTGTATCTCCGGGATCTGCATCAGTTCGGCGGTCAGCGTGTCCCGCTCGCCCTCGGAGCCAAGGACATCCTGTACCGGGATCCGAACATAGACCACATCGCCTTTGGAGACCACATCCTGCGGTGATTCCGGCGTCGGGCCGGTGCGGTTCTCATCGATGTGCTTCCGGGCCCAGCGCATGTGGCGCATCGGGATGGTGACCCTGTCGTGCCGGGCTGTCACGGCAGTGGCGGATGTCTCGCCCAGCTCCACGATGACAGCAGGGACAAGGTCGTTCACCTGTGGCAGTCCTTTCAGGCGCTCAGTGAGGGCCTCGCGGTCACTGAGCATTTCCGGCGCCCACTGGTCCACCGGGCCGCGATAGCCGTGCCGGCGGTCATAGGCCTCCAGGCCCCGGCGGAGTGCGCGCGTTGCGGTCTTCTGCCGCTCGCTGTGCACGCTGGTGTGGATCTCAAAGCCTTCACTGTAGATCTGGGGGCCGAACTGGCGCAGGGCTTCCCGGCGTGCCATTTCAGCCACATAGGGGGCATTCAGGGCGAGCTTGGGGCCATGGTAGCGGGCGCTCACGTCTTTGCTGGCTGCCTCGCGGTATTCCTCGTCACTGATGTAACCCAGAGAGGCCATGCGCGACAGGATCCAGTTCCGTCTTGCCAGGGCCCGTTCCGGGTCTGCCAGCGGATTGGCGGAGGAGGGTGCCTTGGGCAGGCCGGCGATCATCGCCATTTCGGCCAGTTCGAGCTCGGTGATGGGTTCGCCGTAATAGACCTGAGCGGCCGCCTCGATGCCGTAGGAGCGGTTGCCCAGGTAGATCTTGTTGAGGTAGAGCTCGAGGATCTCGTCCTTGGAAAGTTCACGTTCGATCTGCAGGGCCAGCAGGATCTCATTGAACTTGCGCAGAAATGTTTGATCACGTGACAGAAAGAAATTTTTTGCAACCTGCATGGTGATGGTGCTGCCGCCCGACTGGATCGAACCGGTTACCGCAAGCTCCCAGGTGGCGCGGATAAGCCCCCGCAGATCAACGCCGTGGTGCTCATGGAAGCGACTGTCCTCGGCGGCCAGGAACGCCTGGACCTGATGCCTTGGCACATCCTCCATATCCCGTGGCGTTCTTCTCATTTCGCCGAATTCTGCTATCAGTTTGCTGTCACGTGTATACACTTTCAGGGGCGTCTGGAAGTTCACGTCCCGCAGCTGGTCCACGGAGGGCAGGCCCGGCTGGAGGTACAGGTAGAACGCGGCCAGCACCATGGCGGCACCGGCGCCACCGGCAAGAAAAAGGCGGCTGAGTATGCGGATGTAACGGAATGTACGGGACATTTTCTCTGACAATTTTTAACTATGCGTCTATCATTTCATAAATTGCTTCAGGAGGCACCGGAAGCGGTAAGGGATCAGCAAGGATATCCGGAAAGCGGAATCCCTGAAACCGTCAACGGTTGCAATCCATACAGAATACTGGGGTGAGCACGTGTTCGGACTGCTTGGAAAGAAAGCGAACAGCATGCTCGGGGTCGATATCAGCTCAAGCTCCGTCAAGCTGCTGGAACTGTCAAAACAGGGGGATCGATACCGCGTGGAGAGTTACGCGGTTGAGCCCCTGCCACCGAATTCGGTGGTCGAGAAAAGCATCAACGATGTGGAAGCGGTGGGTGAAGTGGTCCGCAAGGTGGTGGGCAGAGCGCGCACCGGCCTCAAGAACGCGGCCGTGGCCGTTTCCGGATCGGCGGTGATCACCAAGACCATCCAGATGCCGGCGGGGCTCAACGACTTCGAGATGGAGGACGAGATCGCCAACGAGGCGGACCAGTACATCCCCTATCCCCTGGATGAGGTGGCCATCGATTTTGAGGTCCAGGGGCCGTCCGAGATCAATCCGGACCAGGTTGATGTGCTTCTGGCTGCCTGCCGTAAAGAGAACGTGGATGTGCGCGAGGAGGCTCTCCAGATCGGTGGCCTGAACACCAAGGTGGTGGACGTCGAGGCCTATGCGCTGGAGCGCGCCTTCGGAATGCTCGAGTCCCAGCTCGAGCGTGACGCCGAAGAGCAGGTGGTGGCGCTGGTGGACATCGGTGCCACCATGATGACGCTGAGCGTGCTGGTGGATGGCGAGACCATCTATACCCGGGAACAGCTCTTTGGCGGCAAGCAGCTGACCGAGGAGATCCAGCGGCGTTACGGGCTCAGCCAGGAGGAGGCCGGCCTGGCCAAGAAGCAGGGCGGTCTTCCGGACGATTACGAGAGTGAAGTCCTTGAGCCCTTCAAGGAAGCGGTGGTCCAGCAGGTGGCCCGGGCCCTGCAGTTCTTCTTTGGTTCGAGCCAGTACAACACCGTTGACTATGTTCTGCTCGCGGGCGGCACCGCATCCATAGCGGGGCTGTCCGAGCAGGTGGAAGAAAAGACGGGAACCGCTACGCTGGTGGCGAACCCCTTTGCCGATATGGCGGTGGGATCGAAGGTGCATGCCGCGGGGTTGAGTAATGATGCTCCCTCCTTGATGATCGCCTGCGGCCTGGCGATGAGGAGTTTTGACTGATGGCCCGTATCAACCTCAGACCCTGGCGTGAAGAACTCCGCGCCGAGAAACAGCGCCAGTTCCTGGTCATGCTCGCCGGTGCCCTGATTGTCGGTGCCGGGCTGGTATTCCTGTGGCAGAGCCATGTTCAGGGCCTGATCGATCATCAGGAATCCCGTAACAGCTACATTGAGAATGCCATGAAGGACCTTGAGGAACAGATCGCCGAGATCGAGGACCTCAAGGAGCGCCGCGAGGAGCTGCTGTCACGCATGCAGGTGATCCAGGACCTGCAGGGGCAGCGCCCGGTGATCGTGCGTGCCTTCGACGAGATGGTTCAGACGCTTCCTGATGGTCTGTTCTACACTCAGCTGGAGAAAAGTGGTGATCAGGTCTCCATCGTCGGGATGGCCGAGTCCAACAGCCGGATCTCGAACATGATGCGCAACTTCGAGCGCTCGGACTGGTTTGCCGAGCCCAACCTGACGAATGTCTCCGCCGCGGATGAGCAGCGGTCCGGTTACAGTCGGTTCAACCTGAGCGTTAAGCAGGTGGTTCCGGATGAAGACGAAGCGGAATCGGAGCAGGAACAGTGAACTGGCAGGAAACGTTCGACAACATTAAGAATTTTGATGTCAGCGAGCTGGACTTCAACAATGCCGGCGTCTGGCCGATGCCGGTCAAGGTTGTGTTCCTGCTCCTGGTCTTCGGTCTCGTGCTCGGCGGCGGCTACTGGTTCTTCGTGAAGGACCTGTATACCGAAGTGGAGCGCGCCGCCGAGCAGGAGCAGGAACTGCGCCAGGAATACGAGCGCAAGGCTCACCGCGTGGCGAATCTGGACCGTTACCGCCAGCAGATGGTGGAGATGGAGGAAACCTTCGGTGCCCTGGTGCGTCAGCTTCCCAGTGATACCGAGGTGCCCGGGCTTCTTGAGGACATCACGAACACCGCATTGGGCAGCGGCCTGGATCTTCAGGAATTCGCCCTCCAGGAGGAGGTCGAGCAGGACTTCTATGTGGAGCTGCCGATCAACATCCGGGTGCGGGGTACCTATCATGAACTGGCAACATTTGTGAGCAGCGTCGCCGGGCTTCCCCGGATCGTCACCCTGCATGACTTCTCGATCAGCCGCTCGGACGGCAATGACGAGCTGCGCATGCAGATGGTGGCCAAGACGTACCGGTACCGGGCAGGAGGCGAGCAATGAGAGTAACCGCAGTCGCCCGATACCTGGTGATCGCGGGCCTGAGTCTGGCGCTCGTGGCCTGTTCGCAGGGTGAGGGCTATCAGGATCTGGATGAGTTCATGAAGGAAGCCCGCAACGAACCCCGGGGCGAGATCGAACCCCTGCCGGAGTTCAAGGCCTATGAGGCGTTCACCTATGCGGCCTCCGATCGCCGCTCACCCTTTGAGCCGCCGGCTGAAGTGGCGCTGGAGGATGAGGATGACGATGACGGTGAGCCGGAATCCGAGGTCGAGCCGGACGAGAATCGGCCGACCGAGCCGCTGGAGCGCTTTGAAATGGGTGATCTGGCAATGGTGGGCTCCCTGCAGCGGTCCGAGGAGGGGCAGCTCTACGCCCTGGTCCAGGATTCGGAGGGGGGCATACACCGGGTCACTGTGGGTGACTATATGGGGCAGAACCATGGACGCGTGGAGCAGGTAACCGAAACAGGTATCAAGCTCCGGGAAATTGTCGGTGATGGCAGCGGCGGTTGGGTCAAGCGGCCCCGGACCCTGTCGCTGGAAGAAGAGTGAGCCGGGGTGCTGTCATGCAGATCACAACACGGAATCAGAAAAACCGCCTGAGGCACGTAATGCTGAAACAAATCGAGAAACTGCTGGTGATTGGTGCGCTGGCGCTCACGTCCGCGGGAGCCGGGGCTCTGACACTGGAAAATGTGGACTTTTCCTCGCTGTCAGGCGATCGAACCGAGATCGTTCTGGACTTTGACGGGGAGCCGCCGGAAGCCTCCGGTTACACCATCCAGGATCCGGCGCGCATCACACTGGATCTTGCCGATGTCAGCAGTGACCTCGAGCAGCGCTATCATGATCTCGGCGATGGTAATGCTCAGAGCATGACGGTGGTTGAGGCCGAGGATCGTACCCGGCTGGTTCTCAACCTCACACGTCTGGTACCCCATGACGTTCGGCGTGATGGTAACCGGATGGTTGTGACGGTGGGCGCGGAAGCGAGCCAGAGCGCGGGAGCATCCGGTGACTCGGACAGTGACAGTGGTTCGGACAGTGACAGTGGTTCGGGCGGTGACAGTGGTTCGGGCGGTGACAGTGGT
>JBNJDI010000045.1:0-19301 GCA_051744725.1 Pseudomonadota bacterium | reverse complement strand
AGGCGATCTGACCGAGGATCAGCGCCAGCGCATGCTCCAGATCGCCGGCCGCTGCCCGGTGCACCAGACCCTCAAGAACGAGATCCGGATGCACGACGAACTGGTCGAGTAAGTCCAGGTTTGTCTCAGGAATGAGGGGCTTTCGTAGGAGGGAAGGCGGGGAACGCTCTCCGGGAATCGCTATGAATCCATCCATGGACGCTGCTCGGTCGCCATCCCTGGCGACCGAGCTTCCCTCCGAGCGTTCCCCGCCTCCCCTCTTCAGACCTGGTGGGTGTCGCTAACGCCACTCCGCCAGTCGCACAGGCACACGCCGCGCACCCCAGCGTCCGGGATCCCCGTCAAACACTCCGGCACACTGCGTACCGCAGTTCGTACAATGCCCGTCGGCCGTCAGGTTCCAGTCACTGAGCACGAACCAGTCGCGGCCGATCAGCTTCTGCCCGCAATTATGGCAGTAAGTACTGCCGCCCGCCTCATCGTGCACGTTGCCCGTGTAGGCATACCGCACGCCATTCGTCATGGCGATTTCGCGGGCACGGGTCAGCGTTTCCGGTGGCGTGCGCGGGTGATCCATCATCTTGAAATCCGGATGGAAAGCCGTGAAATGCATGGGCACATCGGTGCCCAGGCGTTCCACCACCCACTGGGTCATCTCATCAATTTCCTCGTCGGAGTCGTTTTCACCCGGAATCAGGAGCGTCGTCAGCTCGAACCAGACATCCGTCTCATTGCGGACGTACTCAATGGTATCCAGCACCGGCTGGAGTTCGCTGCCGGTGATCTTGCGGTAGAACCGCTCGGTGAAGGCCTTGAGGTCGAAGTTGATGGCGTCCATATACCGGAAGAACTCCTTACGGGGCTCCTCGCAGATATAGCCCGCCGTCACCCCCACTGCCTTGATACCCCGCTCATGACAGGCCTGAGCCACATCAATGGCATACTCGTGGAAGATCACCGGATCATTGTAGGTGAAGGCGATGCTGCGGCAGCCCAGATCCTCGGCGGCCCGCGCGATGGTCTCCGGCTCCGCCTGGTCCGCCAGCGTATCCATCTCCCGGGACTTGCTCATGTCCCAGTTCTGGCAGAACTTGCAGAACAGGTTGCAGCCGGCGGTACCAAAGGAAAGCACCGAGGTGCCGGGCAGGTAATGGTTCAGGGGTTTCTTCTCGATCGGGTCCACACAGAACCCGCTGGACCGCCCGTAGGTGGTCAGCACGATCTGGTCGTCATGCCGGGCACGCACAAAGCACAGGCCCTGCTGGCCCTCTTTGAGCTTGCAGGCACGCGGGCACAGGTCGCACTGGATGCGGCCGTCGTCCAGCTGGTGCCAGTAGGCGGTCGGGAAACGATCGCTGGAGATTGTCACGCCCATGGTTTCACCTCCCGGTGCTGGCGTTATACTCCGAGTATAGGGCGCCAACCGGGCTCTTGCCCAGTCTTGTTGAAAGCGTGGACCGCCCCCATATACAGGGAACAGAAGACAGACCCCAAGGGAGGTGCACCATGGAACAGACGATTCGGCCACCGGCGGTTTCAGGGCTTTTCTATCCCGCCGAGCGCGGTGTGCTGCAACAGCAGGTCGCCGGTTTCCTGGAGAAGGCGGGTACCGATGACGTCATGCCGCCCAAGGCGCTGATCGCTCCCCATGCCGGTTACCCGTTCTCGGGGGCCGTCGCCGGGGAAGCCTATGCGCCGATACGCGCCATCGCGGATCGCATCAAGCGCGTGATCCTGCTCGGGCCCAGTCACCGCATCCCGTTCCGGGGCATTGCGGCCAGCAGCGCGGACTATTTCGCCACTCCCATGGGCAATGTGCGCGTCGACCAGGCTACCCAGGCGCAACTGGTGGCCCAGCGTCCGGACGTGGTCTACCGGGAAGACGCCCATGAACGCGAGCATGGGCTTGAAGTGCACCTCCCCTTCCTTCAGGCCCTTCTGGACGATTTCAGTGTTGTCCCGCTGGTCGTGGGCGATGCTTCCCCGGAAGAAGTGGGAACACTGCTGGATCAGCTCTGGGGTGGCCCCGAGACGCTGATCGCCATCAGCTCGGACCTGAGCCACTTCATGGATTACGACAGCGCGGTGCGCCGGGACAGGGCCACGTCCGAGGCCATTGAGAACCTTGAATGGGAAAAGGTCCGGGATGGCGATGCCTGCGGCCGCCACCCCATCAACGGGCTGCTGTGGCTGGCCCGGCAGAAGGGCCTGGAAGGCCGCATACTGGATTTGCGCAATTCGGGGGATGCCGGAGCCCCCAGGGACAGCGTTGTGGGGTATGGCGCCTATGTCTTCCACTGACCGCCCGATGACACCCGAGCACCGCAGCATGCTGCTCACCCTGGCCCGGGACAGCATCCGGGAGGGATTCGAGACGGGGCGCCCCCTGGCGGTTGACCCGGCGCAGTGGCCGGAGGCCCTTCAGCGCGAGGGCGCCAGCTTTGTCACGCTCAAGCGCCCTGATGGCAGCCTGCGCGGCTGTATCGGCACCCTTGAGGCCCGCCAGCCGCTGGTCACGGATGTGGCGGAACACGCCCATGCCGCCGCCTTCCGGGACCCGCGCTTCCAGCCACTGGCGTCTCATGAACTGGCGGAGGTACACCTGGCACTCTCGATCCTCTCCCGGCCTGAGCCGCTGCCGGTAGCCTCGGAGGCGGAACTGCTCGCTACCATTGAACCTGGCGAGGACGGGCTCATACTCGAGGACGGTGCCCACCGGGGAACCTTTCTCCCGGCGGTCTGGGAATCGCTGCCGGAGCCTGAGGACTTTGTCCGCCAGCTCAAGCGCAAGGCGGGCCTGCCACCGGATCACTGGTCCTCGACGCTGACCGTCAGACGCTATCGCACCGAATCCTTCGACGAGGACGAGCGCTGACGCGGCGGAAACCACCACCAGGTGGCGGCCACCAGGGCCCCGAAAACCGTGTACCCGAACAGGAACACCCAGCCCGGCAGATCATGGAAGATAAGGGCGCTGACCCAGTATTCGATCAACCCCTGATCCTGCACGGACTGGCCGGCGGCGCGGCGCAGCTCGTGCTCCCAGACCGTAAGCGGGCACAGTCGCCCCAGCCAGGCCTGGAGCACCACGAAACCGATCGTCACCAGATGCAGCCAGCGTACCCAGGGCTTTCGGACCCAGCGCCAGCCACGCCTGCCACCGATGATGAACAGCACCAGACCGACAACCACGAAGGCGACGATCAGGCCATGAACCAGCAGCACGAGATCCGCCAGAAGCCCCGGCGCGGGAAGCGTTTCATAGAGGTTGCGCGATCCGTTCATGGGCTTACCCCAGCAGCGCCACGCTCTTGACCTGGGCGTGAACCTCCAGACCCGGGGCCAGTGACAGTTCGCGGACAGAGCGGCGGCTCACACGCGCCAGCAGCACCGTGTCACCCACCCGCAACCGCAGCATAACGTGCCCTGTCCCCTGTTCCGCCATGGCCTCAATGCGGGCCGGCACCACGTTCAGGATACTGCTGTCCTCAGGCGCCGTCAGGGCCACGCTCACATCCCGTGCCTGGACCTGGAGCCGCACCGGCTGCCCGGTTTCCAGCTGCCCCAGTACCGCATGGAGCGGCCCGGCGTGCGAGTTCACCCGCACCACGCCGTCTCGCGGGTCGTAGTCGTCAACCACGCCCTCGATAACCGTTTCCGCCCCCGGCTGGCCTGCTATAGCCAGATCCAGGCGCGCGAACACATCGGCCAGGGCGCCTTCCGCCTGCACGCGGCCGTTATCCATAACCACCAGATGGTCGGCCAGCCGGGCCACTTCCTCCCGGGAATGGCTGACATAGACCATCGGCAAAACCAGCTCCCGGTGCAGGCGTTCCAGATACGGCAGGATCTCGCCGCGCCTTTCCTGGTCCAGGCCCGCCAGGGGCTCGTCCAGAAGCAACAGGGCGGGCTCCATCGCCAGGGCCCGGGCGATGGCCACGCGCTGCTGCTCGCCGCCCGAGAGCTGGTGCGGGCGCCGGGCGAGCAGATGGCGGATCCCCAGCAGTTCAATCGACTGCTCCAGGCGGGCGCTGTCCCCGTTGCGCTGGCTGCGGCGCAGCCCGTAGCGCAGGTTGCCTTGCACACTGCGGTGCGGGAACAGGCTGGGCTCCTGGAACACATAGCCCACGGCACGCCGGTGCGGCGGCACGAACTGGTTGACGTCCTGCCATGTGCGGCCTCCCACGCGCAGGTGACCCACGGCCGAGCGCTCCAGCCCCGCCATGATCCGCAGCAGTGTCGTCTTGCCGCAGCCGGAGGGCCCGAAAACCGCACTCACCCCTGCTCCCGGCAGCGACAGTGACAGATCCAGGCTGAAATCCCCCCGGTCGAGCCGGAACGCCAGCTCAATGCTCATAGCCGCACCACCAGGAAACGCCGGTTGAGTGCATAGACCGCCATCAGCATCAGCATGGACATGAGCAGCAGGCCACCGGAGAGCCAGTGCGCGCTGGTGTAATCCAGCGCCTCCACATGGTCATAGACCGCGATGGACACCACCTGGGTGCTGCCCGGAATATTGCCGCCGATCATCAGCACCACGCCGAACTCCCCCAGGGTGTGGGCAAAGCCAAGCACGGCCGCCGTCAGGAAACCGGGCGCGGCCAGCGGCACTGCCACGGTGAAGAAGCGGTCCATGGGTGAGGCCCGCAGCGTGGCGGCCACCTCCATGGGCCTGCGGCCGACAGCGGAAAAGGCGTTCTGCAGCGGCTGGACCACGAACGGCAGCGAGTACACCACCGAACCGATCACCAGCCCGCTGAAGGTGAACGCCAGCGGCTGGCCACCCAGAGCCTCCATCAGGCCCCCGATGGGCCCCTCCGGCCCGAGCGCGATCAGAAGATAGAACCCCAGGACCGTGGGCGGCAGGACCAGCGGCAGCGCCACCATCGCCTCCACCACGAATCGGAAACGCCACTGCGTGCGCGCCAGCCACCAGGCCAGGGGCGTGCCCAGCACCAGCAGGATCAGGGTGCTCACGGCCGCCAGCTGCAGCGTGATCCAGAGTGCCGTGAGATCAGCCGAGCCCAGCATCAGGGCACCTCGTAGCCATGATCGCGGAGAACCGCCCGCCCCTGTTCCCCGGTCACGAACTCGAGGAAGGCACGGGGCGCCGGTTCATCCACCAGCAGCACCGCCTGCTGCTCAATGGGCTCATGCAGCGTCTCCGGAACCAGCCAGCGTGAACCGCCCACGCTGCGCCCCGGCGCCTCCAGCTGGGACAGCGCCACGAACCCCAGCGGGGCACTGCCCGTGCGCACGAACTGGAAGGTCTGGGCGATGTTCTCACCCATCACGCGCCTTCCCTCCAGGGCGTCCCACAGCTCGCGCTTTTCAAGAACCTGTTTTGCCGCCTTGCCGTAGGGCGCCAGGCGCGGATTGGCCATCGCCAGATAGGAGAAGTCGCGCGTCGCCAGCACCCTGCCTTCCGCATCCACAAGCGATTCGCCCGGGCTCCAGAGGACCAGCCGGCCACGGGCATAGGTCGTCCTGGTTCCCACAACGGCCCTGCCGGATTCCTCCAGGCGCCGGGGCCGGCGCTTATCGGCGGCAAGAAAGACCTGGAAAGGCGCCGCGTGCAGGATCTGGGCGTAGTGCTTACCGGTAGAGCCCGTGGAGAGGGTAACCGAATGACCCGTCTCCGCCTCGAAGCGATCCGCAATGGCCTCAGCCGCGCCCGCCACGTTGCTGGCTACGGCCACACGAACGGGTGGATCAGCCACAGCCGGGCACGCCGTGAGCAACAGGATCCAACTGGCAGCGCGTAGGGTCCAGCGAAGAAACACGGTCTCATCCCTTGGAAAAGCGTCAGAAACCATACTGTAACAAATAGGACCAGGCGCCGCTTTAACGCAGACAACCCTGCTCCAAGGGTTTTAAGAGACCAATTTAGTTGCATTATCGATCTTTTGGCTTATCTTTCAGACATTGGCTCTATTTGCCACTGTCCATCCACGGTCTTTAACAACCGCCGTCTGCACGGAGGAACAGCAATGCGCACCAACCTTCCAGTGACCGGTCAAGAAGAGACCTTTGGCGCAGACGAGCGGCTGATCAGCACAACCAACCTGCGCGGGGTCATCCAAAACGCCAACGAGACCTTCATCCGTGTTTCCGGGTTTTCCCAGAAAGAGCTTGAGGATCAGCCGCACAACGTCGTGCGGCATCCGGACATGCCAGAGGCGGTCTATGAAAACTTCTGGTCCACCCTCAAGGCCGGCAGGCCCTGGATGGGCGTGGTCAAAAACCGCTGTAAAAACGGCGACCATTACTGGGTAAGCGCCTATGTGTCGCCGGTCTACCAGAACGGGGAAAAGGTTGGTTTCCAGTCGGTGCGCACCAATGCGACACCGGAACAGAAAGAGCGCGCCTCCAGCCTCTATCGCCGTATGAAAAAAACCAGCCGTGTGGTCTCTTTGTGGCACAGGACCGGCGTCAGCCTACAGGCACTGGCAACCGGTGCACTGTCCCTCCTCCTGGTGGGAGCTGGTGCCTATCTTTTGGGGGCCGGAATGATAACCGCCTGAAGCCTGCTGCTTGTTGCGGGCCTGGCCGCTGGCCTTACCGGCGTGCTCTTTGTCAGGCGCCGCCTGAAAGGACTCGAGCAGCAATGCCGTAATGTCTTCGACAACACCGTTGGATCGATCGTCTATGGCAACGGCACCGACGTGGTCGCCCGTGCCGGGCTGGCCCTGGCGATGCAGCGCTCTCAACTCCAGGCTCTGCGGGGCCGGATGGAGGATCTTACGGGTGATCTCTCCAAGGCGGCGCGGGATTCGAGCGAGGCCGCGGATGCAGGCAGCCAGGCCATCGAGCAGCAGGAAAATGAGATCCACCAGGTGGCCGCCGCTATGGAGGAGATGAACACAACCGTGGAGGAAGTTGCCAGCAACACCAGCGATGCCTCGGATCTCGCCGGCGACGCTGCTCACAAGGCCAGATCCGGGCGCGAAACGATCCTGCGAACAACCGGTGCCATGCAGACCCTGGTGGAGCGTGTGAGTGAAGCCAACACCTCCATGGAAATGCTGCGGGAAGAGGCCCAGTCGATCCGCAGCGTCATTGAGGTCATCAACAGCATCGCCGAACAGACCAATCTTCTGGCACTCAACGCCGCCATTGAAGCAGCCCGAGCCGGCGAGTCCGGTCGTGGGTTTGCTGTGGTCGCCGACGAGGTCCGCCAGCTGGCATACCGCGTCAGCGAGTCAACCAAGGAAATCGGTCAGACCATCGAAAAGCTCGATGAGCGCACCGAGACGACCGCACAGAGCATGGAGCAGAGCCGCCAATCCGCGGAAGAGGTGGGCAGTGACGCTGAACGCTCCAGCGAGATGATCCAGAGCATTGAAACATCCGTTGAACGTATCAGGGATATGGCGCAACAGATCGCTTCAGCTGTTGAGGAACAATCCAGCACCAGCAATGACATGAGCCAGCGTATCAACCAGATCAGCCAGAGCGCCCAGGAAAGCGCGGACATTGCCCGAAACACCCGACAGACCAGCGATTATCTGGTGGGAATGGTCGAGGAAATCAAGGGCGTAGTCCAGCAATTCCGGCTGGACTAGCCGTTCTGAAAGACCTATCCAAACCTGATCACCAGGTTCAGTGCTTACTTCTGCATTCGTCGATGTTGGTTGCCCGCGTGGCCTACGCCGCCCGGGCAGAGCCGTCATCTCCAGCAGCGTGGATTCCGGCTGAACGAGCCGTATAGTGCTCCAGATTGATGCTGGCATTGGCATCACGGCATTGTTGATGGCCACATTCGTGGCAGCGATACACCCGATCCGCCAGCGTCAGGTCGGGTTTGTGGGCACCGCAATGTGAGCAGAGCTTGCTCGACGGGTACCAGCGATCGGCCACGGTCAGCACACCACCACGCCAGTCCATCTTGTAGGTCATCTGGCGACGGAACTCGAATGCGCCGACATCGGCAATGTGGCGCGCCAGGCGCCCATTGGCCATCATGCCTTTGACGTTTAGATCCTCGATGACCACCTCGGCGAAGTTGGTGCTCAGATAGGCGGTCAACTGGTGCAACGTGTTGGCCCGGATGTCGGCGATGCGCTTGTGCAGCCGTGCGATGCGCATCCTGAGTTTCCGGTAGCCGTTGCTGCCCTTGACCTTCTTCGCCAGCCGGCGCTGGTAACGCGCCAGTTTCCTGAGCGCGTTTTGCAGTGGCCTGGGTGAGTCCCACTCGGTGACCGGGCCCCGGGAGATCGTGGCCAGGGTATTGATGCCGAGATCCACACCGCAGCGTGCTTGGCTTTCGCTTGGCAGCGGGCAGATATCGACAGTGAGTGAGAACGCCACAAACCACTTGTCCGCCTGACGCGAGATGGTCATGCCGTTGATGTGGCCACCGTACTTGACCGGCTCGGCCATGCGCACCCAACCGAGGTTAGGCACTTTGACCCAGTGGCCGTCCACCGTCACCTGGTCGCCGCCGACGTAGAACGAATCGGTGGCCTTGCCCTTTTTCTTGAACCGCGGCCGGCGCTTTTTCAGATGCGCGGGCTTGGAGGATTTGAGGTCCTTCATCCAATCGGAGAAGGCGCGCTGCAGGGCGATGAACGGTTGTTGGGAGGCGTACTTGGTGACCTCATAGACCCACGGGTATTCGGTCTTTTTGAGGCCATTGAACTGGCGCTTCAGAGCCATTCCCGAAGGCTTGTCACCGTGCCCATCCCTGTGCAGTTCGTATTGCCGGTTCCATTCAGCCAGACCCCAGTTCCAGCAGAACCGAGCAGTTCCGCTGGCGCGGGCAAAGTAGGTCCTCTGCCGGTTGTTGGGCCGAAGCTGGGTCTTGAAGGCAATGTCCATACCCAGAGCATAACGCACAGAGCTGTATATGCAACCAGTCTCAAGCCGCCAGCTTTCGATTCTGGTGGGACCGCCGGCCGTAGAGCCGCGCCGAGAACACCGTCATCAGCGTCAGCACATCCTGTGTCAGTTCCTGCTCGAAGCTCACATCCTGCTCATCATCCAGGATAACCCCATCGGTGCCGGCCCAACAGCACGCATGAAAGATCAGCTCGTGACCGAAGCGCACCAGGCGATCTTTGTGCGTCAGGTACAGAGTCGACACCTCGCGATTGAGTATGGCCGCCAGCAGTCTGCACCGCCGGGCGTTCGGAAGTCTTCCCGAACCCTTCCGGCACGACACCAACGCCGAACCGTGACCACTGAGACGCCAACCGCTGAAGCAAACGCACCGATTGAAAGCGGGGAATGGCTGTGCCTGATCATCGGATTACCCTCCAAATGATCAGGTTTAACCATTTTTTGGAGAACTAGCTAGTGCCCCAGGAGCCCGGCTTCACTGGCCGGGGCTCAGAGGAAGGCTCAGCGCAACGCCACCCGCCGCGGCAACCGGTCAAGCTCGTTGATCACCTGCCAGCGGCCGCCGTCATCCTCGACCCGGGATTCCCAGTCCGCGAGCCGCTGGTGATAGGCCGCCGGGTCGTTGTTGTCACTGCGCTGGCGCAGCACATTAAGGGCAACCACCCGGATGCCTTCCAGATCCAGGCCCACGTCCCGGTTCAGCTCAGGTGACAGGTCCTCGTGCAGATCGGACAGCAGGAACAGGTGCTTGCGCGCCGCGCCCGTGCCCTCCAGAAAGTCCCGCCCCAGCAGGAGGCCGCCGGTGATGTCGCTGTGGTAGCTGGGCGTCTCGAATTCTTCCATGAAGGTCTGCAGTTTCCCCAGCAGGGCGCGCTTCTGCTGCCCCACCACACTGGGGCGTTCATCAAAGGTGGTTTCCGCGATGATGTTGCGCTCGGTGAAGCTGGAGTTGTCGATGAACGCCACCGCCAGGGAATCCCCGGCGCCCAGTTCCGAGAGCAGGTAGGCGCTGAGCTGCTGTACCTTCTCCCGTTCCTGGGCATAGCCGTTGGAGATATCGAGCAGCACGAAGACCGCCCGGTTGTTGCTGGCCGCCTCGCTGCAGCCGATCAGGAACAGGCTCAGCATCGCGACCAGGGTCAGGCGCAGCCCCCTGGGGGCCACGCGATTACGGAGTGTGGATGCGGTAAGGTTCATGGTTCAGGCCTCCTGGGTTGTGAGGGGCAGATCATCGGCGTCGGCCTGTTCGGCAGCCGTCGGTTCGGCGCGCTTGCGGCTGCGCTTCCGAGAGGGTTCTTGCTGCTTCACAGGCGCCAATTCAGCGGTTTCTTCCCGTACTTCGCCCTCGCCGTGCTGCCCCGCCGCTTCAGTGGTTACCGCGCGGTTGTCCATGCGGTAGCGCACCATCCGCTCGATGCTCAGCGGCACCATGATCAGCAGGTCGTACAGATTGATGAGCATGGCGCAGAGGTGGTTGGCGAGACCGCCGGTCACCCGCAGGGTCAGGCGCAGGGCCCTCAGCACGCCGAGCATGACCGCGCCCAGCACGGTGCGCAGCGAGTGCACGAAGGACTCCAGCGGGATGCCCACGAACGCCAGCGCGAACGGCAGGATGAAGCCCAGCAGCATCTGGCCCATGGCGGGAATCCAGCCGAACTCACTGCCACCGGTGGCCTCACCGGTCAGCGACTGCGCCAGCGCCGCCTGGTCCGCGGCCAGAATGTCACGCAGGTAGGCCAGCGAGGACTCGATGCCCGCGAAGATCACCAGGATCACCAGCGAGGCGACCATCAGGTAGCGCCGCATACGGTCGTTCAGGCGCGAGATCACCGGGAACAGGTGCGTCACCCGCAGGGATTCGAGCAGGAACAGGCCCATGGTAATCTCGACCATGATGATCACCAGCGCGGCAACGTCCGAGGCGGCCATGGGGCCGATAGAGCTGTTGCCGCCGACCATTTCGGACATGGGCATGGCGATCAGGTGGAAGTTCACGATGGCGCCGAAGACCGCAATGGTCAGCACCAGGCTCGAGATGAAGAACTGCTTGAGCGACGAGGCCATGAGGGTATTCACCGCCTCGTCATCGCTGTTGCGCATGCGCTCGTACTCGGCCATCTGCCGGTCGATGGACTTGGAGCGCTCGTCCAGACCGGTGATGGTCTCGTGCACCTTGCCCATGGTCTGGCCAAGGTTGCGCCAGTCCGGGCGCATACCCTTGAGGATGCCGTGGCGTTCGTTGATGTCCGACTGGTAGGCCTCGAGGGTTTCATCGTGGGACTTCTGCACCACGTCCCGGATGTTCTCCAGGATGCTGTTCACGGCCGGGTCACCGGAGGTGGGCAGGTTGCCGATGGTGTCCATCAGCTCCTGCCAGGCCGGCGGCATGGGCTTGTTCTCGATCGAGTTGTGGTAGTCCGTCTCGATCTTCTCCAGCGTCTCGTTCAGGCGCCGGTGCAGGACCGGGTACTGGCCCAGATCCCGCTCGACGATCTCCGCTACCCGCGCGAATTCACGCTCAATGGCGCTTTCCGCCTCCTCGCGCCCGGCGGCCAGCAGCACGTCCCGGTTGCGCTGGCTGACGCGGTTTTCCAGCTGCCGCACGCCGGCGCCGGCCAGCCGAAGGCTGCGGTAGAAGGCGCGGCCGGTGTTGCGCAGCAGCTGATGCGCGTGCGGCCGGCCCGCGTAGAGAAGGGTGATGGCGATGACCAGCCAGATGGCCAGTGACAGCGCCGGCGAATCGGACCAGATGGTGAGTAGTTCTGAGAACATGGTGTCTCCCCTCATACAGGTTGCTCGATGAAACGGCGGGCTGAGCCGCCGCCCCGACACCTGCAGTCTTTCCCACGCGCGTGAATAATCCGTGAGTCGCCAACCCGGAAAATGCGAACTTTGTATCAGTGTGTAGCTGCCGTCGTTCCGGCGGGGTCGCCTGCTACACTCACAACAGATTTCCGTCGGAACCACGCCCCATGGCCACGATTCTCTGGGTGGAGGACCAGTCACACTGGATCGACCGCTTCAAGCCGGTGCTTGAGGCCACGGCCTTTGACGACCAGCCGACACGGGTCCAGGTCTTCCGCTTCGCCGAGGCCGCCTGCCAGCACATCAAGCTCGCCGACGCCGGCGACGCCCCGGACCTGGCCCTGCTGGACGCCAACATGAACGGCAACGAACAGGCCGGTTTCTCCGTCTCACGCGCCCTCCTGCGCAAGTGGCCGGATCTGCCCATCGTCTACCTCTCGGAGTACAGCGGCACGGGCGTGGAGCAGGAAGCCATTGAGGAACAGAACGCCCAGGACTTCATCGCCAAGCACCAGCGCAACATCGAGCAGGTGCTGTGCTGGCGCATCCGGGCCACGCTGCGCCAGCAGTCCATGGCCCAGGAAAAGGGCAGCAGCGGACGGCTGCAGAGCGGCGGGCTGACCCTGGACACCGTCACCTGGGAGGCCTACTGGCAGGGCGTGAAGCTGATGAACCCGAACAACCCGAAGCGCCCCCTGCCCCCAACGCCGCGCAAGATCCTGCGCTACCTGGTGGAAGCCTCACCCGCGCCCCTGTCCACGCTGCAGGTGGCGGAAAAGCTGGATGCGGACCCGGAGCGCTTCTCCAAGGCCAACTACCGCCAGCACATCCGCACCCTGCGCCGGGCCATCGACCAGGCCATGGGCGGCGATGAACGCTTCTTTGACTGGTGCCGCGAGGGCGAGGGGCTGGTGGCCTTCGGGGATGATGGCGCCTACTGCTGGCGCACGCCGCGAGCCACAGAGGGAGACTGAGCATGGCCGACAACCGCGACGACCGCCCGGACGATCGCATCCAGCCGGTACATTTCCCCTTCCTGGGCACGCTGGGCGGCCTGCTCGCCACCAGCTGGCTCCTGCTGCTGCTTGATCCCGCCATGGCCGACTTCTACCGCATTCCACCGGGGCTGCTCCAGGCCGAGTGGCGCTATGCGGCGCTGGCCGTATTCGTGGCACTGATACTGATCGACATGCGCCGCTACCACCGCGAGCGGCGCCAGCAGGATGCGGACCTGAAGGCCTTAAGGGAGCAGGTGCACAGCCTCTGGCAGGACCGCAAGCAGCTCCAGCTCAAGGCCCACACCTATTCCGACCATGCGGACAAGCTCAAGCGCTTCATCAGCGACAAGCTGCTGGAATACATCGAGTACGACGAGAAGTTCCTGCACTTCAAGAGCATCGCAGCGGAGGTGCGCCACAACGGCGTGATCAGCTTCGACCGGGTCCGCACCGCCCTGGAGGGCGCACTCACGGAGGCCGAAGAGGCCGGCGACGAGCAACGGGCACAGCCACTGCGGGCCGCCGAAGACGCCATGCGCTACCTCTGGGACCTGCTGGATCTCTCCACCGCCGACAACCTGGCCCTGCACATTGGCAACCGCCTGTGCGAATGCGAGGAACACTATTACCAGCGCATGCTCAGCGAGGACGAGGACAGCACGGACGAGCTGCCTCCGCCGCCGGTCTATGACCCCGGCCGCGCCGCCTGGCGGGCGCTGGTCCAGGTCAGCCAGAAGCCGCTGGAGGAACCCGCTGAGGGAACGCCCTGGGCGCTCAACGACGGCCAGTGGTACGCGGACCTCCAGCCCACGGGCACCCTGCTCGGCACCGAGAACCACCTGGTGCTGCTGCTCGAGAACCTGCTGAAAAACGCCCAGTTCCACGCCCGCAAGCGCGGCTACAGCAGCCCCTTCGCCCCGGTCACGCTGCAACTGGGGGAGGCGCGCGGCAACGCACTGATCCGTGTCTACAACCGGGGGCCACACATCCGCGAGGAGGACCGCCCCAACCTCTTCCAGCTCGGCTTCTCCACTCGCCGCGCCAAAGAACACCAGGGACGCGGCCTGGGCCTGTATTTTGTCAACGAGATCGTGAAGGGCTACGAGGGCCAGATCGCGGTGCACAACATCGAGACGCCGGCCACCCAGTACGCGGTGCGCGTGGCCCTGTCGGACGGCGCTGTAGTAACGGAACTGGTGGATGTGGCCGTGGAATCCGGAAAGCCGGCCTGTCGCTCACCGGAAGGCGACTGGCAAGGGCAGCTGGAATGGACGTTCGAGACGCCGGTTGAGAGCGTGGAGGTCACCACCACCGACGACCGCGAACAGCCCACCCAGCGCCTGGCTGACTTCGAGGCCAAAGGCAAACAGCAGCGCTTCGACCCCGGTCATCCGGAGCGTCCCCGGTGGCGACTGAGCCTGACGCCGAAGCGCAACGCCCACCGCCTCAGCTTCGAGCCCCTGGCCATTGATGGCGTGGAATTCGAGATCCGGCTGCCCACGGCCCAGCAGCGGCTGGACAACACCGAACTGGGCCTCGAAGACGACATCGACGCGGAAGTGGAACGGCTGGATGAACACTTCCAGCCGCCGGATTCTAGCGCCTGGCGATGATGTAGACAGCGTGGATGATGCCTGGCAGGTAGCCGAAGAGCGTCAGCACGATGTTGATCCAGAACTGCAGCCCGATACCGACCTGGAAGAAGACCCCCAGTGGCGGCAGCAGTATGGAAAGAATGAGACGAACGACATCCATTGGGAATCACTCCTGCAAACAGTCTCTGACATCGGAACCACACCGGCTACTCTATGCTCCGGGCCACCGTTATGTGAATCGCCATCTCGGCTCCGACCTGTTCAACTCGATCAAGCTCAGCAGCTCACCGTACGCGTTCGAGAGCGACAACCACGCTTATGCGGCGTTTTTCTTACCTCAAAACCACCAGATTCCACCAGGATGATGCCGCTCAATACGGATGCCGGCGTCTTCCAGAAATCCAACAAACTCTTCCAGATCGTCCGGATTGAGGAAACGGCCCAGGGGCACGCGGGTGTCGTGGTGGGCCAGCATAAGCTTTGGAACGGCGAAGCCGTGGCGGGGCATCTCCATAATGACGCGGACCCAGTGCCGGGGCATGGTCCACTCCGACTCCTTCCGGTTGATGCCCTTCTCAAGACGCACCGAATCAGCCGTGAGGACGAACACCTCCTGGCGGTGACATTCACGCGAGGTGTAGTAGAGCCCATAGCCGACCACCGCCAGTTCCAGCCCCGCAAACGGCAGAATCATCCAGGCGCCAGCCAGTGACCAGCCAACCGCCACAATCAGGGTCACCACTGCGACCAGACCAAAAAAGATAACGTTCCCCTCCCAGCTGAGAGACCGGTTCGGGGTCAGGCGCAGCGCTTTACCGTCCTCGTAATCCAGGTACTCAAGCATGATACCACCGGGTTGCCAGGCCAGCCCGCCGTCCACACCGGCGGGAACACCCAATACTACCGACACCGGCGGCGTCAGACACCCCTGTTGCAATCCGGAACCGCGAGCCGGTCGTAGTCAGCAACGAACTATAACGACATCGGGTTGATCGTAAAAAGGAATTCGAATAGCCCCGATAGCCAGAACGGTAATAGTCATGCCCCCCGCAGGCTGATAGGCTTGCGGGGGTTCAAATCGCCCCCCCGAAACCAATGTTGGGATCCATGCCTGAACGCCTGATGGTACTGCTGCTGGCCGGTCTCATGGCCGGTTGCGCCTCCCAGCCGGAAGAAAAGCCGGAACCACCGGTTACCGTCCCCGAGACGTTCTCGGCCTCCGGCGGTGAACCCGCGCCTGAACGCTGGTGGCGGAGCTTTGAGGATGACGGCCTCAACCGGCTGGTGGAGGACGGGCTCGACGCCAATCTGGACGTGCTCAGCGCCTGGCAGCGCCTGCGCGAAGCCCGTGCCGCCGTGGACCAGCAGTCCGCGGATCTCTACCCGGACCTGAATGCCACTGCTGACGGTGAAGTCAGCAACAGCGACAGCAGCGATGCCGAAGAGAGCCTGCGCCTGGGGCTGAGCTCCGAATACGAAGTGGATCTGTGGGGCCGGATCAGTTCCCGGGTGGAAGCGGAACAGTTCCGGACCCGCGCTACCCGTGCGGACTATCAGACGGCAGCGCTTTCGCTGTCCGCCGAGGTCACCCGCACCTGGTACCAGCTGCGCGCCCAGCGGGCCCAGCTTGATCTCTCCGAGTCCCAGATCGAGACCAACCGCAATGTGATGAAACTGCTGGAGACCCAGTTCGGCAGTGGCCAGGCCGGCAGCGCGGATGTGCTGCGCCAGCGCCAGCTTCTGGAGTCCACCGAGGAACAGCGGCTGGATACGGAATCCGAGCTCCGGGTCCTGGAGAACCAGCTGGCCGTGCTTCTGGGCCGGGCGCCCCGGAATACCGAGCTGCCGGACGGTCGCGGTCTGCCCTCTGAGCTGCCGCCGCTGCCGGACACCGGGGTGCCGGCGGAACTGGTCCAGCGACGCCCGGATGTGCGCCAGGCCTACAACCAGCTGCAGGCCGCCGACGCGGATCTGGCCGCCGCCATCAGCAACCAGTTCCCGCGCCTGACCCTCTCGGCCTCCGCCTCAACCCAGGAGAACAGCGTCCAGGACCTGTTCGACAACTGGGCCACCACCCTGGCCGCCAACCTGGTTGCGCCGCTGATCGACGCCGGCCAGCGCGATGCCCAGGTCAGCCAGGCCCGGGCGGTGCGTCGCCAGCGCCTTTACGACTACGGCCAGACCGTGCTCACCGCCTTCCAGGAGGTAGAGGACGCCCTGGTCCGCGAGCGCAAACAGCGCCAGGCCATTGAGCGAATAGAACGCCAGCGGGAACTGGCCGAGGCCACCTATGAACAGCTGCGGCAACAGTATTTCAACGGCCAGGTGGGCTACATCGATGTGCTGACCGCCCTGACCGACCGCCAGGACCTGGAGCGCAGCCTGATCAGCGCCCGGCGCCAGCTTCTGGAATACCGCATTGCCCTCTACCGGGCACTGGCCGGCGGTTTTGACCCCCGTGAAGACTCTGCGAGCGAGACAGGATGAACGAACCGATCAACGACAGCGCAGCACGCCCCGAGACCGGCCGCGCCGGCCGCCTCAAGACCGCGTTCATCTCACTGGTGATCCTGGCACTGGGGGCCGCCCTGGTGTGGCTGGTGTTCCGCACCGAGCCCACCGCCACGCGCGGGCCCGACACGGAACGGGAAACAGCGATGCTGGTGGAGGTCACTACGGCTGAAAAAGGCGACCATCGCCCCACCATCACCGCCATGGGCCGGGTCCGCGCCGCCCGGGAACTGACGCTCAGGCCCCGGGTCGGAGGCCAGATCGTTGAACGCACTTCCGAGTTCACCCCGGGCGGCATGGTGGAGGAAGGCGAAATGCTGGTGCGGATTGATCCCGCCGACTACGAGGCCACCCTCCAGCAGCGACGCAGCGAGCTGCGCCAGGCCCGTTCCGACCTGGACATTGAACAGGGCCGCCAGAACGTGGCCGAGCAGGAATTCGAGCTGCTGGGCGAGGAACTGGACGGCACCAACAAAGCCCTGGTCCTGCGCCAGCCCCAGCTGGAACAGGCCCGGGCGCAGGTGGAATCCGCCGAGGCCGCGCTCAGGCAGGCACAGCTGGACCTGGACCGCACGCGCGTTACCGCCCCCTTTAACGCCCGGGTACTGAGCCGTGACATCAGCCTTGGCACCCAGGTGAGCACCGGCGAGGCCCTGGGGCGCCTGGTGGGGGTGGATGAATACTGGGTGGAGGCCACAGTGCCCCAGAGCAAGCTCCCCTGGCTGCGGTTCGAGGAGCGCAGTGGCGAGGCCGGCGCACCGGCCACCATCCGCAACAACAGCGCCTGGCCCCAGGGCCAGCATCGCGAGGGGCGCCTGCAGCGCCTGATGGGGGAACTGAACGAAGACACCCGGCTGGCCCGTGTGCTGATCACCGTTCAGGATCCGCTCGCCCTGGACGCCGACGCCCCCGACAAGCCGCCGCTGCTGATCGGCTCCTTCCTGAACACCGCCATTGAAGGCCGGGAGATCACGGATGTGGTGCGCCTGGACCGTAACCACATCCGCCGCAATGACACGGTCTGGGTGATGGAGGACGGTTCGCTCTCCATCCGGGACGTGGACATCGCCTTCCGGGACGCCGAATACGCTTACGTCAGCGATGGCGTTGAAGACGGCGACGCCGTGGTCACCAGCGACCTCGCCAGCGTTGTAGATGGTGCCGACCTGCGCACCGAAGAGGACGACGGATGAGCGGCGGCAACCACAGCGACCACGACAACGGAGGCTGGACCGGCCCGATCGCCTGGATGGCGCGCAACTCCATCGCCGCCAACCTGCTGATGGTCCTGCTCCTGGGCGGCGGCATCTGGATGGCTTTCGAGCTCCAGAAGGAGGTCTTCCCGGAATTCGAGCCGGATATCGTGCAGGTCTCCGTCACCTACCCCGGGGCCGCCCCGGAGGAAGTGGAACAGGGCATCCTGCTGCCGGTTGAGGAGGCCGTCCAGGGGCTGGAGAACATCAAGGAGATGACCTCCACTGCCCAGGAGGGCAGCGGCACCATCACCCTGGAGCTGATCAACGGCGCCAACCGCATGAAGGCGCTCCAGGATATTGAACAGGAGGTGGACCGGATCCGCACCTTCCCGGACGAGGCGGAGGAGCCCCGGGTGCGCCTGCAGAACCGCTCCCATGGCGTCATGGAGCTGGTGCTCTACGGCGACGTGGACATCTGGACCCTGCGCCAGCTGGGCGAACAGGTGCGCGACCGGCTGCTGGCCGAGGAGGGCATCACCCAGGCCACCATCAGCGATGTGCCGGACTACCTGACGGAAGTGGAAGTGCCCCGGAACCGGCTCCGGGAATACAACCTCACGCTGCAGCAGATCGCCCAGCGCATCGAGGCTTCCGCCAAGGACATCCCGGCGGGCTCGGTGGCCACCGAGGGCGGTGACGTCCTGCTGCGCATGGAAGAGCGCCGCCTCTGGGCCGATGCCTACAAGGATATTGTCATCAGCAGTGATGCCTCCGGCGGCACTGTCACCCTGGGCGACATCGCAAAGGTTAAGGACGGCTTTGATGAAACCGGGTTCCATTCGCGCTTCGACGGCGTTCCCTCGGTGGAGATCGAGCTCTTCCGCACCGGTACCCAGTCACCGCTGACCGTCGCGGCCGCGGGCAAGGATGTCATGGCGCAGCTTGAGGAGACCCTTCCGGACGGCGTCAGGATGCGCGTTGACAGCAACCGCGCGGAACACTTCGAGGACCGCATGACCATGCTCCTGGAGAACGGGATCCTGGCCATGGTGATCGTGCTGGTCATCCTCAGTCTCTTCCTGGAATACCGCCTGGCGTTCTGGATCATGATGGGCATGACCATTTCCTTCGTCGGCGGCATGCTGTTCCTGCCGCTGCTCGGGGTCAGCATCAACATGATCTCCATGTTCGGCTTCCTGGTGGTGCTCGGGATCGTGGTGGACGACGCCATTGTGGTGGGCGAGAACATCTATGAGTACCGGGAACAGGGCATGGACTTCATGACCGCCGCCATCCAGGGCACCAAGGACATCGCCGGGCCCGTCACTTTCAGCATCCTGACCAATATCGTG
>JBNJDI010000044.1:0-19506 GCA_051744725.1 Pseudomonadota bacterium | reverse complement strand
TAGTGTGGGAGATCCCATGTGAGAGTAGGTCATCGTCAGGCTCTTACGCCCAAAGCCCCGCCGGCCCCGCCGTGCGGGGCTTTTTTTTGTGTGTGATAAAGCTCTCACTAGCGGCAGCCGTGATGTGCTTCACGGATTAAGGAATGGTCACCTGGACTGCCCCCGCTGCATGATCAGGGTCACAGTACAGCCCGCACTGAGAGGCTAGATTGGCGGCATGACAACCGCCACTCACCGTTCAGGCATGGGACTTCCAATGCGTATCAGGGAAAGCGTCATTGGTCTGCTGCTGATTGCTCCCATCACGGCGGTTCACGCCGAGATGGAGCCGATGAGCGAACAGGAGATGGGGGACGTCACAGGTCAGTCCATGCTTGCCCTGGATGTCACGGAGTCCGGGGATACGGACTTCACCCGCTATACCATGGGTCTGGAGGCGGATTTCCAGATGAACATGGAAGAGCTGGCCGTTGGCGAGACCACCAATGGCACGGATATCGCCGTCGACAACCTTTCCTTCGGGCACATTGCGCGTCAGTCGGGGGAGCAGTTTGACGGCAGCACCTATGACGCCGGTGATATTGTTCCCTTCATTGGCCGTGATCCCTATCTGGAGCTGGCGGATAACCAGAACGGTGAGGTTGTTGGTTTCCGGGTTGGCTTTACGGAATCCAGGGGAACACTCTCCGGTGATATTGGCTCCCTTACGGGACGACTCGGTCTGGAGCTGGAGGATGACAGTGGCAATGTTCAGCAGGGGCAGCTTCTGGATGAGAATGGCGCTGCCACCAGCCAGCAGGCCACCCACTACGGCCTTGCCGACTCCGCCGACTGCAGTAGCGGTGGTTCGGACTGTGCAGCCCTGAGTGCCTTCGAAACCCTGGAAATCGGGGAGTACGGGGGCGATGGGAATCCTGCTGACTTCACTAATGACTTCTTCATTTCCTTCCAGAACCAAGCCGTGGAGTGGGACACGCCCGGTGCCGATGGGTCGGTTCAGGCTGATGCCGGTGTCTTCCTGAATATTCCCACCGCCATGCGCGTCAAGCTTCAGGAGCTGACCAACGATGTGGTTTCGCCCCGCGCCCGCACCGAGTACATCGACCGTGGCGAAGGGCTCTTCTGAAGCCGCCATTCTGCCCTGGTGTGATCCGGTGTTATCCTGAGCGGTTGCTGTACTGAGCAGGAGAAACCGGTTTGCAGTCCTTTTTCTGGCATGACTATGAGACCTTCGGGGCCGATCCGGTGCATGATCGCCCCGCGCAGTTTGCGGGGGTCCGCACGGATCCGGATCTCAACATCATCGGGGAGCCCGTCACCCTGTATGCGCGTCCTTCCGAGGACTACGTGCCTGACCCAGTGGCGACGCTCGTGACGGGTATTACCCCCCAGGACTGCCTTAACGAAGGGCTTCCAGAAGCGGAGTTCATCGGGCGCATCAACGAGCTGTTCATGGAGCCGGGTACCTGTGCCGTTGGCTACAACAGTCTCCGTTTTGATGATGAGGTGACCCGCCACACCCTGTATCGAAACCTCCGTGACCCCTATGCCCGCGAGTGGAAGAACGGCAACTCCCGCTGGGATATCATCGACATGGTGCGGCTCGCCCATGCGGTGAGACCCGAGGGCATCGAGTGGCCGACCCATGAGGATGGCCGGCCGTCATTCCGCCTGGAAGATATCACCCGCGCCAACGGGATCGAGCACGGCGAGGCCCATGACGCCATGGCGGACGTGTACGCGACCATCGAGGTCGCCCGGCTCGTTCGGGACCGTCAGCCGAAACTCTTCGACTATGTGCTGCAGCATCGCGACAAGCGTTCGGTGCTCTCCATGCTGGACACCTCGAGCTGTAAGCCGGTATTGCACGTGTCTTCCATGTATTCATCCGAACAGGGCTGCTGTGCCCTGGTGGCGCCAGTCGCGGCGCACCCGGTGAATCGCAACTCGGTCATCGTGTTCGATCTGAGGCAGGATCCACGGCAGCTTGAGGGATTGCCGCCGGAGCGGATCCGGGAGCAGCTGTTCAAGCCCTCGCAGGAGCGCACGGACAGCGACGGGCCAAGGCCGGCCCTCAAGGAAATCCGCGCGAACACCTGCCCTGTGGTGGCCCCGGCTGCGCTGCTGAAGGAGCTGCCCGAGGAGCGCCTGCAGCGCTTCGGGCTTGACCGGGAGACGCTGCGGGCGAATCTTGATGCCCTCAGGGGGATGGACGGATTGGCCGAGCGCCTCAGGGCGGTCTATGAGGAAGCCCCGGAAAGCGGGGAGCGGGATCCGGATGAGGCGCTCTATTCAGGAGGCTTCATCGGGGATGCCGACCGGCGCCGTCTCGAGGAGATTGTGGAAACACCACCGGGGGTTATGGGCGAGCTGGAACCGGCCTTTGACGATGCGCGCCTGGCGGAGCTGTTCTTCCGGTACCGCGCGCGCAACTACCCGCAGAGCCTCAGTGCCGAGGAGCAGGAGCAGTGGGAGCGGTTCCGTTACCAGCGCCTGATGGAGCCGGGGCCGGGATGGCGCAGTCTGCCGGGCTTTTTCGAGAATCTCCAGCAGCGCATGGCCGACTCCTCCCTGAGCCGGCGTGATCAGCTGCTGCTGCAGGATCTCCAGTTCTATGGCGAGTCGCTTATTCCGTCTCTCTGACCGTCCGGGGGAAGCCACCGTCGTATTCCAGGCCCTGGAGTGACTCGGCCTCCCGGGGCACATCCCGGTGGGCGTTGATCACCAGAGCTCTGGGATCTTCCAGAACGGCATTCCTGTAGGTGGCCATCAGGGCTTCATGATCGATGGCTTTCACGGCCTCGATGAGCTGTTCGCGGTTATCAAAGTCATGGTTGCCCCGATCGATTTCCTGCCAGTAACGATTGGCCACTTCGCTCAGGCGGGTGTCGTCCTGCGCCAGACGGCTGACCACGGCCTGCTTCTGCCGCTCCAGCGTTTCCGCGTCCAGGTCCGCCAGCCGCTTTTCCTGCTCCTCCAGGAAGGTGGTCACGCTTTCGTCGATGCGCTCGAAGCTGTGCTTGGGCGACTGGACGATGAAACCGATCCCCGGTGCCTCCAGCATCGGGTAATAGGAACCCTGGACGATATACCCCATCTGCTGGTTGGTGCGCAGCCGCTCGTAGAAGGGCGAGGATAGAACCTGAGCCAGCAGGCGGAACCGGGCCTGAGTGGCATAGTCGGACTCCGCGCCCTGGATGTAACGCAGGTACCCCTGGTCGGAATGGCGGACGCTGATATCCAGGGTCTGTTCTTCTTCGGCCAGTCGCCGGACGCTGGCCCGGGGCACTTCCGTGGGTTCCACATCCTCCATGATCAGGCTCGAGACCCGGGAACGGGTATTGAGTGCCGCTGCCCGCGTCATGTTGCCGTGGACGAGCATGACCGGATCCAGGGCGCTGTAGAAGTTGTCGGTATGCGCCTCCAGATCCTCCGGGGACAGCTTCCTGGCGACCTCAAGCCGTGTGGCGTGGGGGAAGACGTTATCAAGCAGCTGCTCATGGATGGCCCCGGAGGCGATCTCATAGGGGCGGCGCTCGGCCGCATTGGCCAGGTCATCCCGGATCTGCTGGAGTCGTGTACGGATGTTGTCCGGATTGAGTTCGGGGTGGCGCAGCCGCTCCAGGACCTCTCCCATGAGGCTGGGCAGTTTGTCGCTGTAACCGCTGAGCTTGACGGTAATGCCCCTCAGGTGGCTGTAGACCTCGTAATCCAGGCCCGCGATGCGTGCCGGATAGGCGAGGGCGTTGAGCTCGTCCCTGACGGTTTCGGCAAGCAGGCGCGTCAGCACCACATTGCGCGCGGAGCCTGTGGCCGCCGGCGAGCGCAGCGACAGGTAGACGTTGGCGCGCGGTGCCTCAAAACGGGTATCGCGGGCGTACCACAGTTCCAGCGGCCCATCGCCCATGGCACGCGGCCGGGGCATGTCATCCCCGGAGACCAGGGAGAGGTCCTCCGGGATGAAGGGGTTGGGCTCGGGAAGTTCAAGCTGCGCGCTGCGTTCACTTCCGCCGACAAGCTGATCCGCTTCCAGATCCGTCAGCCGGTAGGGCGTGTCGTAATAGGGCGTGGTCTGCCAGTCACCGGTGTCCTCCACGGGCGCCAGTATGGACACCAGGGCATTGTCAGGCTGCAGGTGGTTCATCAGTTCCCGGTACACGGAAGGCTCGTAGGTCTCGTAGAGCCAGGGGGCGATCACCACATCATCCGGCGCCACCCGGTGCAGGCGGCTCGCCAGGGAGCTGGCCTCGTGGATCGGCTTGTCCCGCTCCCGGAAGCGCAGCTCGATGTCGTTGAGCTTCTGCTGTTCCTCGAAATACACCTGGCGGATGCCGTTCTCCCGGATCAGGTCCAGGTAATCAAAGGTCAGGCGCACCACCTCCCGCCACTGATCGCGGCCCTCAGGCGTCAGCGACATGCTGATGTTCATCATGGCCTGATCGCCGGTGTCCATGCTCTGGCCCGCCGACAGCTTGTCGACCAGACCGGCCTCCTTGAGAACGGCATGCAGACTGCCCCGCCCCTCGTGGCCGATCAGGTGCGACAGGTAGGACAGCGGCTTGTTGCGGTAATCCTCCTCGGTGGAGGGAATCGGGAACGTCAGCTGGAGCTTGCGTGTGTCCCGGATCGCGTCCACCTCCAGAAGCCGGGGCAGCTGGCTGCTATCGAAAAAGGGCTGGGTATAGCGTGGCGCGCTGTGGCCGCGGTTGGCGACCGGCGAGAAGCGGGGAGCCACCATGGACTCCAGTTCGTCCAGCGACTGCGGACCGATCACCACCAGCTCCATGAGGTTGGCGGAATAATGCTGCTCGTAGAAGTCGACGGTGTCAGCGCGCAGCTCACCGTCGTCATTGGAGAGTGTCTCCAGGTTGCCCACGGTGAAGCCCGCCAGAGGGTGGTCTTCGGGGAATGTCTGCTTGAGGGCCGACCAGAAACGCCGCCCATCATTGCGCCGGTGTGCTGAGAACTCGGAATTGACCGCATTGCGTTCGCGCTCGATCAGCTCCTCGGCAAAGGTCGGCACCCGGAACTGTTCGGAGAACCGGTCCAGTGCCGGCTTCAGGAACTGGGGCTCGACATTGAAGAAGTAGTTGGTGTCCAGCGCGCTGGTGAAGGCGTTGTGTGAGCCGCCATGGCTGTTGATGAAGGACTTGTACTCACCCGGATCCGGGTAGGTCTCGGTGCCCAGGAACAGCATATGTTCAGTGAAGTGGGCCAGCCCCGCCCGGTCTTCCGGGTCGGCTCCGGCGCCGACATGCACGTCCAGCGCGGCGGCCGCCTTGTCGGCACGCGGGTCGGAGACCAGCAGCGCACCCAGGCCGTTCTCCAATTCCAGATAACGGTAGTCCGCAGTGGCGCCAGGGCCGGTTTCCGGTGAAATCCGCTGGGAGATATCAGCAACCGCAGACTGTGCGGTGAGGCCGAGTAGGGCCCCCAGAGCAAGCCCTGCCAGTCGTGCGGCAGGCTGGGATCGGAATCGAGCGGTCATGGTTGGGCTCCTTGTCAGTGGAGGGGATCATCCTGATCGCGTTCGGTGGTGTCAGCAACCGCGGCCTCTGCCAGTTCCACCATCTGCTGAGCGCTCAGCTCGCCACTGGCGATCCGTTGTAGAATGGAGTGGTAGTCCCGCAGCTGCTGGCGGTAGGGCTCAAACTGTTCCTGGAAGGCTTCGTCGATGGCCTGATAGACCATCTGGATCTGTTCAGCGCGGTCGCGCCCGTCATCAGCCGCCTGGTTGATGGCTTTGAGGCAGGCTCTGGCAATGGCAATGTAGGCGTCATTCTGCTGGTCTTGCATGGTGGTGTCGGGTCGCTTGCTCATTGGGAAAGACAGGGTGTTGGATTCGACATTAATGCCAATCCGGACCATTTTCAAAGGAAACCGGCTGCTGTGGCAGCCTATTATGTCACGTTATTCGGGGAGCATCGCTATGGCAGCACTTGATGACATGGTCAGCCGGGTGGAATCACTGGTTGCCGCGAAGGACTGGGCGTCTCTGGCCGCGCTTGATCAGGAGGTCCGCCAGTGTGTGGACGAGGCCGTTGCCGACGCTGAGCGGCTCGGTCAGGAGCGGGTCAGGGCGGGCGTGGAACGGCTTCAGGCACTCTACGATCAGGCCAGGGCAGGCTCCGAGGAGGAGCGTGATGAAGCGGCTGAAGCGCTGCGCTCGAACAATCGAACCCAGAAGGCGGCACAGGCGTATCTGGACAATCAGTAACCAGGGAACAACAGGATGTTTATAAAAACAGCGTCATAAAATTGACTCCGGCGGTCTCAACGTCTTAAATGCGTGACAATCCCGTGACGAACTGTTCATGGAGCTGTCATTAACGCCTGGCCTGAGGCTGCTGGTCCGATGTCCGAGACTGCCACTGTATTTCTCGTTGTGGACGACGAACAGCGTCGACACGATCTCCGCCTGATCCTGGAATTCATCGGTGAGGATGTGTACGCCGCCGATCCCGAGCAATGGATCACCACCCTTGAACAGACCGAGACGCTGGGAGCGGTGGTCGTCGATGGCGAGAGTGACGCCGCGGTCGGCCATCTCAATGAACTGGCCGAGCTCCAGTCCGGGGTGCCTATCCTGCAGATTGGTGAGCACAGTCTGGAAGGGCTCAGCGCAGAGGCGGAATCCCGCATCATCGCCCGCATCGCCTGGCCCCCGAACTATACCAAGTTCGTGGACTCACTCTACCGGGCTCAGGTGTACCGCGAGCAGTATGCCCGCAATGGTCAGCGGACACAGCAGCGCGAGGTGCAGCTGTTCCGCAGCCTGGTGGGTACGAGCCGGCGCATTCAGCACGTGCGCCAGCTCATGTCCCAGGTGGCGGACAAGGAAGTCAGCGTTCTGATTACCGGTGAGTCGGGGACCGGCAAGGAAGTGGTGGCACGCAACCTTCACTATCATTCCCCCCGCCGGGACAAGCCTTTTGTTCCGGTCAACTGCGGCGCCATTCCCGGCGAGCTTCTTGAAAGCGAGCTCTTCGGCCACGAGAAGGGCGCTTTCACCGGCGCCATCAGCGCCCGTGCCGGGCGCTTCGAGCTTGCCGAGGGCGGCACGCTGTTTCTGGATGAGATTGGCGACATGCCGCTCAGCATGCAGGTCAAGATCCTGCGGGTGCTGCAGGAACGCACCTATGAACGGGTGGGCGGCAACCGCACCATCAGCACGGACGTGCGGGTGATCGCGGCAACCCACAAGAATCTCGAAACCATGATCGAGGACGGGGAGTTCCGTGAGGACCTGTATTACCGGCTGAACGTCTTCCCGCTGGAAATGCCGGCGCTGCGCGAGCGGGTGGAGGATATTCCGCTGCTCATCAATGAGCTCATTTCCCGCATGGAGAAGGAGAAGCGTGGCTCCATCCGCCTGAACTCCGCCGCCATCATGAGCCTCTGCAGCCATGACTGGCCGGGCAATGTCCGGGAGCTGGCGAACCTTGTGGAGCGCCTGGCCATCATGCATCCCTACGGCGTGGTGGGGGTCCAGGAGCTGCCGCGCAAGTTCCGTTACGTGGACGATCTGGATGAGTCCCGCGAAACCGAAGACTCCGGCATGCCCGCCGGTATCGAGGGGATCAACAACCTGGATGCCCCGGCGCTGCTGCCGGTGAACGGCCTGGACCTGAAGGACTATCTCTCGAACCTGGAAAAGACCCTGATCGAGCAGGCGCTCAATGAGACGGATGGCGTGGTTGCCAGGGCCGCCGAGAAGCTCCGGATCCGCCGCACCACCCTGGTGGAGAAGGTCAGGAAGTACGGTATCCGGGAAGAGACGGAGTCCTGAGGCTGCGACAAAAATTTGGCTTCCTCTTTCGCGACATTTTCGCAAACGACTGATCCATAAAGAAAAAGTCAGGATGGCATGAAACCTGCTGGCATCTGCCCGAACTGAACAGAACCCGCGCATGGGGCGCGGCGTCGGTACGGGAGAAGCCCATGAGCCAGCAGACATCCGAGCGGAACGAAGCCGCATCCCATGACAGTGCGGCCGCGGACGCCAACGACAAGGTGACCTCGCTGTTCGGTGCCCGGCAGGAGCCGGAAACCGGCCCCGTGGATGAGGCGCTGGAACTGTTCAACCAGATGTCGCGCCAGATCACGGATTCCTACCGGACACTGGAGGAGCGGGTGAATGAGCTCGCCGGGCGTCTAAGCAGTGAGGAACGCCGTCGCCGGGATGAACTGGAAGAGCGAGAGAAGGTTGCCAACCGGCTCTCGACCCTTCTGGATGTGCTGCCGGCCGGTGTGGTGGTGCTGGACAGTCAGGGCGTCATCAGCCAGTGCAACCCGGCAGCGGTTGAACTCCTGGGCGAACCCCTGGAAGGCCAGCGCTGGGTGGACGTGATCCAGCGGGCCTTTGCGCCACGGCGCGATGACGGCCACGAAGTCTCCCTGAATGACGGGCGCCGGGTGAACATCGAGATCCGCTCCATGGATAACGAGCCCGGCCAGCTGATTCTCCTTACCGATCTGACCGAAACCCGCGAACTGCAGTCGCGCCTGGCGCGTTCCGAACGGCTTTCCTCCATGGGCCGGATGGTGGCCTCACTGGCGCACCAGATCCGTACGCCACTGTCGGCTGCCATGCTCTATGCGGGCCACCTTTATGAAGAGGACCTGGATGCCGAGATGCGTGAGCGCTGTGCCGGCAAGCTGATGGCACGCCTGCAGCATCTGGAACAGCAGGTCCGGGACATGCTGATTTTCGCCCGGGGTGATATCCGGCTCGCGGAACAGCTGGGCATCGGCGACTGGATCCAGTCGGTTGTCCAGAACGCTGAGACACCACTGCAGACACGCCGGGCAACGCTCACTACACCGGATCACTGGCCCGAAGGCACCATCGCCTGCAACCGCGAGGCCCTGGTCGGGGCCTGCCTGAACCTGATCAACAACAGCCTGGAGGCCGGTGCGGATGAACTGGCGCTCGAGGTTTCCGGGCAGGACGGCGAGGTCCGCTTCTGCATTACGGACAACGGGCCGGGCCTCTCCGCGGAAGAGGCCGAGCGCGTGAGCGAGGCCTTCGTGACCACCAAATCCCACGGCACCGGTTTGGGGCTGGCGGTGGTCAACGCGGTGGTTCAGGCCCACAAGGGGCGTTTTGAACTGGTATCGGATGGCCACAGCGGCACCAGCGCCATCATTACGCTGCCGCTGGCCGCGCCGCGCAACGGGTGATCCCGGGGAATCATCGGAGAGAAAGTCATGGCGAAACAGAAGATACTGATTGTTGAGGACGACGGGGAGCTCCGCGAGGCGCTGGTCACCACGCTGGAAGTGAAGCGTTATCGGGTCAGTGAGGCAGCCAGCGGTGAGGAGGCCCTGGAAAAACTGGCCTCGCATCCGGTGGACCTGGTGATCAGTGACGTGCAGATGCCCGGTATGGATGGCATCAGTCTGCTTGCTGAGATCCAGCGCCATCATCCGGGTATCCCGGTACTGCTGATGACCGCCTATGGCCGCATCGAGCAGGCGGTTTCCGCCATGCAGGCCGGTGCCGTGGATTATCTGGCCAAGCCCTTTGAGCCCCAGGTGCTCACGGACATTGTCGCACGGATTCTGGGGGGCCCTGCCTCAACCGGCGCCAGCCGTGCCATTGCCGAGGATGCCGCCAGCCGGCGGATGTTCCAGCTGGCCCGCAAGGTGGCCGCCACGGACTCCACCGTGCTGATCTGCGGCGAAAGTGGCACCGGCAAGGAGGTGCTCGCGCGTTACATCCATGATGAATCCAGCCGTGCCTCGCAGCCCTTCGTGGCCCTCAACTGCGCCGCGATCCCCGAGAACATGCTGGAGGCGATCCTTTTCGGCCATGAGAAGGGGGCCTTTACCGGGGCGCACCAGACGTCGCCCGGCAAGTTCGAGCAGGCCAATGGCGGCACGCTGCTTCTGGACGAAATCTCGGAAATGGAGATCGGCCTCCAGGCCAAGCTCCTGCGGGTACTGCAGGAGCGGGAAGTGGAGCGGGTCGGTGGCCGCCGCAGCATCAAGCTCGACGTGCGCGTGATTGCCACCACCAACCGCGACCTCCAGGAGGACGTGGCCGCCGGCCGCTTCCGAGAGGACCTCTATTACCGGCTGGGTGTGTTCCCCCTGCAGTGGCTGCCGCTGCGCGAACGCCGCGACGACATCCTGCCGCTGGCGGATCACCTGCTGGAAAAGCATGCGCGCCAGATGAACATGAGCGGGGTGGCACTGGATCCCAGCGCCCGCCGTGTCATTCACCAGTACGACTGGCCGGGCAATGTGCGGGAACTGGACAATGCCATCCAGCGTGCCCTGATCCTGCAGCAGGGGCAGGTCATCACCGACCGCGACCTGAGCCTCGATCAGAGCATTACCGGTGCGGCACCGGCTCCGCGATCAGCCGCTGCAGAGCTGGGCAGGGCCGAATCTATTGAGGACGGCCCCGCGGAGATCGGGGTGCCGGAGTCCAAAGTCGAGGCGCCCGCCAGCGAGCCCCAGGATGCGTCCCTGGGGGATGACCTGCGCCAGCGCGAGTTCCGGATCATCCTGCAGACCCTGCGTGATGAGCGTGGCCGGCGCAAACAGGCGGCCGAACGGCTGGGCATCAGCCCCCGCACGCTGCGCTACAAGCTTGCCCAGATGCGGGACCATGGCATCAACCCTGAAGAGGAGCTGGCGTTCCTCTGAGTCCCCTTCCTCCTGCCTGCCCGGGCTCCGGCCCGGGCTTTTTTGTGTCAAAATCACGTCGGCCCGCCCAGTGCCCCTGGTTCTATTCTCTGGAATGGCCCTGAGGTGATTCCCAATTATCTGTAATGTATAGAAAAATCGTTTCTGGCCCGGTGTTTGCTTCCATGTGCCCATGAAGACACTGCCCATGGCACAGGCCCGAACACCGGGAGAAGGACAATGGTTGAACGAGCTGATGTGAACTCCGTGCTGTCCGACATCCGCGCGCTGCGTGAACAGATGCAGCAGCGCCAGCAGATCCAGCCGGACCAGCTGCGTCCGGAGCAGATGCAGCCCAGCCAGAAGCCCGGCGAGGCCCAGCAGGGCGAGGGCCCGAGCTTCACGGAGACACTCCAGGGCGCGGTCAATCACGTGAACGAGCTGCAGCAGACGTCCTCGGATCTCAAGACCCGCTATACCCAGGGGGATCCGGATGTGGACATCACGCGGGTGATGGTGGAAAGCGAGAAAGCCTCGGTGGCATTCGAGGCCACGACCCAGGTGCGCAACCGCGTTGTGCAGGCCTATGAGAAGATCATGAACATGCCGATCTGATTCGGTTCAACGGGATATCCGCCTGCGGGCGGGGTGCGGTGACAGGAGCGCACAATGGCCAACGTACCGGCTGAAACGGAACAGACCAACCCGCCAGCCAGCAGTGAGGGAGGCGGGAGCGAAAGCGGTGGCTCCGGCGGCAGTAACCTGCTGAATGGCGTCAACCGTCTGACACTGTTGCGTCAGGTAGGGTTGATCGTCGGTCTTGCCGCCAGTGTCGCACTGGCCGTGGCACTGGTTCTCTGGGCCCAGGGGTCGGATTACAAGCCCCTGGTGGGAGACCTGAGCGAGTACGATCCCTCGGAACTCACCAGCGTGCTGGACAGCGCCGGTGTCGATTACCATATT
This sequence comes from Pseudomonadota bacterium, assembly GCA_051744725.1. Classification (GTDB taxonomy): domain Bacteria; phylum Pseudomonadota; class Gammaproteobacteria; order Pseudomonadales; family Oleiphilaceae; genus Halospina. The sequence continues at coordinate 7,908 of JBNJDI010000044.1, read as the reverse complement.
GAGAGCCGCAGCGGAGCCCTGCTGGTAGCCTCGGATGACATCCACGAAGCCCGTCTCGCTCTGGCCCGGGAAGGTGTGACCGAGGATCAGGGCATGGGCTTTGATATCATCATGCAGGATCAGGGCCTGGGGACCTCCCAGTTCATGGAGAAGGCGCGTTTCCATCGCAGCCTGGAGGGCGAGCTGGCCCGCACCATCAAGGCCATGGGATCGGTGCGTAATTCCCGCGTGCATCTGGCCATCCCCGAGGATTCCGTCTTTGTCAGCGACAACCGTAACCCTTCCGCCTCGGTCATGGTGGATCTGGGCTCCGGCAGCCGCATGGATGAAAACCAGGTGCGCTCGATCATCAACCTTGTTGCAGGCAGTGTGCCCCAGATGAGCCGCGATGATGTCACGGTCGTGGATCAGCAGGGCAACCATCTGTCCGCCAATGCGAACAACGAGGACGCCCAGGAGATGGCGCAGAAGTTCGAGATGCAGCGGCGTATGGAGGAACGGCTCAAGGAGCGGGTCGCTGGTATTCTGGCACCGATCATGGGGCGTGACCGTTTCAACGCGGAAGTCTCGGTGGATATGGACTTCAAGGCGGTCGAGCAGGCCGAGGAGATCTTCAACCCGGAACAGCAGGCCCTGCGCAGCGAGCAGAAGGTGGAGGAGATCAATCGCCAGGGCGAGGGCGGGGGCGTTCCCGGTGCGCTCGCCAACCAGCCCCCGGGCGAAGCCGAGGCCCCGGAACAGGCCGGTGGTGAGGGCGAGGGCGAAGGCGAAGGGGGCGGCTCCGAGAGCTCGCGCACCTCCTCGACCCGCAATTACGAAGTGGATCGGCTGCTGAGCTTTACCCGCGAGGAGCCGGGCTCCGTCAACCGCATGAGTGTGGCGGTGGCCGTGGATGATCTCAATCGCACCGACCCGGAAACCGGTGAGACCACCAGCGTTGAATGGCCCGAGGCGGAACTTGAACGCCTTACCCGTCTGGTCCGGGACGCGGTGGGCTTCTCCGCGGCCCGGGGGGACAGCGTGACCGTGGTCAACACGGATTTCGCCGATCAGCCGGAGCCCGAAATTGAACCGGTTCCCTTCTATGAGCAGTCCTGGTTCCAGGAGAGCATCCGCCCGGTCATTGCGGGCCTGGTGATCATTGCGCTCGCGCTGCTGCTGGTCCGGCCCACACTCAGGACCCTGGCCTCCGGTGGCAGTGGCGGCGGCGGGGGCAGTGGCGAGGTTGGCGAATCAGACCTTGAAGGGCTTGGTGGTCTGGACGATATTGAAGGCAGTGATTCAATCCGCTCGGCCATGGGCAGTGGTGACGATCGGCTTTTGCCGGATACCGGTGAAAGCTATGATAGGGAACTGAACGCTGTTAAGGGCCTGATTGCGGAAGACCCCGCACGGGTGGCCCAGGTAGTCCGTCAGTGGGTGAACGCGGATGAGTGAGGAAGAGAACACGGCCGGCCATGCCCAGCCCTCGCGCAAGCTGGGCCGCATTGAGCAGGCCGCGATACTGCTGATGACCCTGGGTGAGGAGGATGCCGCGCAGATCCTCAAGCACATGGGTCCGAAGGAGGTCCAGCGGGTGGGTATGGCCATGTCCCAGCTGCAGGATGTGCCCAAGAACGACGTGAACTACGTTGTGGGTGAGTTCTTCGAAGCGGTGGGTGGCCAGACCGGCCTGGGCGTGGGCGCGGATGACTACATCCGGTCCGTGCTTACCAATGCCCTGGGCGAGGAAAAAGCCGGCAGCCTCATTGACCGGATACTGATCGGCGGCAACACCACGGGCCTGGATACCCTCAAGTGGATGGAGCCCCGGGCGGTGGCGGACGTTATCCGCTACGAACACCCCCAGATCCAGGCGATTGTGGTCTCCTATCTGGACCCGGACCAGGCCGCGGAGATCCTGGGGGCGCTGGACGACAAGGTGCGCCTGGACGTCATGATGCGTGTGGCCTCACTCGAGTCCATCCAGCCGCAGGCGCTGCAGGAGCTCAATCACATTCTCGAGAAGCAGTTCTCCGGCGGTACCGGAGGGCAGGCCAGCCGCATCGGCGGCATCCAGCGCGCGGCGGATATTATGAACTACATGGACCGCAGCATCGAAGGCCAGCTGATGGATTCCGTGAAAGACATGGATCCGGATCTCGGCAGCGAGATCGAGGACCTGATGTTCGTTTTCGACAACCTCAAGGACGTGGACGACCGGGGTATCCAGGCGCTGCTCCGCGAGATCTCCTCGGACGTACTGGTGGTGGCGCTCAAGGGCGCGGAAGACGAGGTGAAGGACAAGATCTTCAAGAACATGTCCAAGCGTGCCGGCGAACTTCTGAAGGACGATCTGGAGGCCAAGGGGCCGGTCAAGGTTTCCGAGGTGGAGTCGGCCCAGAAGGAAATCATCACGGTTGCCCGGCGCATGGCCGAAAGCGGCGACATTGTGCTGGGTGGCTCCGGCGAGGAAATGCTCTAGATGACCCGCCACTCGCAGCGCGACCGGATTCCATCCGGCGACCTCACGGCCTACGAACGCTGGGAGATGCCGCTCCTGGATGAGAACGGGCGGCGCCGGGCCGGCTCGGAAGAGGTTGAAGAGAAAGAGGTCCAGCCCCTGACCGCGGAGCAGCTGGAAGCCATCCACAATGAAGCGCGTGACGAGGGCTACAATGCCGGCTTCGAGGCTGGCAAGACTGAGGGCATGGATCAGGGGGCCCGTGAGGGTTACCGCGTTGGCTATGACGAGGGCCACGCCACCGGCCGTGAAGCCGGTGAGCAGCAGGGCCTGGAGGAAGGCCGAGAGCGGGTGCGCCAGAATGAGGAGCGGCTGCAGCAGCTCATGGAGTCTCTGGCTCATCCGCTGCGTCAGGAAGAGGAGGCTACGGAGGCGGCCGTTCTGAATCTGGTGATGGCCCTGAGCCGGTCCGTGATCCACCGTGAACTCCAGCTCGACAGCTCCCAGATTGGGAGCATCGTGCGCCGGGCCATCCAGAGCCTGCCCGACAGCGACATTGACATGCGTATCCGCGTGCATCCGGACGACGCGGAGATGGTGCGCCAGGCGATTGACGGTGTAGCCGGTCACGCCACGCTGGCACCGGATGAACAGATTCTGCCGGGCGGCTGCGTCGTTGCGAGCAGCCGCAGTCTGGTGGACTACACCGTGGAGAAACGCTTCCAGAAACAGGTCCAGCAGATGCTTGAAGCCCAGCTCAGTGACGGCGGGGAGGCGGATCACGGGGAGCTGGACGCGGCCATGGGCGAAATGAGCGATTACCACCGGGACGTGCTGGAATCAGGCGACGAGCCTGAAGACGCAAACGGTGACGATGATGACACTCTCTGACCGCCTCGACCGGTTTGCCCAGGCCCTCCCTGAAGCCAGCACCCCGGAGCTGAGCGGCCGGCTCACACGTATGGTGGGGCTGACCCTGGAGTGTGTGGGCTGCCCCATGGAGGTGGGCGATCGCTGCCTGATCCAGACCGAGGACGGCCACCAGGTGGAAGCCGAGGTGGTGGGTTTCGAGAACGACCGGCTCTACCTGATGCCACTGACCGCCATCAGTGGCCTGCGCCCCGGCGCGCTGGTCACTCCCATGGAAAGCGCCAGCCGGGTGCCCGTGGGAGAAGGGCTTCTGGGGCGCGTTGTGGACGGCGCCGGAGAGCCGCTGGATGGTCGTGGTCCGCTCGAGGCCACGCACTATGTCCCCTTCACCGGAACCGTCATCAATCCGCTCAACCGCACCCCCATACGCCGGCGCATGGACGTCGGCATCCGTGCCATCAACGGGTTGCTGACCGTGGGCGAGGGCCAGCGCCTGGGGCTCTTTGCCGGCAGTGGTGTGGGCAAATCCGTGTTGCTGGGCATGATGACCCGCTTCACCGAAGCGGACATCATCGTGGTCGGTCTCATCGGCGAACGGGGTCGTGAGGTCAAGGAATTCATCGAGGAGATCCTCGGCGACGAGGGCATAGCCCGTTCCGTGGTGGTGGCGGCCCCGGCGGACGATTCGCCGCTGATGCGCCTGCGGGCGGCCATGCTGACCACCCGAATCGCCGAGCACTTCCGGGATCGTGGGGGCAAGGTGCTGCTGCTGATGGATTCGCTCACCCGCTATGCCCAGGCGCAGCGCGAAATCGCGCTGGCGGTGGGCGAGCCGCCGGCGACCAAGGGCTATCCGCCATCGGTGTTCGCGCGTCTTCCCCAGCTGGTGGAGCGGGCCGGCAACGGTGAGCGCGACGGTGGCTCGATCACGGCGTTCTACACGGTGCTGACCGAGGGCGATGACCAGCAGGACCCGATCGCGGACGCGGCCCGTGCCATTCTGGACGGCCACATGGTACTGTCACGGGAGCTGGCGGAGGAAGGCCACTATCCGGCCATTGACGTGGAGGGGTCCGTGAGCCGGGTCATGCCCCATGTGGTCTCTGCGGATCATCTGCGTCAGGCGCAACGCTTCAAGCAGCTGTATTCGCGCTATCAGCAGTCCCGGGATCTTATCAGTGTCGGTGCCTACCAGAAGGGCGCGGATCCGGAGACGGATCTGGCTATCGACAAAATGCCGGAAATGCGTCAGTTTCTACAGCAGGGCCTCGATGAAAGTGCCGGCTTCACGGAAGCCTCAAAGGCACTGGAGGCCATTGTTGGCGGGCAGGCGAACGCGAATGGTGACGCGGAAACAGGTACGCAGTAATGGGTGATTCATGAAGCGGCGTTCGCAGCGACTGCAGGTGGTTCTCGATATGGAGGACCGACAGGAGCAGGCGGCCCGGGAGCGGTTCCAGGCGGCGCAGCAGGCGCTGTTGGAGCAGCAGCAGCGGCTCGACGAGCTGGAGCGCTACCATCACGAATACCAGCACCAGATCCGTGCCGAGGCCTCCGGAACCACCTCGGCGGCCAGGCTCCAGGCCGGGCAGCAGTTCATCAGCCAGCTGGTGGCGGCCATTGCCCAGCAGCAACAGCAGGTGGACCGCTACCAGGCCACGGCGGACGAGGCCCGGAAGCAGTGGCAGATCACGCGTCAACGGCGTGAGGGCATGGCACGCTATATTGAAACCTGCCGCCGGCGTGAGGCCCGTGAGGATGAGCGCCGGGAACAGAAAGCACTGGATGAGGCCGCCAACCAGCGCTTTGCCCGTGCAATGCAGCGTCAGGGATAGGAGCAACCGGTCACGTGACATCAGGGTATGTTGATCTATGCTCTGATGGATGACGTGGTCGTGCACGACAGGGGGAACAATGTCGATTACCACAGAGCGTTCCGGGGATGGTTCCGAGCTGACCATCCGGATCGAAGGGCGGTTTGATTTCAGCTCACATCAGGCGTTCCGTCATGCGTACGAGGGCGAGGGGCAGGGCATTTCCCGGTACGTGATCGACATGCGGGACACGACCTACCTGGACAGTTCGGCTCTGGGCATGCTTCTGCTGCTGCGGGATTATGCCGGTGGTGAAAAGGCCGATGTCCGGATCTCCAACTGCAATGGGGATGTGCGCCGTATCCTGACGGTCTCCAACTTTGAGCAGCTTTTCCAGATTGACGACTGACGCCGCTACCGACACGCCGCTCAGGATACTGATCGCGGACGACAACCAGACGGATCGCATGATCCTCAATGCCATCCTGACCCGGCAGGGCCATGAGGTGATCATGGCGGAGGATGGCGCCCAGGCGGTCGAAACCTTTGAACGGCAGCAGCCGCAGATGGTGCTTCTGGATGTGCTCATGCCCAACATGGACGGGCTGGAAGCCGCACGGCGGATCAAGGCCGCGGCCGGTGAGGATCTGGTTCCCATCATTTTCCTGACCTCGCTCAGTGACGCCGAATCGCTGGCGTCCTGCCTCGAAGTCGGGGGCGACGACTTCCTCTCGAAACCCTACAACCGGGTTGTCCTCCGGGCCAAGATCAACGCCTTCCAGCGCATGCGGGACCTGCACCAGAGTCTGCAGCAGGAGCGCGACCGCACCGACCAGCGCAACCGCCAGATGACGCGCGAGCAGGCGCTGGCCCGCCGGGTGTTCGACAACATTGCCGATCGGGGCTGCCTGGGGGCGGACAACATCCGGTTCGAGGCCTCCCCAATGTCCATTTTCAACGGGGATGTGCTTTTCGCCTCGCCCAAGCCCTCGGGGGGCATGCACCTTTTCGTGGGGGACTTCACCGGCCACGGGCTGCCGGCGGCCATCGGCGCCCTGCCCATGTCCGAGATCTTCTATGGCATGACCGCCAAGGGCTTTGCCATCAGTGACATCCTGCGGGAGATGAACCGCAAGCTACAGAGCATCCTGCCCACCGGCTTCTTCTGCTGTGCGGCGATGGTGGATCTCAACCTGCGGTCAGGCCATGCGGAAGTCTGGAACGGGGGCCTGCCCACAGCCTGGATACTGCGCCATGATGGCAGCCAGAACGAACTGCGCTCGCGTCACCTGCCGCTCGGGATTCTCTCCGCCGAGCGCTTTTCCGCCGCGTGCGAGCGGCACACCCTGGCGCTGGGCGAACACATCCTGATGGCCAGTGATGGTGTGATTGAAAGTTCCAACAGGGAGGGGGACATGTTCGGCGAAGAGCGGGCGGTGGCAGCCATCAAACAGCGTTCCGGGCCACACGGCGGCTTCGAGTGCCTGCGCGAGGCAGTACACCGTTTCGGGGAAGGGGTGGTCAGCGAGGACGACGTCACCATTCTGGATGTGGCCATGGTCCCGGAGTCCGCGCTGAGCAGTGTGGAGCATGAAGTACTGCCGGCTACCGGAGCCGGCCCGGAGCAGTGGCGGCTGCAGTATGACCTTGAGGACCGCACACTGGCCCAGTTCAATCCGGTACCGCTGCTGCTGCATGTGTGTATGGACGTGCCCGGCCTGCGCCTTTGCAGTGGCGATGTCTATACCATCATCGCCGAGCTGTTCACCAACGCCCTGGAGCACGGCGTGCTGCGCCTGCCATCGGGGCTCAAGGATTCGCCCAGTGGCTTCTCGCGCTATTACAGTGAGCGCGAGCGGCTCCTGGGCGCGCTCGACAGTGGCTGGGTTTCCATTGCCCTCGCCCATCAGCCCCATGATGACGGCGCCGGAGGCACCCTGCTGGTAACGGTGGCCGACAGCGGACCCGGCTTTGAGCCGGGTGAGGCCGCGTCCTCGCTGGATCATGAGCGGCTTTCAGGGCGCGGCATCGCGCTTGTACAGACGCTTTGCCATGACGTACGCTGGAACGACACCGGCAACCGCGTGGAAGCGGAATACATCTGGCGTGCCGGGTAGATTCCCGGCAGAAGCTGATTACGGTAGCCGCAATGAGTGAACAACAGCATATTGACCAGGATGCCCTCGCGGAGTTGCGGGATGTCATGGAGGATGAGTTTGGCATCCTTGTGAACACCTTCCTTCAGGATGCGGACGACCGCCTGGAGCAGCTGCGCGCAGGTGCGGCGTCGGAGGATGCCGAGGAGGTGCGCAAGATGGCACACAGCTTCAAGGGCAGCTGCATCAACATAGGCGCACCGGAGCTGGCTGATCGCTGCAGGATCGCGGAGCAGCGTGGTCGTGATGGCGATCTCTCCGACATCGATGCCTGCATCAGTGCCATTGAGGTGGAACTGGGCGCAGTCCGCGAGGCGCTGGCGCATTTCCGGGATGAATGAGACCCCGGAATTCTCAATCTGGCCCCTAAATTGCTTGCATGGCGTTAAGTCTTGAACTGATCCATTCAGGAGGCAAGGTTCTGCCATGCAAATGCCCGATATTCTCTCTGATACCGCGTCTGTTTCCGGCCGTTCCGGCAGTGGTGCCGATGGCAACGGGGCCGACGGCTCCGCTTTCGGCGACCTCCACCGTGACCTGATGGGCAGCGGGGGTGGCAGTGACGGCCTGAAGCCCGGTGACGTGCTGCGCAATGCGGAAGGCAACGTTGTGGGTCGTATTGTCA
>JBNJDI010000043.1:0-19694 GCA_051744725.1 Pseudomonadota bacterium | reverse complement strand
GTGGGCCTCGTTCATAAGATCGTCCACATCGCCGGTGGCCTCACCGTCACGGAAGGACTGGATCAGGCCGGGGAGTCGCTCGATCACCCGGTCGAGCAGGCTCATGATGCGTTCACCGGGCTGGATGGAGCGGTCCAGAACGCGGTTGAGAAGGTTCTCGACCGACCAGGCCAGCTCGCCGATGCTGGTTGCCCCGACGAGGCGGCCGCTGCCCTTGAGCGTATGGAAGGCGCGGCGCACTTCACCGAGTGCCTGATGGTTCTCGTGGTCGGCCCGGAAGGCCGGGTAGTGCTGCTGGATGGTCTCGAGAACCTCGTCGGCTTCTTCCACAAAGATCTCGAGGATGTCGTCATCCAGCAGTTCGGAATCGCGCTCCTTGGGCGGTTCCGTGGTGGCGGCGGCAGCGGTGTCGGTGAGCGCCGTTTCCGTGCCTTCATCCGCTTCCGGTTGGGGAGCCTGCCGTGTGGGTTCGCGCCCGGGTGGGAACCCGAGGTTTTCGAGCCGTTCCTCGGCCATGGCCAGGATGGCATCATTGTCGTCGATGCCGTCCATCAGCCGCTCCAGGTGGTATTCGATGCTGGTGATGGCGTCGGCGAGGGTATCGAGCTGTTCCCAGTTGGGGGTCCAGGCGCCGTCGATCAGCACTTCCTGGATAAAGCGTTCACAGGCCCCCAGGGCGGTGGCCGTGCGTTCCAGCGGAATCAGGTGCAGGCTGCCCCGGATGCTGTAGAGCAGTTCCGGCACACCACTGATGGCCTCGGTATTCCACTGGGAGGCAATGAAGTTGACCACGCCGGTTTTCACCTGCTCCAGCGCGTTGCGGGATTCGCGCAGCACCGCGCTGCCCGCCTCGGTGGCCTGGAGCCCGGTTATCCGGTGCGGGTCTTCGCCGCTGCCGGTGGACTGCTCTGTGTCCGGATCGCCATCGTGGTCAGAGAGTCCGGAAATGGAGGCTTCCACATAGAGCAGTGCCCCGGCAATGTCCATCAGGGTGCCGTCGTCCACGGCATCCGTGCTGGCTGCCAGCTGGTCGATCCGTTCGATCTGGTCGTTGATGACCCGCTGGCTTGTGCCCTGGCGCAGCATGGCGAGGGTGTTGGCCACCTGGCGCAGGCCCGGGAGCAGTTCCGCAAGATCGGCATTGCTGCGCTGATGGGCACGCACGAACAGGTCGAGCCGGTCCTTGATGGTATTGAGTTCCTCGGTGAGCACATCCACCACGGAGGCCATGGCCGCCCGCGCCGGCGCCTGACTCTGGCCATGGTCACCGGTGTCGTCCGGCAGGGCTTCGCGCAGGTGGTAGCGCTCCACCATGGTACTGACGCGCTCGCTTTCGCAGTCCGCGCCGCGGGCGACGTAATAGAGCAGGTTCTTGAGGGTGTCCTCGGGTACGGACTGACTGAGGATGGTGTCGCTTTCGCTGATCAGTCGCTCCAGCTGGTCATCGAGCTCGCTGATCAGCGCCTGGGCGGCCGCGCCCAGTTCATTGTGTCCGGAACCCAGGGTGTCAATCAGCGCTCCCGCGGCCTGCCAGATCTCGCCCTGGGGCGTTCTCTGGCAGAGCTTGATCAGGCGGGTGATGACCTTATCGAGGTAATCCAGGTGGGTATCCACATCCACGCCGCGCTCCAGGCCCGCGCGGGCGAACTGGAACATCTGCTGGAGCTTGTGCACCTTGTCGAGCACGCCGGAGGCGGTGAGGCGCTGGTTGACCTGGGCCGGTGCTTCGAAGTGTGCGGGGCTCAGATCCGGGTTGAACAGGGCGCTGGCGGACAGGAAGGTCTCGCCGCGTGCGGCCCGCAGTTCATTGAGCAGCGGCAGCAGTCGCAGCGGCACATCCTCACTGCGGGATTGCAGGGTGCTGAGGTAATCCGGCAGCTGCAGGATGCTCTGCATCAGGCTGCCGATGGCCGTTTCGCTGTCCTCCGGCTCACCGTTGAGCAGGGCTTCAGCCAGGGCCTCCATTTCCGCCGCGACCAGGCTGGCGCCTTCGAGCTGGACCATCCGGAGCGTGCCGTGCACCTGGTGCAGATGGTTCAGGCAGAACCGGAGCTGGGCCAGATCCTCGCGGTTCTCGGCGAAGGCTTCCAGCGCATGCTGGCTCTGTCTGAGCGTATCCTGGATTTCACCCCTCACCCAGTGGAGGGAAAGGCTGTCATCGTGCTGGGCCATGATCACTCCGGTTGCCATGCTGGGGGTCCGAGCGCTGCCAGGCGAGAACCCTGCGGGCTGCCACAGGGGTCAGCTCCGGGTGCTGCCAGTCTGTCAGTTCGCCCTGCCCCAGGATCAGGAGTCCGCCCGGGGCGAGCAGCTCGGCCAGCCGGTTGGCGATGTCCCGCCGCCGCCAGCGGCGGAAGTAGATAAGCACATTCTGGCAGAAAATAATGTCCATGCCGTGCATGGGCGCGTGTCGCAGTTCAAGAATATTGAGCTGGGAGAAACTGACGCGCTTCCTGAGTTCCGGGATCACGGAGACACTGTTATCCGCCAGCGTCTGGAAATAGTGTGACTGCCAGTAAGGGTCCGTGCCCGCCAACCGTCGAGGTCCGTAAACACCGCGGCGGGCCTTCTCCAGCGCTACCAGGCTGATGTCGGTGCCGGTGACGCCGAAATAGCGGCGCCCCGGGGCTTCATTGGCCGCCTGGTGCAGGATCATGGCCAGGGTGTAGGCTTCCTCGCCGGTGGCGCAGCCCAGGCTCCAGGCCTCAAGTGTTCTGCAGCCCTGCTCCCGGTAACGGTCACGGGCGTAGCCGGCCACCAGCTCGAAAGCGTCCCCATCGCGGAAGAAGCGTGTTTCCTGGACGGTCAGCCGGTCGACCAGGGTCGCCCATTCGGCGATGGCTCCGGGTCCGTACATGACCTTCTCGTAGTAAGCCTGGTAGCTGGGAAACCCGAGTTCCCGGACCCGGGTTCCCACATTGGCCTCCAGGAAAGAGCGCCGCTCGGAGGTGAGTGTCATGCCGGTACGCGACTCAAGCAGGTCCCGCCACTGCTCGAACTGGGCATCATCCATGGCCATACCCGGGGCGAAGCCGGGCCTGGCCGCTGTGAATGGGTTGTCGTTTTCAGCATTGACCATGGTACGCCCGCACCTGAGCGGTGGTTCTGATTAACGGACTGTCGGGACATCCTGGTCGCTGTCCTCGCCATCATCCATGGACTCATCCTGTTCGGGAGCCTGCGGCATTTCCTGCGCAGGCTGTTCCTCCTCAGTCCCGCCGGCCGTCTCCGGCAGCTTGAAGCCGGCCACGGACTCACGCAGCTCGGCGGCCATCTCCGCCAGGTTGCCGATGGATTCGGCGGTCTGGTTGGTACCCGAAGAGGTCTGCGAGGTGATCTCCTGGATCACGTTCATGGTGTTCGAGATGTGGGCCGCGGAGGACGACTGCTGGCGCGCCGCGTTGGAGATGTTCTGGATCAGTTCCGCCAGGTTGGTGGATACGTTCTCGATCTCCTCCAGCGCGACACCGGCGTCCTGGGCCAGGCGGGCACCGCGCACCACCTCGCTGGTGGTGTGCTCCATGGAGATCACGGCCTCGTTGGTGTCCGACTGGATCGTCTTGACCAGGGCCTCGATCTGCTTGGTCGCCGCCGAGGAGCGCTCGGCCAGTCGCTGGACCTCATCCGCGACCACCGCGAAGCCACGGCCCGCGTCCCCGGCCATGGAGGCCTGGATGGCGGCGTTCAGCGACAGGATGTTGGTCTGGTCGGCGATGTCGTTGATCAGCGATACGATGTCGCCGATCTCCTGGGAGGACTCGCCCAGGCGCTTGATCCGCTTGGAGGTCTCCTGGATCTGTTCGCGGATGTCGTCCATGCCCTTGATGGTGTTCTGCACCACCTCGGCACCCTTCTTGGCGATGGATACGGACCGTTCCGCCACCGACGAGGATTCGGAAGCGTTCGACGACACCTGGTCGATGGAGACCGCCATTTCGTTCACGGCCGCGGAAGCACCCGCGATTTCCTGAGCCTGGTGTTCCGAAGCCTCTGCCAGCTGTTTGGCCGTGGCCTGGGTCTGCTCGGCGGAGGAGGCCACATTCACGGCCGTGTCGCGGATGGACTGCACCAGGGTGCGCATCTGGTCGATGGCGTAGTTGATGGAGTCCGCGATGGCGCCGGTGAAGTCCTCGGTGACCGTGGCCTCCGTGGTCAGGTCACCGTCGGCCAGGTCGGCGAGTTCGTCGAGCAGGCGCAGGATGGCGTTCTGGTTCTGTTCGTTCTGCTCCTGGGTTTCGCGCAGCCGGCGCTGGGAGGCCTGATAGAGCGCCACGCCGATGGCGATGATGTTGGCCAGGATGGCGAGCAGGATCACGTAGGCCCAGAGCGGCGTGACGAGGTGGCTGCGGTTCTGGACCAGGGAGACGAGCTCCGAGGTTTCGCTCAGCAGTTCAGGGCTCTGGTTCAAGACGGTGTTGGCCGAGTCGCGCGCCTGGAACAGATCCGGGGAGAAGTTGAGGATCCGGTCGACGTTTTCGTCCACCACGCTGAAGAGTTCGTTCTCAACGTATTCAAGGATGAACTGCGCATCCGGATCCTCCAGTGCGCTCACATCCATGGATTCGTCGCCGCGCAGCTGGGCATTGAGCACCCGGCCGAAGCGCTGGGCGTCCTCGCCGAACTGGTTGGCGGCCACCACCGCGTCCTCGTCACCGCTGAGGATGTTGTTCACGCTCCGGGCGATACGTTCAGCGAGCAGCGACTGGCGCTGGGCCAGCGAGATCTGCTGGGGAGCCGCCTCGGTGTTGATGAGGATGTCCACCACGTCCTCGTATTCCACCTGCAGGTCCGGAATGATGCTGTTGAGCTCGCCGGCCACCTGGTGCAGCTCCAGGACGGCACCACGGGTGGCGAGGATCTCATCCGCGTTGGTGCGCACCTCGTCCCACCGTTGCTGTACCTCGGTTTCCCCGGTGAGCTCGAGCGGGGGCAGGCCGGTTTCCGGATTGCCGTCACGCAGATAGCCCCAGAGTTCATTGAACCGGTCGCGGGAGCTCTGGAGCTGGTCGAAGGCCGACTCGCTGCCGCCGGCCGCCTCGGTGGCGTTCTTGGCGATCTCCTGGGAGAGCACCCGCAGGTCACCCGCGTAGTCGATGTACTGGGCATCGTGGCTGCTGTTGCGGTTGATCAGGAACAGCACCACCACCAGCGCAATGGTCAGCACCCCGAGCAGACCGATCAGCCCCACAATGGGCCGGTTGGCGCTCTGCGCTGAGATGAATTTTCCGGCACGGTTCTGCATTTTCGGCTCCTGGCCTGTCACTCTGACTGATGTTTTTTTTGATTGATGGATCCGGTGGCTATCACACGCGCACTACCAGTGCGCCACATCCAGAAACTGTTCATTCTCGGCCAGCGCCAGGGTGGAAAACACGTTCCACACCTCGTCACTGCGCTGGTAAGCCCCCCGCAGGAAGGGTTTCACCGCCGCGGGAGGATCCTCCGGGTCCGGCACATGGCTGTCGACGCTGAAATACTGCATGCCGAGCACGTCATCGACCACCAGCCCGCTGAACAGGTTGCCCTGTTCGATGACCAGCACCCGGCGTTCACGCAGGGTGCCGGCGGGCCTGGGAAGACCGAAGAAGACCGCAAGGTCAATGATCGGGAGCAGTCGGCCGCGGACATTGGCGACACCGAGCATGAACGTGCGGACACCGGGGACCGGAGTGAACCGGGGCACATCCAGGATTTCGACCACCTCACCCATGGGCGCCACATACCGTTGGCCGGCCAGGGTGAACCCGATGCCGCTGAACAGCTCGACCGCTTCTTCCTGCTTGGGCAGCCCGGCGGCGTGTTCACGACTGCGTCGGGCAATATCCGTCAGGACGCTGAACGGATCGGCTTCGGGGGAAGTGGCCTGCGCGGACATCCGGAGCTCCCGTTCAGCTCAGCAGGTCGTCGATGGTCTTGAGCAGCTCGTCCTCGGGCACGGGCTTTACCAGATAGCCGCGGGCGCCCTGGCGAGTGCCCCAGACACGGTCTGTTTCCTGGTCCTTGGTGGTCACGATGACCACCGGGATGTGCTGGGTTTCCGAGCTGCGGGTCAGCTGACGGGTTGCCTGGAAGCCGTTCAGCCCGGGCATGACAACGTCCATAAGGACCAGATCCGGCTGCTCCGAACGGGCGATGGCGACGCCGTCGGAGCCGTTGTCGGCACTGAGCACTTCGTGGCCGTTCTTGGTCAGCAGTCCGGAGATCTTCTTCACCTCTGTGGGTGAGTCGTCAACGATCAGGATGCGAGCCATGGGTTCCTCTACTCTGGGTCGTCAAATGATGGGTCATGCCGGCGCGGTTATTCCTGGCGTGCGGGCATGTGGTCGCGGATGGTGCCGAGCAGTTCATCCTTGCTGAAGGGCTTCGTCAGGTACTGGTCTGAACCCACGATGCGGCCCTTGGCCTTGTCGAAGAGACCGTCCTTGCTCGACAGCATGATCACGGGCGTCTGCTTGAAGGCATCGTTGTTCTTGATCAGGGCGCAGGTCTGATAGCCATCAAGCCGCGGCATCATGATGTCCACAAAGATGATGTCCGGCTGGGAGTCCGCGATCTTGGCGAGAGCGTCAAAGCCATCGGTGGCGGTGATGACTTCGCAGCCCACTTTCTTGAGAAGGGTTTCAGCGGTGCGACGGATGGTCTTACTGTCGTCGATCACCATGACTTTGAGGTTTTCGAAGTTATCGTCCATTGTCCAAAAGCCCTGCGCTGGAGATAGAGATCGCTGTTGTTGTCGGCGGCCCGGATGGCGTTCCGTGCCCGTACTTCGGCCTCTGCAAGAGGCGCCGTTTTAACACAGATCCCATGCGTGTTCTATATTCCCCTACTGTTATAGCGGACCCTGGGCCGGGCCTCCACCAGTGCCGTGTCACTGATTGTGATCTGCTTCACTGTATGGGCGCCATGCAGCAGCCTGTAAAGCCCGCTTGCAGAACCGCTGCCCTTTTTCCAGCATAGCAGGTATTCTCTGGCACGCATTTCCGACATAGTGCCGGCTCGTTAATCCGTCTCCGGGAGGCCCCCTGATGAGTGTGACCCTGGGTGTGGTCATGGATCCGATCGAACGGATCAGTTTCAAGAAGGACACCACGCTGGCGCTGCTGCTGGCGGCCAGGCGCCGTGGCTGGGAGCTGCGCTACATGGAGCTGGACGATCTCTATGTGCGCGATGGCGGGGCCCGGGCGCGGACGCGTGGGCTGGAGGTGTTCGACGATCCGCAGCACTGGTATGAATTCGGCGACACCCGGGACCAGGATCTGGGCGAGCTCGATGTCATCCTGATGCGCAAGGACCCGCCGGTGGACGACGCCTTCACCATGGCCACCTGGATCCTTGAGATGGCGGAGGACCAGGGCGCGCTGGTGCTCAATCCCCCGCACACCCTGCGTGACTGCAACGAGAAGCTGTTCGCGACCCGCTTTCCCCAGTGCATTCCCCCACTCGTGGTCAGCCGTGATCCAGAGAAGCTGCGCGAGTTCCAGAGCGAACACGGCGATGTCATCATGAAGCCCATGGATGGCATGGGCGGTAAGTCCATCTTCCGGGTGCGGCCGGACGACGAGAACCTGAGCGTCATCCTGGAAACCCTGACCGAGGAGGGCACGCGCACCGCCATGGCCCAGCGTTACCTGCCCGAGATCCGCGACGGCGACAAACGCATCCTGATGATTGACGGCGAACCGCTGCCATACTCCCTGGCGCGTATCCCGGAGGCGGGCGAGAGCCGGGGCAACCTGGCCGCCGGCGGGCGCGGCGAAGGCCGCGAACTCACCGACCGGGACCGCTGGATCTGCGAGCAGGTGGGCCCGGCCCTGAAGGCGCGGGGGCTGTTGTTTGTGGGCATTGATGTGATTGGCGACTACCTGACGGAAGTGAATGTGACCAGCCCCACCTGTGTGCGCGAGCTTGACCGGGCCTTTGACGACGACATTGGCGGGCGGCTGATGGAGGCCATTGCTGCCCGTCTGGACAATCGGGGCGACTGAGGGCTGCCGTGGCAGAGGTAACGCATGCGGATCGCCTGGGGCTGACGCTCTTCGCAGCCCTGGTGTTCCACGCTGTCCTGATCCTGGGTGTGGGGTTCGCGCCGGAAGACCCTTCGACCACGGATCACAGTATGGACGTGACCCTGGCCACCCGGCCGAGTACGGAAGCGCCGGATGACGCGGATTTTCTGGCGGAGGCGGCCCAGAAGGGCAGTGGCGATGCGGAGTCCGTACAGGAAGTGACAGCCACCAAGCCGGCCCCGCTGTCTGCCTCTGAGAGCCGCCAGGCTGCGCCGCCGCAGCCCGAACCCCGGCCCGAGAGTGGCGGCACCGCTGACCGTGTTACCACGGAAGCCGAATCCTCCCGCGAGGTGCCGGAAGACAGCGAGGAGGACCGGGAGGCCCCGGAGCGGGACAATCCCCATGAAACCCTCAGGGAACGCAGCCAGGACATCGCCAGCCTGAAGGCCCGCCTCAGCCAGCAACAGAACCAGTACGCCAAACGCCCTAGGGTGAACCGGGTCACCTCCGTCTCCACCATGCAGGACGCCGGCGCCGCCTATGTGCGCAACTGGCAGCAGTCCATTGAACGCGCGGGCAACCTCAACTACCCCGAGGAGGCACGCCGGCGGGGCCTGCATGGTGAGGTCCGGATGCTGGTCGCCATCAACAAAGACGGCAGCCTGCGTGAGATGAAGATTCTGCAATCCTCCGGGTACGCCGTGCTGGACAATGCGGCCCGTCGCATCGTGCGCCAGGCAAGCCCGTTCGAGGCCTTCAGTGGGCGCATGGCCAAGGAACAGGATGTGCTTGAGATCATCCGCACCTGGTCATTCCAGCCGCGCGGTCTCAGTGGCAGCGCCCCGGATAGGGGATAACCCCTCTTGTACGCACTCTGCAGTCAAGGAATACTGCGGCCATGAGCACGCAGCCGGAATTCCTGACCAACCAGTTCCTCATCGCCACCCCTTACCTGGCGGATCCACGTTTCGAGGGGTCGCTTACCTATATCTGTGAGCACAGTGATGAAGGGGCCATGGGCCTGACCATCAACCACCCACTGGATCTCGATCTGGGGGACCTTCTCTCGCAGCTGTCGATGGAGGGTGAGGCTCCGCATGCACCCGTCTACCAGGGCGGACCGGTCCAGCCCGAACGCGGTTTTGTCCTGCACCGGCCGGTGGGCCACTGGCAGAGTTCGCTGGCCCTGACCGACACCCTGGCGCTGTCCACCTCGCGTGACATTCTCAGTGCCATTGCCGCGGGTGAAGGGCCGTCGGATTTCCTGATGCTGCTGGGGTATGCCGGCTGGTCGCCGGGGCAGCTGGAGGAAGAGCTTGCCGGGGATGCCTGGCTCACCTGCCCGGCGGACGAGACCATCCTGTTTGAACGTGAACCGGCCCAGCGCCTCAACGCCGCACTCGAGAAACTGGGCGTGAGCCCCGGGCACCTCACCGGAGGCGTGGGGCATGCCTGAGAGTCGCAGCCTGATGGCCTTCGACTTCGGTGAGAAGTGGATCGGTGTGGCGGTGGGGCAGGAGATGCTGGGGCACGGCTCCGGCAAGGCGCGGCTGAAGGCCCGGGACGGGATCCCGGACTGGAACCAGGTGGCCAAGCTGGTCGAGACCTGGCAGCCGGACCTTTTCCTGGTGGGGCTGCCCCTGAACATGGACGGTACCGAGACCTGGCTCTGCCATCTGGCGCGCAAGTTCGCACGACGGCTCGAAGGGCGCTATCATCGCCCCGCAACCATGGTGGACGAACGCCTGACCACCCATGAGGCCAAGCAGGAATCGCTGGCACAGGGTCGGGTGCCGGATCACGCGGATGAAGGCGTGGACCGGCGCGCGGCGGAGCTGATCCTCGAGACCTGGTGCGCCTCGGCCAGTGACTGACTACAGGAGCCTCCGTGCAGGATATTGAACAGCTTCTGGACCGGATGACCGACGACCTGCGCGCGCACATCAGTGCGCGGGGTCTCTCCAGTCTGCGCCCCGTGGGCATCCGCACCGGCGGTGTCTGGCTCGCGCAGGCACTGCGCCGCCGCCTCGGCATCGCAACCGAGTGCGGCGAACTGGACATCACCTTCTACCGGGATGACTTCAGCCGCATCGGGCTCCACCCCCGGGTCAGCCCCTCGCGGCTGCCGTTCGAGACCGAGGGTCAGCACCTGTTGCTGGTGGATGACGTCATCATGAGCGGGCGCACCATCCGCGCGGCCATGAACGAGCTTTTCGACTACGGCCGGCCCGAGTCCATCACCCTGGCGGCGCTGGTGGACCTGGGCCGGCGCGAGCTGCCGATACAGCCGGACGTGACCGGCACCCACCAGAGCCTGGGGGCATGCCAGCGCATCAAGCTGCGGGGGCCGGAACCACTGGAACTGACGGTGGAGGAGGTGCCCGATGCCTGACAGCAGCCGTCGCCTGCAGCTGACCGCCGACGGGGAGCTGCGCCACTTCCTGGCCATCGAGGGGCTGGACGAGCCCCTGCTCACCCGCATCCTGGACACCGCCGACTCCTTCATCGAGGTGGGCGAGCGCACCATCAAGAAGGTGCCGCTGCTGCGCGGGCGCACCGTGGTGAACCTGTTCTTCGAGCCCAGCACCCGCACCCGCAGCACCTTTGAGCTGGCCGCCAAGCGCCTGTCGGCGGATGTGCTCAACCTGGACATCGGCACCTCCGCCACCTCCAAGGGCGAATCCCTCTCCGACACCCTGCTCAACCTGCGCGCCATGGCCAGCGACATGTTCGTGATGCGCCACTCCCAGAGCGGAGCGCCGCACTTCGTGGCCCAGTCCGTCACGCCGGATGTGGCCATCATCAACGCCGGTGACGGGCGTCACGAGCACCCTACCCAGGCCATGCTGGACATGCTGACCATCCGCCAGCACCTGAAGACCTTCAGCGGCCTGAGGGTGGCCATCGTTGGCGACGTCCAGCACTCGCGGGTAGCGCGCTCCCAGATCCGGGCACTGAACACCCTGGGCGTGGACGAGGTGCGGCTGATCGCGCCCGACACGCTGCTGCCCCATGAACCCGAGGCACTGGGTGCACGGGTCTTCCACCGCATGGAGGAGGGGCTGCGTAACGTGGATGTGATCATCATGCTGCGGCTCCAGCACGAGCGCATGGAAGGCGCCCTGCTGCCGAGCGAGAGCGAGTTCTACCGCATGTACGGCCTGACCCGTGAGAAGCTGGCCTACGCCAACCCGGGTGCCCTGGTGATGCACCCGGGGCCCATCAACCGCGGTGTGGAGATTGAATCCGCCGTGGCGGACGGGCCCCAGTCCGTGATCCTGGGGCAGGTGACCAACGGCATCGCCGTACGCATGGCCGTGATGTCCATGACCATGGGCGGCCAGCTCAATGAACGCCAGTCTGCAACCGGAGAGGGGGTGGCTTCACCGTGAAGTGGCGCGTCGACAACATTCATCCCGTCATTGATGGTGAACCGGCGGCGCAGCCCGTCTCGGTACTGGTGGCCGATGGCCGCATTGCCGCGCTGGGGGGCGATCTTTCCGGGGAACGGGTGGAGCGCGTGGTGGACGGGGCCGGCCAGTGGCTGCTGCCGGGGCTGATTGATCTCAACTGCCATCTGCCAGAGCCGGGCAGCGACCGTGGCGGCAGCATCGAGAGTGAAACCCGCGCTGCCGCCCGTGGCGGCTTCACCACCGTCTGCACCACACCGGATACCAGTCCGGTCAACGACTCCGGCGCCGTGACCCACCTGATTCTGGATGTGGCCGCGCGCAACGGCCATGCGCGGGTGCTGCCCGTGGGCGCCCTGACCCGGGGCCTGGCAGGCGAGCGGCTGAGCGACATGGCCGGGCTGACCCGCGCCGGCTGCGTGGCGCTGGGCAATGGCGGCTATACTACTGCCAGCTCGCGGGTGCTGCGCCGCTGCATGGCCTATGCCCATACCTTTGATATCCGGCTGTTCCTGCAGCCGGAGAACGCCTCGCTGGCCTCGGACGGCTGCGCCCATGACGGCCTTGTGGCCGCCCGCCTGGGCCTGCCCGGCATCCCCGAGGTGGCGGAGACCACCGCCGTGAACGAACTGCTGATGCTGGCGGAGGAGACCGGGGCGAACCTGCATATCGGGCCGCTCAGCTGTGCCCGCTCGGTCACTCTGGTGCGTGCCGCCAAGGAAGCCGGGCACAACGTTACCGCCGAAGTGGGCATCGCCCATCTGGTGGCGACGGAGGCGGCGATTGAAGGCTACAACGGCACCTTCCACAGCCGTCCGCCGCTGCGCACGGAGGCGGACCGGCGTGCGCTGCTCGAGGGTGTGGAAAGTGGCGTGATTGACGCCATCGTCAGTCAGCACCGGCCTTCGGACGAGGCGGCCAAGCTTGCCCCCTTCCCGGAGACCCAGCCCGGGCTCTCAACGGTGGAGTCCAGCCTCTCGCTGGGGCTGGAACGGGTGGCTGCCGGGGAACTCTCACGCCGGGCCCTGCTGCGGGCGCTGACCAGTGGGCCGGCGCGGGTTCTGGGCCTGGAGGCGCCGGCCATTGCCGAGGGGGCCATCGCGGATCTGACTCTGGTGGCGCCGGAGCAGCGCTGGATGCCGTCCGCCCGGAGCCTGTATTCCGCCGGCCGGCATCTGCCGGTCATGGAGCGGGAGCTGCCCGGCGTGGTCATGCTGACGGCGGTGGATGGCCGCATCCGGCACGAGCACGAAGGAGACGGATCATGAGCTGGATCGCGACACTGCTGCTTGCTGTTATCGCCTGGCTGCTGTGGCGGATTGCCCGGAATACGGGGGATGCGCTGGATCGCCAGGCCGCCATGCAGACGGAGCTGACCGCCATCGAGCGGCGGCTGGCACGGCTCGAGGCCGGGAAGGAGGAGAACCCCGGGTGAGACCCCGGGGTGGGCGTCTTACTTGATGGCCTCGCGCAGAGGCTTGCCCGCCTTGAAGCCCACCGACTTGCTCGCCGGAATCTGGATGGAGGCGCCCGTCTGCGGGTTGCGTCCGGTGCGCGCACTGCGCTCACGCACGTTGAAGCTGCCAAAGCCCGGCAGGGTCACGCCTTCGTTCTTCGCCAGGGCCGCACTGATCTGATCCGTGAAGGCATTCAGGACTTCCTGGGCCTTGCTCTTTGAGAGGCCCGTTTGCTCGGCAACGGCTGCTGCCAGTTCCGGTTTGCGCATCGCTGGTTCTCCTTTTGATGGTCAGGGACGACACCGTTCAGATATAGCCCACCAGACTCCGCTGTCAAACCCTGTAATGAAATTGCTTCCCCCCGCCAGGCAGCCGCATACCGGGCTTTGTGGTACTGGTCTCACAAATTGGGCGAAGGGTTGCGCATAATACCGCCCTGGATTTGACAGGCTTTGACGGCGTGGCGAGGATTCGCTGCACACAACTCAACAACAACCACAATAAAGGTTGAGGACCAACCATGACCGCAATCCTCTCCTCCGTGGCCCGGCCACGGTTCTGGGGGCGGGCCATTGTGCTGCTGGTACTGATGGCCATGCTCGGCGGCTGCTCCATGATCCGCCATCACATGTACGCCACCAGCGGCAGCGTGATGCAGGGGCTGTCGAAGGAACACACCACCCCCTATGTGCTGCAGCAGTCCGATGTGGGCATGTCCTGCGCCATGAGCGAGGCGACCACGCCGCTGATGATGTCCTTCGGGCGCGTGACGGACGAGCCCAACCAGCTCGGCATCATGATGCACCTCTCCGCCGCCGGCTGCTCCGAGACACGGGCGCGTGAACGGGATCTCGAGTACGAGCGCCTGATGCGCGACCGCGACCCGGACGGCGCCCAGGATGCCCGCTACGCCGCCCGCCGCCATTACCGGGAAGCCGCCCTGCGCTTCCACGAGGCCTGGAAGAACATGAATGCGCATTACGGCGATGTGGGCCAGGGGGAGTGCCCCACGGAGCGGCTTGAAACCGAGACGGACCGGTTCATGTTCCTGGCCGGGCTTATTTCCGGCCTGCAGGCCATGAACACCCAGGTGCGTGCCGGCGAACAGCTGGGTATTCCCAACAGCATCGGCTCGGAGGTCGCCCGTGCCACGGAATGCCTGGACGATGACCGCTGGTGGGGCGCGCCGGGAGCGATGCAGGCCGCCGTCTGGGCCATGCTGCCTTCGGCTGCCCCGGAGGACGCGCAACCCTTCAAACAGCTGAGACAGGCCAGTCGCAAGGGCGAGGAAGCCGGCGTGCGGCTCGCCCACGTCTTCCACGCCGTGGCTGCCGAGAACGCGGATGACGGGCCCATGGTGCGGGACGTGATCCGTCGCCACGCCGAGGCTGTTGAGGCGAAGGAGGCCGCCGAGGACTGGGTCATGATCGACGAGACCGCGACACGCCATATCCAGGCGCTCTCCGACCGGCTGTGGACCCGGGCTGAAGGCCATCGCACACCCACCGGGCGGCTGGGCGAGTTCTGGGATGACCCGGAACCCGAATCCGAGACCATTGATCTGAATGAACTGATGTAACGGGCGCCGGAGGAATGGCTATGAAGACCCTGAAACGCACACTGATGAGCGCGCTGGCCGCCCTGACCCTTGGCGTCGCTGTCAGCGCCACGGCCCAGGAAGAGGACCTGATCGAGCGCAGCTTCTGCGTGTTCGACCCGGTGGGCGCCAACGGCCCCCTGTTCGAGCTGATGCAGTCGGCCCGCCCCATGGCACTGGAGCGTGGCGTGGACCTGGAGATGCGCGCCTACACCAGCGAGAAGATCGCCGCCGAGGAATTCCGCAACGGCCAGTGCGACTCCGTGCTGCTGACCGGCACCATGGCCCGGGACTTCAACCGCTTCACCGGCTCGCTGGAGGCCATGGGTGCCATCCCCGGCAAGGAGGAGATGCGCATGCTGATGCAGGTGCTCAGCCAGGACAACGCGCGCCAGTATCTCCAGACCGACAAGTACGAAGTGGTGGGGGTGCTGCCGGCGGGCGCGGTCTACCTGTTCCTGGATGACCGCGCCATCGATACCGTGGAGGACCTCCAGGGCAAGCGCATTGCCACCCTGGACCACGACAGGGCCTCCATCACCATGGTCCGGCACGTGGGGGCCTCGGTGGTCGGCTCCAGCACATCGAACTTCTCCGGGCGCTTCAACAACGGCAGTGTGGACGCCGCCTACGCCCCCGCCGTGGCCTACGAGCCGCTGGAGCTCTACAAGGGGCTGGGCGAGAACGGCGCCATTCTCGACTACACCCTGGCGCAGATGAGCTTCCAGATCATTGTGCGGCGCGAGCGCTTCCCTGATGAGTACGTGAACCAGGTGCGCGACTATGCCTTCAGCCGCGTGGATGAGGCCTACCAGATCATCGAGGACGCCGAGTCCAAGGTGAAGGAGAAGTACTGGATGCGGCCCACGGACCAGGAACGCAGCGAGTACAACGCCATGCTGCGGGAGGTGCGCCAGAAGCTGCGCGCGGAAGGCGAGTTCGACGAGACGGCCCTGAAGCTGATGCGCGGCATCCGCTGCCGGGTGGACCCCTCACGGGCCGAATGCGCCCGTTCTGAGGGCTGAAGCCACCAACTGACCAGGGTGTTTTATGGGTCTGCCACGCCGTACCGGTATCGAATGGTTCTCGTCGCTGCCGGCCTGTCTGATTCTGCTGCTGTTCGTGTTCCTCGCCACGACCACGGACTTCCATAACAAGGCACTCCAGCTCGGGGAACAGTTCTGGTCCGGCTACTACCAGCTGCGGGAGGACCCGGAGCGCCCGGACTGCAACCCCATGGTGGACATCGAGTCCGAAGTGGACCGGGTGGCGGAACGCAGGATGGACGACGAGATCGCAGGCCTGCTCGGGGAATCCGAGGTAGACCGCGAGGCCATACGCCGTTCCGTGATCGCGGCCCAGCGCGCCTGCGAGGCCAGCCATCTCCAGTACCAGGCCACAAAAGAGCGGATCACCACGCCGGTGAGGCTGTACCGCAGCATGGAGCAGGGCCTGGCGGAGCTGACGGCGGTGGGGCTCAACTGGCAGCGCCCGCTGCTGATCCTGCTGGTTGCCATCTGCGCCGCCACGGCCACCCTGGGGCGCCACCAGATCGCGGTCCGGGGCATCGAGACCCGCACGGACTACCGGGTCTCCTACAGTGCCCAGACCCTAGCCAATCTGGTGCTGATGGCCTCCAGCTGGATCTACCGCAACCATGTGCACCAGGCCATGGATGTGGTGCCAGCGGGGCGGGACATGCTGAACCTGCTCTGGGTGCTGTGTTTTGCGGTGCTGAGTGCCGCCAGTGTCTACCGGCTGCTGCGTGAACCGACGGAGCTGCGCACCGGCGGCGGCATCCTGCAGGCCCTGGCCACCATTCCGCTGTATTCGGTGATGTGCTTCATCTCCGGGGCCTATTTCCTGAGCTTCGGGTACATGCAGGGCATTGGTGTGTACCTGGGCGCACTCATGGAGCACGCGGAGATCTTCGTGAATGTGGCGCTCTACGTCTGGGCGGGCATGATGCTCAAGCAGACCCGGGTGGCCACCCTGGTGTTCGACGTCTTCCGCCCCCTGCGCATGCCGCCGGAGCTGCTGGCCACCGTCGCCGTTGTGGTGGCCGCCATCCCGACCGCCTATACCGGTGCCTCCGGTATCTTCGTGATTGCCGCCGGGGCCGTGATCTATCACGAGCTGCGCGCCGCCGGTGCCCGGAGGCAGCTGGCACTGGCGGCCACCGCCATGTCCGGCTCCATGGGCGTGGTGCTGCGGCCCTGCCTGCTGGTGGTGGTTATTGCCATGCTCAACCGGGAAGTCACCACGGATGAGCTCTTCAGCTGGGGGGCCATTGTCTTCGCACTCTCGGCGGTGCTGTTCTTCCTGGTCACCATGCTGTTCAACCGCCAGAGCGGGCTCACGCTGGCGCCCCTGGGCGAGGCCATCCCGGAGATGCTCCAGGCCCTGCGGCCGCTGATGCCCTATGCGCTGGTGGTGGCAGCGGTGGTCCTGGCCTACAGCTGGGGGCTGGGCGTGGGCCTGGACGAATTCTCCGCGCCACGGATCCTGCCGGTGATGCTCCTCAGCATCCTGGTGTTCGAGGCCATCCGCTTCCGGGGCCGTGCACTGCCCCAGACCGCCGGCGGTGAGGCCCACAGCGGCTTCGAGCCCAGCCTGCGCCACGCCACCAGTGATACGACCATCGAGATCGGGGCACTGCTGCTGCTGTTCGGGCTCTCCATCAGCCTGGGCGGCGTGATCGAACGCGCGGAACTCATGGAACTGTTCCCGGAGAGCGTGGCCAGCCCCTGGCTGGCCATGGGCCTGATGGTGCTGCTGCTGGTGGGTCTGGGCATGATCATGGACGCCTTTGGCGCCGTCATACTGGTGAGCGCCACCGTGGCGAGCTTCGCCTACCAGAGCGGCATCGACCCGGTACACTTCTGGATGGTGACGCTGGTGGCGTTCGAACTGGGCTACCTTACGCCGCCCGTCTCCCTCAACCACCTGCTTACGCGGCAGGTGGTGGGCGACGAGGAGGTGCGGCTGGCGCGCACGGAGGCCAGCGGGGGCAGCTTCTACCAACGCCATGAGCGCATCGTGATGCCCATGGTGGTGATGGGCACGGCGCTGGTGCTGGTGGCCTTTGTGCCGCTTCTGATGTACGCCCTCTGACGACCTCCAGAACAGAAAGGCCCCGGCGTGATTACACGACCGGGGCCTTTCTGTTCGGGCGCCCAGCGCGGCGCGCAAGCTGGTTTACTGGCGCAGCTTCGGGCCGGCGTTGATGATCGAGTCCGGCACATCGAACTCGCTGAAGTTCTCCACGAACTGGGCGATCAGCTCCTGCGCCTTGGCATCGTACTCGGCCGGATCGTCCCAAGTGTCGCGGGGGTTCAGCAGCTTGGTCTCAACGCCCGGCACCGAGGTCGGTACGTCCAGGTTCAGGTCGTCCAGGTGCTGGGTCTCGGTGTCGTCCAGCTCACCGTCCTGAATGGCGTTGATGATGGCCCGCGTGGTGGGAATGGAGAAACGCTTGCCCACGCCGTAGGGTCCGCCGGTCCAGCCGGTGTTCACCAGGAAGACCTTGCTGTCGAACGCGTCCATCCGCTTCATCAGCAGCTCGGCGTAGACGCCGGCCGGGCGCGGGAAGAAGGGCGCGCCAAAGCAGGTGGAGAAGGTGGACTTCAGCCCTTCGCCGGAGCCCATCTCCGTGGAGCCCACCAGCGCGGTGTAGCCACTGAGGAAGTGGTAGGCCGCGGACTCGCGCGAGAGGATGGACACGGGCGGCAGCACGCCGGTCATGTCGCAGGTCAGGAAGATGATGTGCTGGGGCTCGCCGGCACGGTTCTCCACCACACGCTTTTCAATATGCTCCAGCGGGTAGGCGCAGCGGCCGTTCTCGGTGAGGGAGGTGTCCGTGTAGTCCGGCTCACGGGTCTCCTCATCCACCACCACGTTCTCAACCAGGGCGCCGAACTTGATCGCGTCCCAGATGATGGGCTCGTTCTTGCGCGTCAGGTCGATGGTCTTGGCGTAGCAGCCGCCCTCGAGATTGAAGACGGTGTCCTCGCCCCAGCCGTGCTCGTCATCACCGATCAGGTAACGGCTCTGGTCCGCGGAGAGGGTGGTCTTGCCGGTACCGGAAAGACCGAAGAACAGGCAGACGTCGCCGTCATCGCCCACGTTGGCGGAGCAGTGCATGGGCAGCACGTCATGGTCCGGCAGCAGGAAGTTCTGCACCGAGAACATGGCCTTCTTCATCTCGCCGGCGTAGTGCATGCCCGCGATCAGCACGCGCTTGCGCGCGAAGTTGATGATGACGGTGGCGTTGCTGTTGGTGCCGTCGCGCTCGGGCACGCACTCGAAGTTCGCCGCGTTCAGGATCTCCCATTCCGGGTTGTCGATGGGGTTGTACTGATCCGGGCGGATGAAGAGGTTGAGGCCGAACAGGTTCTGCCAGGCCGTCTCGGTGGTCATCTTCACCGGCAGATAGTAGTTCGGATCGGAGCCCACGTGCACGTGGGAGGTGAAATGCTCACGCTCGCCCAGGTACGTCTTCACGCGCTCCCAGAGCGCATCGAACCGGTCCGCGTCGAAGGGGTGATTGATCTTGCCCCAGTCGATCTGGTTAACGGTGCTGGGCTCTTCAACAATGAAGCGGTCCACCGGGGAGCGACCGGTGCGTTCGCCGGTGGTCACCACCAGTGAGCCATTGGAGGCGAGTTTGCCCTCATTCCTTTCCAGCGCCAGCTCAACAAGCCGGGCCGGGCACAGATCCGTGTAGGTTTTACTCACGATGACCTCACTTTCAGATGTTTCAAGTCGGTTGCGGCGCGCGGCTGCCGGGATGAAAGGGCAGCGCGGCGGCCCGGGGTGCGGATGGTTGCTCGGGGCGCACCCCTCCAAGCGGTAGCATCCCGCCACGCTCGCGGCGTGACGGGGTGCGGGAAAGCATTCCTGTCGTCTACAGGCGCGACAGTATGCCAGAACGTTTCGGTAATTACGACCATCTGGCGGGGTGTCGGGGGGAGGGGGCTGCAGCAGAGCGCCCTTAGCTGGAGCCCAGCCTCTTCCCAAAGTAAGCTGGAACGCAGTACCTGTTTGAACCCTGGTGGACGCTGGCAACCGTGCGACTACTCTGCGACGAAATGCTCAATGGCATCGCCCAGTGGCTGCGCGTTGCGGGGCACGACACCACGGTGCCCACGCCGGGCCTGCCGGACGATCAGCTGATGGCTCAGGCGCGTGCCGAAGGGCGCTGGCTGCTTACCGCTGATTCCGA
>JBNJDI010000042.1:0-19923 GCA_051744725.1 Pseudomonadota bacterium | reverse complement strand
GCTACCTTGAGTGAAGACGATGGGGCGGTTGTCAGGCGTGCCCACTCCCTGATTGGGATTCCCGAAGGGCTGGATCGACTGGAACCGGTGACCCGCAGGCTTGGTGAACTTTGTGGTGAGCTTCAAAGCGAGGGATGGTCAGGAGCGATCGACGATATTGAGCGCTTCTGTGGCATTGCCCAATCCTTTCTGGAAGGGCAGAGCCATGACCAACTGTTTAGCCCGACTCATACCGCCAGAAAGCCCTTTCACGGGATTCTCGCGAGTCATCCGTTGTATCCGATTTTCTTTTTCAACTCTGAGAAGCCGCAAATGCAGCCCGCTTACTGGCGGCTTTTGAAGTTGATGCTGACGAGCCGGCTGCGTGAAACGGAGAGGCATCAAAGGTCGCGTTTCGAGGACCTTGATGGTCGTGAATTGGAAACGCTTACGATCGCCTGCCGGCTCGTGCGCAAACTCCACAAGGACTCTGAAGAAAGCGTTGCGTTACTGGAGCACATCGATCGATACAAGCATCCTCAGGGGCTGCTTGGCTGGATCAATATGGGGTGCCCGCTAAACCCGCCACTGGGGAATGCCACTTATAACCAGGTACGTCGCCTCGGTCACTATCTTGCAGATTGTTATGGAATGGAGTCCGTGGTCGAAGAGCGTGTATGGAAACGGGGTAGAACCCAACCGTCTTCCAAGCGCGTTAAGCGCGATAGTGACACTGTAAACCTCTCCTTGTGGGATTGGCGCAAGCATCGAACGGATGCTGAACCCACCAGAACGATTGAGAAGCGTGATACGGGCATGGAGCTTCGCCGTCTGGCGCCGGAGGTGCCGGCGACAGCTCGCCAGGATTTGGGGGAGGCGGGCCTTTTGGCAGCGGAATTCCATCAGGATACCGAGCATTGGCTCGGGATTGTGCATAGTGATGAGCAATTGCCTGAGGATGAGGAAGAGACAGCTGGCGAAGGCTCCCCCGGACCCAGCGGGGAGATTGAGACTGGCTTGCCTTCCTATGCGAAATACTTCACGGCTGCCAAGAATAAAGCCATGAAGTTTGCGTTTGTTAATCAGCGCACCGCGACCCGGTGGTCACGGCCAACGAAGGCGGAGTACGCTGAGCTTGTCGGCGCGGTGGAGCGGCGGTTCGTGGAGGCCTGCAGAATCGCTGATGACAACGATGAGCGACCCTCGAAACGTGAGGAAGCTGCGCGGGTACGGGATCTATGCCTGACAATGGGGCTTATGATGGCGTTTGGGCGTGGTTTCGACACGATCCATGAGCTCTACGTGTTGGAATCGTTGGCCGATTGGGATGGCGACAGTATGGAGGTTGCGTTCCTGAGCCAGGAACAAAGTTGGGTGGTCAACACGCCTCGCCTCGGCTATCGGTCTGACCCTCATCCGGACCAACAGCGATGGTACCAGGGCGTGACACACAGGGTGCTATTACCCGATCTTTTGGGGCTCGGCCGAGTGGTGACCCAACGGGCAACAACCTTACAGACGGATCAGCCGCTTAAGGGGCGTAAGCGCCAAAGTCAGGAGAAATACTTCCACCATCACTTTGAAAAACGTCGTGCGCCTGGCGGACGTTTCAGTTGGGAGTTGGACACCATAGCGAATCTTCTCGGTGATTGGCTGGAAGTGAACGAACCACCCACCATTGCAGGCCTTCTGGTGCCGCGCCTGGGCCGGTATGTTGCGACCCAGTTGTTCTACACCGTGGTGGAAGCCGAACAATTGGAGAGTGCCTACATCCGGGCCTGGGAGGCTTTAAGCGACGATCTTCATGCTGAGGGGGTTCGCCCTGAGCAACAATCCGGCGACTCGTTGTTTGCTTTACAGCTGAATGGTTGCGACAGACCAAACCCTGCGAATAAAGAGGTGTTTGTCGGTGCGGAGCGGGTCGCCACATCGGATTACTTTCGCCAACTGGTAGGCTCGTTGACGGACTCGATCAAAGCGGGAGCCCCATCAATGAGCGTCGCCGAGCAGCACAACGAGTACAGTGCCTACACATGGCTTTATTTGGCGATGGCTACCGCTTCACGAGGCGTCCACCATCCTTTTGAGAACCTAGATATTGCGGCCGAGCTCGGCGAGCTCCATGTGCATGATAAGGACTTTGAAAGCGGCGGTCAGGCGCGGGTTGCATTCCTGCCAGAGCAGCTAACCGATCATCTGCAGCATTATCTGCGCTGGTGTCAGCGGGTACTGCAGATCATCGCCAGGGCAGGGCCAGCACCCCGGATAGGCTTTAATCGGATGCAGGTTAAATCCAGACGGCAGACGCTGCAGCCGACCTCTGGTGAAGACACCTATCCTGCGTTTGGAAGTCTGTTCTTTCTGAACGACGATTGGCACCCCGAGCCGGCCACTCCCAAAACCGTTAAAGCCCACCTTGGCGACCGGCACCCGTTGCCTATCAACGCTCAACGCCATGTTCTGCGCAGCTATCTGATCGAGCAACAGTGTCCGGAGGAACTCATTGATTCGTTCATGGGTCACTGGGACAGGGGGCGTGAGCCCTGGGCCAGCTACAGTGTCGTAGAGCCCACCCAGTATCGACAGCAGATGCTCGCCTATTTGGAACCCTTCCTCTCGGGACTCGGATTTGAGTCTTTGGAGCCGACGGATGTCTGATCTGCCCATCAATGACGTCTGGTGGCCGGTCGAGGATGAGCTTACCCAAACCCATCCCGAGGTTACGGGTGACGTTTACGAGCTCATTCGCAACGACTATCCGCACCTGCTTGAGCCTGCGCCCTCTGACCCGCATGAGCTGTCGTCGACTGACAGGGAAGCCCTTCAGGAGGCGGTGATTGCGCTTCAGCGTGCGAGCAGCGACCCGTTTGTTGCATTCCGTTACCTCGCGGAATCCATTGACAGGGGCAATCGCAGGGAGTGGTTCCGGATTCTGCCCCCCTTTGTCTGGCTGGACATCAAGCGCGAGGCCAGCCCCTTTCTCCCAGCCAGCCAGTCGAATAACCTGCAAGCTGCCAGGATCGCCAACGCCGTTGAACGCGACGTTCAAAGCGGCCAACGGATTGATAGTGTGAGTGTTGCCGCCGGGCGTATCCTGTTAAGCCTGATTGCCTATTCCGGCGTTGTCATGCCCAGATTGCTTCAGGGGCTACCTGCTGTTCTGGATGACGCTGGTGAAAAGATTGCGACAGAGCCATGGGTCGAGGTTCCTGATAAAAGCGGCCAGCTCTGGCGGCGGGTGATAATCGACCCGATGACCCGATGCCTGGTTTTGGATTTCCATGCACGGTTCGGCGCCCTTGTGGATGAGCTCGGCGTCGCGGGCGCTGAGGCCGGCTCAACCGACGTCGTCGTCAAACGGTGCCAAAACCGGAGGATGCAGCACCGCGTGGCCAACTACCTGACTTTCATCGAGCTGGCAGATGTCGTGGGTAAACCCAGTGTCTCAGCCTTGATGAAATGGTTCGAAGCCCGGCTTCACAAGCAGCTCCCTGGTTTTCTGGTCAGCTACGCGACGGGCGACTACGGGGCTGCTTCCCTCCCTCGTGACAACTTTTTGCGGCTGGTTAATAACCGTTTTGACGCGGAGGCCGAGCGTGGTACCACTCAGGATAGTTCAAAGGACGCCGTTACTGAGCTGTTCAGCCGTACATCGGCACAAGGAGCGTCAGGTCAGCACGAGGTTTCAGACTCTCTGGCTCGCCTGTACAGGACGTTGAGTGGCTTCGCCGAGCTGACAAAAAAGGCGGCCCTCCAGAATCTCGATGCGTGGTTCTGTGACGAATCGGTTCCGCCAGAGCCTGTGGCTGCCAGGCTCGGTGGATGGGCGCACGATCTTCTTCGCCGCAAACGCAATCGCGCCTCGCGTGAGCCAAGCACGGTTTACGGCATGTTGACCACGATCGGCCGGCGCTTGGAAGAATCGCTCATGGGGTTGGATCCCGTCGAGATCGGCGAGGCCATTGCCTATGAGGAACTCTATAACACGATCCTGGATCAGGCGGGCAGTCGTCAGCTTCGTCGTAAAATAGGCGTGGCCTTGTATTCCTTCCATGAATACCTGCGCCGCGAGCACAACGTCATTGAGCTGGAGGCGGATCTTTTCGATCTCAGTGGCAGTGTCAAGAGCCAGGCCGATGCCCGAATTATTACCGAGGTTGAGCTCAATCAGGTGGATGCGCGCGTCGAATCCAGCACCAGTGATGAGAGCTTACAGCACTCGTTCAAAAGCATGCTGCATCTGGGCTTCTATTGCGGCATGCGCCGGGGCGAAGTGGCACAGCTGCGTGTAGGTGATGTCAATGGGCATCGCGAGCTGTCCGTGTTCATTCGGCCCTGGAAGCATCAGAAACTGAAAACCCGGAATTCGATTCGGCGTTCACCCGCGGCACACCTGTTACCGACGGAGACGGCACGGATCTTGATCGGGCTGAGAGACGCAAAGCTTGCGGCTGGTGCGGCGCTTGATGATTCGCTGTGGCCTTCGCATGCCACATTGGGGCAGCGGGGGCCTCAGGATCTTGTCGATGCGGTCGTGGGCATGGTTCAGTCGACAGTAGGGGATACGCAATTCCGCTTCCATCACCTGCGCCATTCGTTCGCGACGCGCTTAGTGCTCTGGCACTGGTATCAGGCCAATGCGGATTCCATCACGCTCCCGGACTGGTTCCGCAGCCTGCGGTCTGAGGGCAAGCGCGCGACGCGACCGCAGTTGGGCGGGCGCAACTATCTTTTCGCCATTGCTGAAGTGATCGGACATGGCGCGATTGAGGTGACCGTTGAGAATTACGTTCACCTGATGGATGTGATGCTCGGGTTGGCTATGCGCCAGACAGTGCCCCCCATTAGTCGGGCCTTCGTGGAGACAACGCTGGAGGTTGGTCGGAGTCGGGCGGCATCGCTCATCCAGGGGAAAACCTTCTCATGTTTGGGCTTTGAGGCTGTTCTGGAGGCCTTCAACCGGACGCCCGGGCGGCCTCCTAAAGCCGTTCAAGCTGAACAGCAGGATCTGGATGGTGACAACCCGCTCTACTGGCAGGCGGTGGCACGCCAGAAACGCGCCGGCCAACCATGGCCCTTGCCCAACATGGTTGTTGATTGGCCCGCCATACGGGATCTGTCGTCAGGCAGTGACGCCTCCGTGGTTGCATTGAAAACCGGGGCGCCGATCAGTCGGGTCCAGGCGATGGCGAACTTTCTTGCCAATCTCACCAACCCCCGTGTGCTGCTTCTCTCCGGCGTGAAGGCTCAAACGCCAGGCGTTGACGTGCCTGAGCTCAGTGGTGACCTTTTGAAGGGGGCTCAGCTGTGGGCCGGGCGCTTTGCCAGACTCGCAATGCAGCGCAGTACGCTGATCGAAGCCGCTGGCACATTCACGCATGCCTGGCTTCCCAACACCCGGTGTGCGGTTGGGTCTGCTGATAAAGCGCAGTTCCAGACCGTTGAGCGTTTATTTCGGGAATTGGCGCCCGAAGCGGCGTTGATTAAAGCGCATCAGCCCGATCCGGGGAGTCAGTGGACCTTCGAACAGCAACGCACCTATTGGCACGATAAGGGCATTGAACTGTCTCAAACATCCCGCCGTGAACGTCGTGTCGGTAGCGACAGCGGTATGGTTGTCCTGGACATCGATACCACTGAATGGAAGCGCAGCCAGACGTCAACGCTGGTTGGGCTTCGCCTGCTGCTGGTTTATACGGCGATGATGGGGAGTCAGTGAGAGTGGGAATCCGGCATCCGTGCCGACGGGTCAGTTATCCGTCAGGTAGCGGGCTACGCTCGTAGTGGCGGGTTGGGTACTGCGGGTGGTACCCCAGAGACGCGGTCGTCTGGCTTTTCGCCAGCCCCTCAAAGGCGTTGTTCATCGCCGAAGCGCTGGCGCTGTAGCGATCCAGCATCTGGATAAGGGCGGCTGCGGGGACCCGATCGGTACGAACACCGCCGCTAAGGGCGCTCAGCATGAAGTGAATCAGCTTCCAGCTTTCCGGGCAGCTATGGCGCAGTTCCAGTAGTGCCGGTTCCAGAAGCATTGCATTGAGTTGCGCATGGTCCCGGCTGTAGAAGGGGGTATCGCCGATCAGTGATCGCGCCAGCTTGCCGAAATCATGGAACAGGCCTGCGATGATCGCGCACTGGCGCTGCGCGTGGCAGGGGTAAGCGCGAAGATTAAAGCGCAGACTCTCGACCAGATCGAGCGTATGGACAAGAAGGCCTCCTGCCTGCGTATGGTGACAACTTGCGCTGGCCGGAACTCTGAGAAAAGTTAAAGCAGTATCAATGTGGGCGAACGCATTGTCGATGAACTGGCGCAGGGGAGGGTGAGTTATGGCCTCATCCAGGATTTGCACCAGTTGCCGGAGGCTTTGCGGGGCCGGGCAGGCGGCATTGGGGAGCAGCCCCAGGGTCAGCTGCGCGGGGCCAGGGGAGAGCTGTTCCACCTTGAGGAAGCGGCGAAAATCGCGATTGCGATCAACACTGAGATGGCAACTCAATTGTTGCCACGTGTGTAGGGCAGGCGCGTCGCCTTGTGGAAGGTAAAGCGCCTCCACGGTGGCGCTGCAGTCGGAAAGCTCCAGGATGAGGATGTCCGAACAGCTGCTATTGCGAAGACCACTGAGCAGATAGGTCCCAGTGAATTCAGCCCCATCATGTTCCGGACGGTCAATAAGTCGGGTCATTGCAGGGTCTCCTCCAGCTCCTCAAAAAAACGGCGCAACAGAACCTGGAACAGCGCATGCGCGATGCGCTCATCATCGAGGTCCAGTTGTTTCAGAAGCCACCTGTCCAGTGCGGTTTCCAACGAGCTGGTTTCACCGGCGCGCAGGACCTCTCGCAAGATTGTGCTATCCAAATCGGCGCAGGAGGCCAACAATCCCTCACGCATGCGCTCAACCGACTCGGGGACGATCAATTGGGTACTGGCATTGTTGCTCGGGACCAGGGAAGTTTGTGTATTACTCACGCCTCTTCCTCCTCAGTGGATGCAGTCTCAATGGTGAGTGCCTGTGCTCGGCCGAGCCGGCTTGCCAGAAGGTGCTCGACAGCGGAGCCATCCTGGCGAGTAAGATTCGGCACGAACCGCGAATAGACGGTGAACAGCATCTTGGTGTCGCTGTGGCCCAGCTGTTGGGCAATCCATTCCGGCGACTCACCTGCAGCAAGCCAGATCGTCGCCGCCGTGTGGCGCGTTTGATATGGACGCCGTGGTCTGAGCCCTGCTGCGGCCAATGCGGGATACCACACGCGGTTGGCGACATTGCGATAGGTCAGGGGCGTGCCCCTCGCTGATTGGAATACCAGCGCCTGCGGGTCTGCCCCGGTACGTTGCCACTGGCGTTGAAGGGCAGTGAACGCCTGCGAGTTGAGCTGGACCACACGATGTGAGCCGAGGGTTTTCGTGGAGTCCTGCTGCTGGCTTTGGACGCGGGTCTCGCGCACGACCAACTGCTGGCGTTCGAAGTCGACATATTGCCACTTCAGTCCATCCACTTCGGAAGAGCGCAGGCCGGTAAAGAACCGAACTACGAAATAGTCGTGGTAGCGTGGATCCACTTGGCTGAGAAACTTTTGGATTTCGTCCAGCGATAGTGGATCCACTTCAGTTTTTTTCTGCTTCAACGGTTTGATCGTTTCGGCAGCATTGGTAATCTCATACTGATCAGCGGCTGCATCAAGGATCTGGCGGAGCAAACCAATAATCTGGTTGATCCGCCCTGGTGAGAGAGAGGGCTTGTCAGTGCCGTGCGTGTCTTTGGCGAGGTGAGCACGGTACTCAAGGATCCTTGGCTTGGTGAGGTCGCTGATCTTCTTTTTGCTGAACTGTGGCAGCAGATGCCGGTTCAGAATCTGGTCGACCTTCCTGATGTAGGAGGCCTTCCAGGTGACCTCGTTCTGTTTCAGCCACTGCTCGACAAATTCCCCGAACGTCGGGAATGCGTCAGGTGCCTGCGCGGAATCTTCCTCTTGAACGCTGGCGAACGTCTTCGCCTTTTTGCTGTTCGGGAAGAAGGCCTGATAGTCGAATTGACCCAGCTCAATCGATGACTCAATCCGGTTCAGGACCTTCTGCATTCGGGTACGGTTCTGACGGGTGTCTTTGAGCTTGGTGTACTCGCGGCACCGGTAGCCCTGATAGCGGAAGTCGAAGAACAGTGTCCCGTCCTGGCGGGTGCGCACCTTACCCATGGCACACACCTCCTCCGGCCATCGGAATACCGGCGCTGTCTTGCTGTTTTGTGGTCAGGAGCAGTTCTTCGATCGGCTCCCACAGATAGACCACACGGCGGCCGCCAAAGGGGCGGATGTAATGAACACCCTGCTCAAACACGCTATCCTTCATCACTTCAGCGATGTAGCGCTTGCTGAAGGGGATCCGCTGCGCTAGCTGTGCGGCGGACAGGTAGGTATAGTTCATAGGGGTTACCTCCTTTTTCGTTCCTGCCAGGAACAAATTAAAACCCATAAATTGTGCCTGTCAAGAACGGTTTTGGCCGCAACACGTCTCTTGGATGGAAAAATGATCCGGTATCGGCTCAAGGAATTGATCGAAGATTACGAAGCGAGGACAGGGCAGAAGCTGTCCTATACGAAGCTGGCGCGAGAAACGGGTCTGAATCGTCCTACTATCTCCAAGCTGATTACACAGCGCGGGTATAACACGACGACTACGGTACTGGATCGTCTGTGTGACTTTTTTGAATGTTCTATTGAAGATCTCATTGAGCATGTGCCGAGTAACGATATCCGCCAGCACAGGGAACATTAGGGCATCTACGGTCGGCTGAGCTTGTCTTCAGCAATTCAGTTGGGTTCAGACAGGCCACAAAGGTTCAACTCATTTTCAATCTTGCATAATGTTTTAGCCCTTCAGGCCGAGGCCAACATAGGGCCAAATCTGGGCCAAAAGCTTCATTATCGAAGGTTCAGGTAAACTGGAAAAGGCACAGGCTACAGGAGCATTCTGTTCTAGATCTTGTGATGCCGCTTCCTCTGGGTTATCGCTGCTAAGGCGTTTTTAGACGGCAAAATCAGAATCTTGAGTTGAGGTATTGACGATTGGCTTTGCGTAAGTAAAATACATATCCGTTGTTGAGGGCAGCACAGCCCGAACCACAAAGCGGGAATAGCTCAGCTGGTAGAGCACCACCTTGCCAAGGTGGATGTCGCGAGTTCGAATCTCGTTTCCCGCTCCAGATTCCCTTCAGAAGCCCGGCCCAGTGCCGGGCTTTTGTGTTTTCAGCCCCCTTCCGCTGTCGCTCAGCTACACTGTGCGGAGAATTCCTGGCCCTTCGGAGGCATCTATGGCGGGACTGCTTGATAATGTGGACCAACGCACACGCCTGGTCGGGCGCAATCGGCTGGAACTGCTGCTCTTCCGGCTACACGGTCGCCAGCTGTTCGCGATCAACGTGTTCAAGGTGCGTGAAGTCATCCGCATGCCGAAACTCACCGCGATCCCCCAGCGTCATCCGGTGGTCGAGGGCGTGACGCATCTTCGGGGTACCACGGTTCCGGTAATCAACCTCGGGGCGGCCATTGGCATGAAGCCCCAGGAGGTTACCGACGACGCCAGCCTGATCATTACGGAATACAACCGCCGGACCCAGGCGTTTCTGATTGGCGGGGTCGAGCGGATTCTGAACATGAACTGGGAAGAGATTGAATCACCGCCGAAAACCACGGGGCGGGGGCATTACCTGACCGCGATCACCCGCCACGAGGAGAAGCTGGTGGAGATCATTGATGTGGAGAAGGTGCTGTCGGAGATCGTGCCCTACACAACCTCGCTTTCCGAAGGGCTGGTGGATGAAGAAATCATCGCGTCGGCTCAGGGCAAGCGGATTCTGGTGGTGGATGATTCCCCGGTGGCGCTGAACCAGGCGCGTGATACCATCGAGCAGCTCGGGATCGAGGTGGTAACGGCGGGCAATGGCGCCGAGGGACTTGCGCGGCTGCAGAGCATGGCGCAGAACGGCGAAATCGACCAGCTGCTGATGGTGATCACCGATGCCGAAATGCCTGAAATGGACGGTTACCGCCTGACCACCGAGATCCGTGAGGATTCACGGCTGAAGCATCTGCATGTGGCGCTGCATACCTCGCTGAGCGGGGACTTCAACCAGGCCATGGTGGACCGTGTGGGCTGTGACGACTTTCTCTCCAAGTTCCGCCCCGATGAGCTGGCGGAGCTTGTCCAGAACTATCTGCGCAAGGTGTCTGACACTAATTCATGAGTACCGTTCTCACACTGGATTCGATCCAGCTCGCCTTTGGCATGCAACCCCTTCTGGACGGCGCGAACCTGCGCATTGAGCGCGGTGAACGCGTGGCGCTGCTCGGGCGCAACGGCGAAGGGAAATCCACACTGCTGCGCCTGGTGACGGGCGCGCTGGAACCGGATGCCGGTGAGGTCTCCGTGCCCGAGGGCATGCGGGTAGCCGAGCTGCCACAGGAGCTGCCCGAGAAACGGGACCTGACGGCCTATCAGGTGGTCGCCCAGGCCTTCCCGGAAACCGGGCGTCTTCTGGAACGGTTCAATGAGCTCTCCATGACCGCGAGCAACGAGGACGATCTGCAGCAGATGCAGCAGGTTCAGGAGCGGCTCGAGGCGCTGGATGGCTGGCTCTACGATCAGCGCATCCGCACGGTCCTTGAGCAGTACCGGATCAACCCGGACGCGCGCCTGGATACCCTCTCGGGCGGTTGGCAGCGCCGTGTGCTGCTGGCAAAGGCGATGGTCACCGACCCCGACCTGCTGCTGCTGGACGAGCCCACCAACCACCTGGATGTGCCTGCGATCCAGTGGCTGGAAGGGGCGCTGGCCCAGTTCCAGGGCGCGGTTCTTTTTGTGAGCCACGACCGTGCCTTCATCCGTGCCATGGCGACCCGCATCATCGAGCTGGATCGCGGCGCGCTGACGTCGTGGCCGGGGAACTATGACCAGTACCTGGATGCCAAGGACAAGGCACTGGCGGATGAGGAGCGCCAGCGCGCGGAGTTTGACCGCAAGCTGGCCCAGGAGGAGCGCTGGATCCGTCAGGGCGTGAAGGCCCGGCGGACCCGTAACCAGGGAAGGGTGAAGGAGCTGGAGGCGATGCGCGCCGAGCGCCGCCAGCGCCGTGAACGCTCCGGCAAGGCGAAGATCGAGGTGGAGGATGCCGGACGTTCCGGTAAGCTGATCGCCGAGGCCCAGCAGGCCGGGTTTGCCTGGGATCAGAGCCAGCCACTGATCCACAACCTGGATTTCATGCTGCTGCGCGGCGACAAGATCGGCGTGATTGGCGAGAACGGCTCGGGCAAGACAACGCTGCTCAAGCTCCTTCTCGGTGATCTTGAGCCCACGGAGGGTCAGATCCGCCGCGGCACGCGCCAGGAAGTGGCCTACTTCGACCAGCTGCGCGGCAAGCTGGATCCGGAAAAGAGCGCCTTCGAAAACCTCAGCGAAGGGCGAGAGACCGTTGAGGTGAATGGGCGCAGCCGCCATGTTATGGGCTATCTGCAGGATTTTCTGTTCACACCGGAACGGGCACGGACCCAGGTGCGGATGCTTTCCGGCGGGGAACGCGCGCGGCTGCTGCTGGCGAAACTGTTCAGTCAGCCCGCCAACATTCTGGTGCTCGACGAGCCCACCAACGACCTGGATGTGGATACACTGGAGCTGCTGGAAGCCCAGCTGGTGGAATTCAAGGGCACTGTGATCGTGATCAGTCACGACCGGGAATTCCTGGACCATGTGGCCGGAAGTGTGCTGTTTCTGGACGGCCGTGGCGGTGTGCACGAAACCATTGGTGGCTTCAGCGACTGGCGCCGCGAGGGCGGTCAGTTCCCGGCGGAGCAGGGGAATGTCTCCAGCGGTGGAAGTGGGCGTCGCAGTGGCTCGGGCGGAGGTGCAGCCCAGTCCACAAGCAGCCGGGCGGCGCCGACTTCCGGAGCAGGCTCCGGAGGGACCAAGCTGAGCTATAAGTACAAGCTGGAGCTGGAACAACTGCCGCAACGCATCCGGGATCTCGAAGCGAGGGTGGCCGAGTTGCACGAAGCGGTGTCGGATCCCGGCTTCTATCAGCAGGAGAATGACAGGGTCCAGAAGACCCTTGGCGAACTCTCGGAGAAGGAGTCCGAACTTGAGTCCGCCATGGAGCGATGGGTGGAACTGGAAGAGATGGCCAGCAGCTGATATCAGCCGCCGATGCGCACCGCCAGCACGTCGCAGGGTGAGCCGTGCAGCACGGAGTTGGCGGTGGAGCCCAGCAGCAGCTGGATACCATGGCGGCCATGGCTGCCGATCACGATCAGATCGCAACCGTGCTCTTCCGCCTGCCTGCGTACTTCCGAGCCCGGGCGACCAACCACCACGCGACGGTTCCCGGGGCCGACCCCGAATTCGTCCCCATACTCATCCAGTTTGCTGCGCGCATTGTCCTCAAGCTGCTGCTGGAGGTCGCTGAGATCCAGCGGCAGATCGCCACCATAGGCGTAACCCACGGGTTCGACCACGTGCAGCAGATCCAGTGTCGCCGCGTTGCTCTCCGCCAGGCGTTTGGCCTTGCGCAGCACTTCCGGTGCCTCTTCGGTCAGGTCGATGGCGACCAGGATGTGTTGGTAATCACTCATGGGGGGTCCTCCGTGGGCCTTCAGGCTGATTTGAGGCGTTCAATGGCCTGCTCCAGATTCTCGATGATGCTGGTGGAGTAGCGGTTGATTACGAACGCCACGTTCTCTTCATCATATTCGATGTAGGAGCCACGGATGAAGCGCCATTTGCTGTTGACGTCCGACAGGGTGGCATCAATCTCCTGATTGTCACCCAGGCGGTTGCGCAGTTCTTCCAGGTTGTCTTCGAAATCACGGGCCAGCTCGTCCAGCGACTTTTCTGAGTCGGCCCCCTGAAACACCTGTGACACTGATGAAGAGGAGCGTGCCGAGTAGCGTGTAACCATCAGGGACATGGTGATGGACGCTTCCCGGGCCAGCTCCAGGTCGGTGACGGTAGGCGTGGCTTCCTGGCCGGCTACCTCGTCGTAGATCTGCTCTGACAGCACGCTCAGGTTCTGCGCCTGGTTGGCCATGTCCGACAGCAGTCGCAGGTCCGGGTAACCGGAGCCGCGCACGTCCTCGATGTTGGTGTTCATCTGGTCTTCGAAGTCCGCGTAGGCGCTGCGCAGGTCCTCCAGCTCGGAGCCGGTAAGTGATTCACCGGCCAGCTCACCGATTTCATCGAGCAGCGCGTCCGAGCGTTCCATGTTGTCGTTGATCTCGGAAACCAGTTCCTCCTCGGGATCCATGCTGTAATTGTAGTAGTCGTTCAGGGCCATGAAATTGCGCAGACGGAAACGATGGATCCGGTCCAGCAACTGCTCTGCCATTGCTTCGGTTTCGTTTTCCGCCTCGCTGCTGCCGTCTGACTCCTGGCTGTGGGCAGGCAGTGAGCCCAGCGCCAGTAGAACCAGGGCGAGGAAGCTGATCAGCAGACGGGTTCGCAGAATGCGTGTCATCATTTTGTAGTGGTCTCCGCCGTTATTGTCTGTGTTCCGGATTCTGGCCACAGTGTAGCAACCTTTCACATTCTTCCAATCCGTTGGGCAGCGCATCTGGGGGCCAGGTCGCAGGATGGCGGTGAATAAACAAATTGACAAACGCTCGGTTTTTTTTCATCGTTGGCGCCGGATTCAAACGACTGTATGAATTTGGATCGCGCTACGGCCAGCGACGTACCAATCACAACCTGGAGAACAGTTGATGATTTACGAAGGTAAAGCCATCACGGTTAAAGAGATCGAA
This sequence comes from Pseudomonadota bacterium, assembly GCA_051744725.1. Taxonomy (GTDB): domain Bacteria; phylum Pseudomonadota; class Gammaproteobacteria; order Pseudomonadales; family Oleiphilaceae; genus Halospina. Next base: position 6,168 of record JBNJDI010000042.1, on the reverse strand, counting down.
GGCGGTTTTGCACAGCTCGACTTCGATCTGAAGGGTGAGTCTGTCAACAAGTTCAATCAGCTCACCATCGGGGAACTCGGCGAAGCGGCCGAAGCCCTCGAAAAGCAGAAGAAGCTCAAGGGCCTGGTGGTTACCAGTTCCAAGGACACCTTCATTGTGGGCGCGGATATCACCGAGTTCACCGACCTGTTCGCGGGTCCGGAGGAGGAGCTCGTCAACAACAACCTCAAGGCCAACAGGATTTTCAGCACCATTGAGGATCTGCCTTTCCCGACGGTGACCGCGATCAACGGTCAGGCGCTGGGCGGCGGCTTTGAGATGTGCCTGTCCACGGACTTCCGCGTCATGGACGAGAAGGCCAAGGTCGGGCTGCCGGAAGTCAAGCTCGGCATCTTCCCCGGTTTCGGCGGCACGGTGCGCCTCAGCCGCCTGATCGGCGCGGACAACGCCATCGAGTGGATCTGCATGGGCGCCGAGCAGAGGGCGGATGCAGCGCTCAAGGCGCACGCCGTGGATGCGGTGGTGAAGTCCGACCAGCTGGTCGACGCCGCGATCGATATGCTGAAGGAAGCCAACAACGGCAAGCTGGACTACAAGGCACGCCGTGAAGAGAAGACCGGCAAGCTCAAGCTCAACTCCATGGAAAGCATGATGGTGTTCGAGACCTCCAAGGGCTATGTGGCCGGCCAGTCCGGACCCAACTACCCGTCGCCGGTCGAGGCGGTCAAGGTGATGCAGAAGCACGCCGGCATGAGCCGCGACAAGGCGATCGAGGTGGAGGCCAACGGGTTCGCCAAGATGGCCAAGACCGGTACTGCTTCTTCGCTGGTCCAGATCTTCCTGAACGACCAGGACCTGAAGAAGAAGGCGAAGGACTACGAGAAGCAGGCCAACCAGGTGAAAATGGCGGCCGTTCTCGGTGCCGGTATCATGGGTGGCGGCATCGCATTCCAGTCGGCGTCCAAGGGCACGCCCATCCTGATGAAGGACATCAACCGCGATGGCATCACCGCGGGCCTTGAGGAAGCCAAGAAGCTGCTGACCAAGCGCGTGGATAAGGGCAAGATGAGCGCCGGCCAGATGGGCGACGTGCTCAACAACATCCACCCGACGCTGAACTATGGTGATTTCGGGGATGTGGACCTGGTGGTCGAAGCCGTGGTCGAGAACCCGAAGGTCAAGGACGCGGTACTGCGTGAGACCGAGGACGTGATCGGCGAGGACAGGATCCTCACCTCCAACACCTCCACCATCTCCATCGATCGCCTGGCGAAGAACCTCAAGCGCCCGGAAAACTTCTGCGGCATGCACTTCTTCAACCCGGTACACATGATGCCGCTGGTTGAGGTGATCCGTGGCGAGAAGACCAGCGACAAGGCCGTCGCGACCACCGTTGCCTACGCCCGTGCCATGGGCAAGAGCCCGATCGTGGTCAACGACTGCCCCGGCTTCCTGGTCAACCGGATCCTGTTCCCGTACTTCGGCGGCTTCGCGCGCCTGGTGCGTGACGGCGCCGACTACCAGAAAGTCGACAAGGTGATGGAGAAGTTCGGCTGGCCCATGGGCCCGGCCTACCTGCTGGACGTGGTTGGCATGGACACCGCCAAGCACGCCAATGAGGTGATGGCTGAAGGCTTCCCGGACCGCATGAAGGATGAGCACAAGAGTGCCATTGATGTGATGTTCGAGAAGGACCGCCTGGGGCAGAAGTCCGACGTTGGTTTCTATCAGTACAAGCTGGACAAGAAGGGCAAACAGCAGAAGGTAGTGGATGAATCCACCTACGATCTGCTCAAGCCGGTTGTCCACAACAGTCAGGAGTTCACCGACGACGAGATCATCGAGCGCATGATGATCCCGCTGTGCATCGAGACCGTGCGGTGCCTGGAAGACAACATCGTGGGTACGGCCGCCGAGGCGGACATGGGGCTGGTCTATGGCATCGGCTTCCCGCCCTTCCGTGGTGGTGCGCTGCGCTATATCGACGACATTGGCCTGGACGCGTTCTGCCAGATGGCAGACAAGTACAAGGACCTGGGTCCGCTCTATCATCCGACCGATGGCATGCGTGAAATGGCCAAGGCCGGCAAGAAGTTCCATGGCTGATCGTTGAACAGATTTCCGAACGGAGAAGATCTATGAGCCTTAATCCAAGAGACGTTGTCATAGTCGATTGCGTGCGGACACCGATGGGCCGTGCCAAGAATGGCTGTTTCCGCAATGTGCGCGCCGAGGACCTGTCCGCGGCGCTGGTTGAAGCGCTGTTTGACCGCAACCCCAAGCTGGATCCGAAGGAAGTTGAGGATGTCATCTGGGGCTGCGTGAACCAGACCAAAGAGCAGGGCCTGAACATCGCGCGCCAGATGTCACTGATGACCCGTATTCCGCACGAAGCGGGGGGGCAGACGGTGAACCGCCTGTGCGGTTCCTCCATGAGCGCGCTGCACACCGCCAGCCAGGCCGTTCAGACGGGCAATGGCGAAGTATTCGTGATCGGCGGTGTGGAGCACATGGGCCACATCCCCATGGAATCCGGCTTTGACCATAACCCGGCGTCCTCCAAGTACTCCGCCAAGGCCTCGAACATGATGGGCCTGACCGCGGAAATGCTGGCGAAGATGCACGGCATTACCCGTGAAGCGCAGGACCAGTTCGGGGCACGGTCGCACCAGCGTGCGGCGGATGCCCGTGAGAACGGCCGCTTCGACAACGAGATCGTCCCCGTCGAGGGTCACGATGAGAACGGCTACCGTAAGCTGATCGAGCAGGACGAGACCATCCGCCCGGATACCACGGCGGAAGGCCTTTCCGAGCTCAAGCCGGCGTTTGACCCGAAGGACGGCACGGTTACGGCTGGTACCTCCTCGCAGCTGACCGATGGCGCCTCCAGCATGCTGGTGATGTCCTACGAGAAGGCCAAGGCACTGGGGCTGAAGCCCATCGCCAAGGTCCGGGCGACTGCTGTTGCGGGTGTGGATCCGGCGATCATGGGCTACGGCCCGGTTCCGGCGACCAAGAAGGCGCTCAAGCGGGCTGGCCTGAAGGTCGAGGACATCGATTTCTGGGAGCTGAACGAAGCCTTCGCCGGGCAGTCCCTGCCGGTCCTGAAGGATCTGAAACTGCTGGACGAGATGGACAGCAAGGTGAACCTGCACGGCGGCGCGATCGCACTGGGTCACCCGCTGGGCTGCTCCGGTTCCCGCATCTCCACCACGCTGCTGAACGTCATGCAGCAGAACGAGGGTACCCTGGGTGTCGCCACCATGTGTGTCGGCCTGGGGCAGGGGACGGCCACCGTCTTTGAGCGGATCTGATCCGCTTCCAAGCCTTCAGAAGCCCGGCCTCGCGCCGGGCTTTTTGTTTGGGGCCACTTGACCCGCCATGACCCAATCCCTATATATTGTCGCCACGTCCATGGCCGGCGCCATGGTCACTACACTGTTCTGAGGAAGATTTCGCCGTTATGGGTAAAAGTCTGGTAATCGTGGAATCCCCCGCCAAGGCCAAGACCATCAACAAGTATCTTGGTGACGATTACATCGTTAAGTCCAGCGTGGGACACATCCGCGATCTTCCGGTCAGTGGTTCCGGCAACCGCAAGACGGATCCCAAGGAGCGTGCCCGTCAGGCGGCGGAGACGCGCAAGATGGATCCCGAGACCAAGGCCCGCTACAAGCAGCAGAAGGCCCACGATCAGCTGATCCGCCGCATGGGCGTGGACCCGGAGAACGACTGGGAAGCCCATTACGAGATACTGCCCGGCAAGGAGAAGGTGGTCAACGAACTACAGCGGCTGGCGAACAACGCTGATGCCGTCTATCTGGCCACGGACCTTGACCGCGAGGGGGAGGCGATTGCCTGGCATCTCAAGGAGGCCATTGGCGGCGAGGGTGACAGGTACCGGCGTGTGGTGTTCAACGAGATCACCAAGCGCGCCATCCAGGAGGCCTTTTCCGAACCCACGGATGTGGACACCCATCGGGTTGAGGCGCAGCAGGCGCGCCGGTTCCTGGACCGTGTGGTGGGCTATATGGTCTCGCCGCTGCTGTGGAGCAAGATTGCGCGCGGGCTTTCCGCCGGTCGCGTGCAGTCCGTGGCGGTGCGCCTGATTGTGGAGCGCGAGCGTGAGATCCGGGCTTTTGTGCCGGAGGAATACTGGGAGCTGGACACGCTTCTGACGCCGCCCGAGCAGAAGAATGTGGGCATCCCGTTCGAGGTGGCCAAGTATGCTGACAAGCCCTACCGGCCCACCAATGAACAGCAGAGTAATGAGCACGTTGAGCGTCTGAGGGCGCTGGCGGACGATGAGCAGGCGTTCCGCGTGGCCAAGCGTGAGGACAAGCCCACCAGGTCCCGGCCCTCGGCGCCGTTCATTACCTCCACGCTGCAGCAGGCGGCGAGTAACCGCCTCGGGTTCAGCGTGAAGAAGACCATGACGCTGGCCCAGCGCCTGTATGAGGCCGGCTACATCACCTACATGCGGACGGATTCCACCAACCTGAGCCAGGATGCGATCCAGTCCGCCCGTGGTTATATCCAGGCCAGTTTCGGCGACGATTACCTGCCCGAGAAACCGCGCTACTACACGTCCCGTGAGGGCGCCCAGGAAGCGCACGAGGCGATCCGGCCTTCCGACGTCAAGCGCCGTGCCCAGGACATCAGCGGCCTGGAGAAGGACGCTGAGCGGCTCTATGACCTGATCTGGCGCCAGTTCTTGGCCTGCCAGATGACCGACGCCGAGTTCCTGAGCACGTCCGTGACCGTGGTTGCGGGGGATTACCAGCTCAAGACCCGCGGCCGGATCATCCGGTTCGATGGTTTCCAGAAGGTGGCGCCGTCCTCCGGGAAGAAGGATCAGGACGTTGTGCTCCCGGATATTGCCGAAGGCGACCGCCTGATCCTGAGCGAGCTGACCCCGAGCCAGCACTTCACCAAGCCGACGCCGCGCTACACCGAGGCGTCGCTGGTCAAGGAGCTGGAAAAGCGTGGCATCGGGCGGCCCTCAACCTACGCCGCCATCATCTCAACCATCCAGGAGCGCGGTTATGTGCGCCTGGAGAACCGGCGTTTCTACGCCGAGAAGCTTGGCGACATTGTTACGGACCGGCTGAACGAATCCTTCTCCAACCTGCTGGATTACGATTTCACGGCGCGCATGGAGGAGGAACTCGACGAGGTTGCCGAGGGCAGGGAGGACTGGAAGCAGGTTCTCAATGAGTTCTACGAGCGCTTCTCGAAGCAGCTGGAACAGGCGGAATCCGAGGACGGTGGCATGCGCACCAATGCGCCCACGGACACGGATATTGAGTGCCCGGACTGCGGCCGGCACATGCAGATCCGCGTGGCCAGCACCGGGGTCTTCCTCGGGTGCTCCGGCTATTCACTGCCGCCCAAGGAGCGCTGCAAGAAGACCATCAACCTGATCCCCGGTGACGAGGCGGTCAGCGCGGACGAGGATGATGACGGCGAGGGCGAATCCCGGCTGCTGCGCGAGAAGCACCGCTGCCCGAAATGCGGTACGGCCATGGACAGCTACCTGATCGATGAGACCCGCAAGCTGCACGTGTGCGGCAACAGCCCGGACTGTGATGGCCAGGAGCTGGAGTACGGCAGCTTCCGCATCAAGGGTTACGAGGGCCCGACGCTGGAGTGCGACAAGTGCGGCAGCGAGATGCAGCTCAAGAGCGGGCGCTTCGGCAAGTATTTCGATTGCACCAACTCGGAGTGCAAGAACACCCGCAAGCTGTTGCGCAACGGCGAGCCGGCACCGCCCAAGATGGACCCGATTCCCATGCCGGAGCTGCAGTGCCAGAAGGTGGATGACACCTATGTGCTGCGGGATGGTGCCTCGGGCCTGTTCCTGGCCGCCAGCCAGTTTCCCAAGAACCGGGAGACCCGGCCGCCGCTGGTCAGTGAGATCAAGCCGCATGCGGCCGAGCTGGACCCCAAGTACGCCTACATCCTGGACGCCCCGGAGCGGGACCCGGAGGGGAACCCAACAACGGTGCGCTACAGCCGCAAAACCAAAGAGCAGTATGTGGCATCGGAGAAAGACGGCAAGGCGACCGGCTGGCAGGCTTACTACCGCAACGGACGCTGGGAGCCCCATGAGAAGAAGAAATCCGGAGGCCAGGGCGGTAAGCGCAAGGCCAGCTGACGCTTCTGTAG
>JBNJDI010000041.1:0-20181 GCA_051744725.1 Pseudomonadota bacterium | reverse complement strand
CAATGTCCGCGAGAATGCCCGTCGTCACGGCGTGGGTCACCTGGAGGCCCTTGAAGGCGATACGTTCTCGGTCATGGCCAGCCTGGCGCGCCCTGATGCGGTCTTCATCGGTGGTGGCGCGAGCGGGGAAGGCGTGATTGATGGCGCCTGGTCCGCGTTGCCGGCCGGTGGCCGCTGCGTGGCGACGGCGGTGACCACCGAGGGGGAAGCGGCACTGCTGGCGGCCCAGGGGCGATACGGCGGTCAGCTGACCCGCCTTTCCGTCGATCGCACCGAACCACTGGGCCGCTTCAACGGCTGGCAATCGGACCGGCCGATCACGATCTGGTGCGCGACCAAATCATCACAAGCAGGGGAAGAGTCACGATGACGGTACACTTCATTGGCGCCGGCCCGGGCGCCCCGGACCTGATCACGCTGCGGGCGCGGGATCGCATCGCCGCCTGCCCGGTCTGCCTCTACGCGGGCTCGATCATCCCGGAGGAAGTGCTTGCCCATGCGCCGGAGGACGCGAAGCTGGTCAACACAGCCTCCATGGCGCTGGATGACATCATCGGTGAAATCCGGAGTGCTCATGAGCAGGGGCTGGATGTGGCCCGCCTCCACTCCGGGGACCTGGCCATCTACTCGGCGGTGGCGGAGCAGCTGCGCCGGCTGCGGGCGCTGGCCATCCCGTACGAGCTGACCCCCGGCGTCCCCGCCTTTTCAGCGGCGGCGGCCGTGCTGGGCCAGGAGCTGACCATGCCCGGGGTTGCCCAGAGCCTGGTGCTCACGCGGACCCAGGGGCGGGCCTCCTCGATGCCGGAAGGCGAAACCCTGGAGGCCTACGCGGCCACCGGTACCACCCTGGCGATCCACCTCTCGCTGCACACACTGGATTCGGTGGTGGAACGGCTGACGCCCTTTTACGGGGAGGCCTGTCCGGCAGCGGTGGTCTTCCGCGCCAGCCGGCCGGATGAGCAGGTGCTGCGGGCGCCACTGGGGCGGCTGGCGGAGGATCTGGAGCGCATCCCGGAGAAACGTTCAGCGATCATCCTGGTAGGGCCCGCGCTGGGGGAGACGGACTTCTGCAACAGCGCGCTCTATGACCCGGCCCATCACCGCCTGTTCCGGGACGCCTGAGCCACGCGTTCCAGGGATTGGGCCAGTGACTCGTCACCGGGGCTCTCCAGTGTGGCGCTGCTGACCAGGGCGCGCAGTGTGTCGGGCACCTCCCCGGGCAGCAGTCCGCGCGCGACCCGGTGGCCCTCCTCCTCGGGCAGTGCCCGGTCGTTGAGCACCAGGTCGTAGCGTCCATTCCTGGCAACCACGACCACGGGTGCCCTGCCGGGATGGGCGCAGCCCTTGGGGCAGCCGGATACGTGCACGGAGGTGTTGCCGTCGAAGAGTTCCGGCACCTGCTCCGCCCAGTCCAGGGCATCCCGGCGTGTCGCGGTGGTGCCCGAGGCACAGCCGGGCGTTCCGGGGCAGGCGATGGCCGAGAGCCGTGGGTCGTCCGGGGCGTGGATCAGTTCCGGCGCTTGCGGCAGGCCGGGCTCTGGGGCCGAGGCATGGGGCATGATCAGGCGCCGCTGGGGCGTGATCCTCAGCGTTCCATGATGCGCTTCCAGCCCGTCCGCGATCAGCCGGGCACTGCTGGTCCCCAGGCAGCCCAGGGCAACGCCCAGGACCGTGCCAACAGGGGTCCGCCCGGGCTCCGGAGCCGCCGGGTAGTCCGCCAGCGTGCCAGAGGGCCGGCCAAGGTCGCGCAGCCCCGCGAAGGGAGTCGTGCCCGAAGCGTCGATCAGCTGCCGCATGCGCCTTGCCGGCGTGATCAGCCGCTGGCGTTCTTCAAGGAAGATCAGCGCCAGTTCCACCAGGACATCCACGACCCGCGATGGCGTACAGTCGCCCAGGCTCTGGGCGGTGGCGGACGTACCGGCCAGGCCGATGCGGTAGCGGACGCCTGCCTGGGTTGAAACCGCATCGGCGCGGATGTCCCCGTCCGCGTCCGCCAGGTGGGTCAACCCTCCGCCGTTGAACACAAAGCGGAACTTGGGCGGCAGGGCCCAGAAACGGTCGTCGCCGATGAGTCGCTCGTCGAGGGCGTGCGCTTGCGGGGCGGGGTCGATCAACGCCTGCGGGTCCAGGTCCGCGGCCGCACTGCACTGGATGTTTCGGGCCGCCTCGGCCGCCGGCGTTTCAACCGCCAGGCCGGCATCCACCAGCGTTGCCGTCAGCTCTGCGTCAGCCTCCTCGGCCAGGCCCCGAAGCTGCAGGTTGCCCCTGCCGGTGATCTCGATCAGGCCTGATCCGAGTTCATCCGCCAGGTCCGCCACCTGCCTGAGACCTGCTGGCGTCAGGCGACCGTCCACCAGCCGGATCCGTGACAGCAGGCCATCGCCGCTGGCCATCGGGTTGCCGGCGGAAGGGCAGGTGCCACGGCGGTAGTGATCCGGGATCGGCATGAACAGGAAGTCGGGTCGTGTACGGAAGGTCAGGATAGGCGGGAACGGTGGTGAAAATAAAGACCGCCGTGGTTGCGGCGGTCTCCGGGATCACTGGTTGCGCCGGCGCCGGCCCAGACCGAGGCCCAGAAGTCCCAGTCCCATCAGCCCGAGTGTGGCGGGTTCGGGAACCTGGGCAGTCCGGTGGGCGTACAGGCTCAGGTGGGACAGGGCTGACCCGCCTTCCTCAGCCGCACTGGGGTCGGGGCCTTTATTGCCGGCCTCGTTCACCCAGGGAATGAAGAAGGTGCCATCGAGTGCGCTGAGCCCCTGGATATCATCGAAGTAATAGGCCGCCCAGCCCGGATTGTTCGAGGCCTTGGTGATCACAAAGAAGCTGGCCCAGTCGCTGACGTCGCCTGAATAGGACCAGTTGCCCTGGTTCAGACCAACGTCGGCGTTCAGTACGCCGCTGCTGCCATCCTCAACCTTGGCGATGAAATCCCAGCTGCCGTCGTTCCAGGCCAGTGGTGCGCTGTTCGGCAGCTGCTGGCTGGGGTTGCCCTCGTAGGCGCCAAAACAGTTGGTGGCGTTCACCGTATTGGCGGTCACGTTGTCGGGGCCAATAATGTAGGAATTGCCACTGCTGCAGCTGTGGGTATCACTGAGTCCGGTGCTGCTGTCAAAGGTGTAGGGGCCGGCCATGGCCACTGCGGGAAGAAGCAGGAGGCCCATCAGCAGGGTGCGGGGCGAATGCGATCTGGATACTGACTGTTGCATGACGTTGACTCCCTGGATTGCTGCCGGGGCGGCAGATCAGACGGAGTCAAGTAAGCAGGTATCGTGCACGGATGAGGATTCATCCATGGAATCAGGTAGATGGTAGCCCGGTCGCCGCACGCGGTGGCGCGCAGGTGTAAAAAAAGCTGACAGGCTCGCCCGGCCCTGGACGCCGGCCTAGAGTTTCTGGGCCGGCTCGGGCACCTCACGGATCCGGCCATGTTCATCGATGGCCACGCTCACAAACTGGGCCTCGGTCACCTTGCGCGCATGCTGCTCGGTCTGGTCGCGGGTCCATACCTCGACCCGGATCTTCATGGAGCTCCGGCCAATGTCCTCCAGGTGGGTGTAGAATGCTACCTCGGCGCCAAGCCGTACCGGGGAAAGGAATTCCATGCCTTCCATGGCGACGGTGGCGGTCCGGCCGTGGGCGAGGCGGCCGGCGGCGGTCGCGCTGGCCAGGTCCATCTTGTTGACCAGCCAGCCGGCGTAGATGTCGCCATTGTTGTTGGTATCGGAGGCCATGGTGACCAGCTGCAGCGTCAGTTCACCTCGGGGCTGGGGCTTGTCGGGTTGTGTTTTCATGGGTGTCTGTCCGATGCTTCAGTCAGTATGCGTTGCGGGCCAGTATAGCCCTCTCAGCGGTATTTGCTATGTGGCTGCAGGCATGGCCTGATGTCATGGAATTGTCACACATCTGTCTTATCCTTCCTGAGGGTGACACATTGTCAGAGGCACAATAATGGTAAGTGATCGAGAGAATTATTCCCGCCATATTTCCCAGCGGTTCAATGATGAACTGAGTGAGCTCAAAAACCAGCTGCTGGAAATGGGCGGGCTGGTGGAAAAGCAGATCGGGGAAGCCGTGGAGGCGCTGGTCAGCAATGATGCAGAGAAGGCGCAGGCGGTGCGTGATCGTGATCGCCAGGTGGACGATATGGAGCGTCGCCTCGATGAGGAGGCCATTCAGGTGATTGCGCTGCGCCAGCCGGCCGCCAGTGACCTCCGGTTGGTAATGGCCGTGGTCAAGATGGTGGCGGATCTGGAGCGCATTGGCGACGAGGCCAAGAAGATCGCGCGTCTGGCGCTGGATATGGCGGATGAGATGGATGACAGCATGAGCCAGCGCCGCTTCGTGGAAGTGCGCAACATCAGCGGCCATGTCCGTGCCATGGTGCGCGATGCCCTGGATGCCTTCGCGCGCTTCGATACCGAAAGTGCCCTGGGCGTCATGCGCGAGGACGAGTCCGTGGACGAGGAATACAAGAGTTCCGCGCGCGCACTGGTCACGCACATGATGGAGGACCCGCGCGGGATCGGGCTCTGTCTCAACCAGATGTGGACGCTTCGGGCCCTGGAACGCGTGGGTGACCACGCCGACAACCTGGCCGAGCAGGTGATCTACCTGGTCCGTGGCATGGACGTGCGCCACCGGCCGCTTTCCGAGACGGAGCGGGAACTCGACGCCGACAGCAGTGAGTCGGGCAGCGCGGGCTGATCACCCGCGCCTGCCTCAGCCGTTGGGGAAGGGGGGCCAGCCCAGTGCCTTGCCACCGATCAGGTGCAGGTGGATGTGGTACACGGACTGGCCGCCGTGCTCGTTGCAGTTCATCACCGTACGGAAGCCGTCCCCGTCGATCCCCTCCTGCTTGGCAATCCGGGCGGCGACGGTATGGAGATGCCCTACCGTCTTCTCGTCCTCTTCGGTGATGTCGTTGACGGTTGCAATCGCCTTTTTCGGGATGATCAGAATGTGTACGGGGGCCTGCGGGTTGATGTCCCGGAAGGCGAGGCATTGGTCGTCCTCGTGCACGATGTCGGCGGGAATCTCGCGGTTGATGATGCGGCTGAAAATGGTTTCGGACATGGGTTCCTCGCTTGGTTGTCAGGCCAGTCGTTTCAGCAGTGATTCAAGGGGCGCGGGCAGCTGCTCGTCAATCCCCATGGCATAGCGGGTGACCCGCTCGCGCGCGAACGGTACCCGCCCCGCCAGCCCCAGGCCCAGGGTGCGCGCCAGGTGCAGCGGCGGGGCCGTGTTGCTGAACAGGTGGTAGAACAGGTCCATGGCTTCCATCATCAGGCGGTTGCGGGGGCGGCGCTCCGCCTCATAGGCGGCCAGGACCCGTGCATTACCAGGGTCCGCCTGTGAAGAAGCGCTGCCCAGGCTGCGCGCCAGCGCGGCCGCGTCCTGGAAGCCGAGATTGACCCCCTGCCCGGCCAGCGGGTTGATGGTATGGGCTGCATCCCCGACCAGTACGACCCGACCATGGGCGTACTGATGGGCGTGTTCGCGCGCGATGGGAAAACGGCCCCGTGCCGGTGCCGCCTCGGGGTCCGGAAGCTCCAGTGGAAAGGTCCGGCGGATGGCGGCCAGGAGTCGCTGTTCATCCATGGCCATGAGCTCGTCCAGGGTTTCCGGCTGGTCGTACCAGACCAGCGATCCCCAGGCACTGCCATCCGCCTCCGGCAGCGGCAGGTAAGCCTTCGGGCCCTGCGGGGTGAACATCTGCCAGGTAATGGTCTGGGCCGGCGGCGCATGGCGGATGTTGATGACCATGGCCTGCTGGCGGTACTGGGTGCGGCTGGTTCCAATTCCCGCCAGGCGCCGAGTTACGGAATTCGCTCCGTCCGCGCCCACGACCAGCGCCACATGCAGCGTCTCACCGCCTTCCAGCGTGAGCGTGACGCCGTCCTCGGTCTGCTCCAGCGCCTTCAGTGAAGCCGGGCAGAACCGTGTGATGCCCGTCTGCCGGCCCATCCGCTCCCACAGGGCCCAGCGGGTTACCCGGTTCTCGACGATATGGCCCAGGTGGTCGCGCCCCAGCCGGGCAGCGTCGAACTCGGTCCGTGCCTGCTGGGCCAGCAGCCGGCCGCCGGGCATGCTGGCAAGCGGGCCCGAGGCTGCCTCCCAGACCGCCAGCCGCTGGAAGGGGGCCATGCGCATTCCTTCCATGGCGGGCCAGACGCCCAGCCCGCGCAGCCAGGCTTCGCTGCCGGCGCTCAGGGCGGAGACGCGCAGGTCGGGTTCGCTGTCGCTGGCGGGCTGTTCCGGAGCACTGGGTTCGATGACGGCCACGCGCCAGCCGCCGGCCGCGCAGGCCAGTGCCAGGGCGGCCCCAACCATGCCGGCGCCGATTATGGCGATGTCGTGCTCGCGTTCACTCATGGGCGCAGTCTACGCCAGAGTGAACGACGGCAACAGGGGCTCAGCCGGCCTTGCGCGGGCGTCCGGGTTTACCGGCGAGCCAGGCGGGACGGCGGGCGCCGGGGCGGATGAACCCGTGGCTGATGACCACCGGCTGGGCCAGCGCCAGATAGTCCCTTGTGCGGATCTGCATGGCCTCGGTATGGCTGCCCGCGGCGAAGGTGATTTCCGGCTGTTCGGCCAGGGTCTCGCTGCAGTAGGCCGTCATCCCGAAGAGATTGCCGAAGGGAGGCATGGCGCCGACCTCGCAGTCCGGGAAGCGGTCCGTGAAGTCCTCTTCGTCCGCCAGTTCCACGAAGTCCGTATTGAGGACATCCATCATCCGGTCCCAGCGGATCCGGAAGCTGGCCGGCATCACCAGCATGGCCATGCGTCCGTCCAGCTCGATGATGACCGTCTTGGCCACCTGGTCACCGGGCACGTTGCAGTGATGGGCAAGGGATTGGGCCGTGAATCCGGGGGGATGGCTCAGGCACCGGTACTCGGCACCATGGGCATTCAGGTGTTCAATCAGGGTCTGTACGGGCATGGCAACACCTCCTGGCACGGGGCTGTGACCCATGGATCCGGGGATCCTGAACACAGGCTAGACCAACCCGGCCGGAGGTGTCCTGTAAAAAGGTTACATTTTGTACATTCAGCCCGCAGCCTGGAAGTAGTGCACATCCCGCTGGGGATAGGGAATGGTGATGCCGTTCTGGTCGAAGGCCACCTTGATCTGCTCCAGCATGTGCCAGTAGCAGAACCAGAGGTCGTCCCCGTTGGCCCAGATGCGGACCTTGAGATCCACTGAGCTGTCACCGAGATCGCCCACCACGATCATCGGCTCCGGATCCTGGAGGATGCGCTCATCCGTTGCCAGGGTTTTCTGGATGACCTCGCGTGCCTTCTGGATGTCATCGGTGTACCTGATGCCGATGGTCATATCCACGCGGCGGTTCTGGTAGGTGCTGTAGTTGGTCAGTATGTCGTTGGATAGCGTGGCATTGGGGATGACAACCTGGCGATTGTCGAAGGTGTCCACGAGCGTGTAGAGGATCTGGATCTCCTTCACCGTGCCCAGATAGCCCTGGGCTTCGATGACATTGCCAACCTTGAACGGCTTGAAGATGAGGATGAGTATGCCGCCCGCGAAGTTGGAGAGGCTGCCCTGCATCGCCAGGCCAACGGCCAGGCCGGCGGCACCAAGAACCGCGATGAAGGAGGTCGTTGCGATGCCGACCATGGAGGCCACGGAGATCAACAGGATGATCTTGAGCAGAATGGAGACCAGGCCGGTCACGAAGCGCCCGAGAGTGGGATCCCTGGCGGTCAGTGTTTTGTCGATGGTGGTGACGAACCGGTTGATCAGCCACAGGCCGACAACCAGCGTGATGACGGCCAGCAGCAGCTGCGGCAGGTAGTTCATGGCCATGCCCGCGGCCATGGATGTCAGCTCCTGGAGCTGCTCCGTATCCGGGATCATGCTTTCCATTCAGGCGCTCCTTATGGATGCTTGTTCTGTTGTGGGGTGCGTGTTGGCTTCTGCGGCCCACTCAATCAGTTCGTCGAATCCGCCCTGTATCAGGACGCGGCCGTCGCGCTGGTTGAGCTGGTAATCGTACATCGGGTCGTAATAGTCCGTCAGCAGCGTCCGGATCCAGTCACGGTGGCGGTCCAGGTCGCCGGACTGCCACTGCTCCGTCAGGGCTTCCTGCATCACCGCCTCAAGCTGCTGGTGGCGCAGGCCGCCCAGGCGCTTGCGGATACGGCCCAGGGCATCCAGCAGAAAACCCCGGAAAGCCTCAAAGCCGGCGTCGGTCCCATCGCGCTCCATGAAGGCCCGGCTCATATCGATGACGTAGTCCTCCAGGATGTTCTCAACACGGGTTTCCAGCGGCTGTTCAAGGACCATCCGGGGGGACTCGCCGAGACGCTTCTGCAGGGGTACGGGCAGTACCCGCCGGCCGATCAGTCGCCCTTCATCCTCCACGTGGATAGGGCCGCCCCGGGCGTGGGCCTGGCAGAGGGCCGTGGCGACGGCGTTCTCGAAGCTGGCCTGGGTGGGCTGGGGCGTGAGCGTGCGCCCGAAGCTCGAGCCCCGGTGCGCCGCCAGGCCTTCCAGGTCCACGGGGTTGGGGAGCCGATGCAGCAGCCGCGTCTTGCCGGTTCCCGTGCGCCCGGCGACCACCAGCAGCGGCAGCCCGGGAATCCGGTTTTCGATCAGTTCATCCAGCACAAAGCGCCGCAGGGACTTGTAGCCCCCCTCGACCCGGGGAATGGTGACGCCGGCCTCATAAAGCCACTGCTGCACAATCCGGGAGCGCAGGCCACCCCTGGAGCAGTACAGGCGGGCCTGGGGGTGGCGCTTCACGAAATCCACCCACTGGGCAATCCGGGTGTCGCGCACCTGGCCTCCGACCAGCTCATGACCGAGCTCGATGGCGGCGCTCTGGCCGGCCTCCTTATAGCGGATGCCCACCTGTTCGCGCTCGGAGTCGGTCATCAGGGGCAGGTTGTGCGCGTTGGGCAGCGTGCTTTCGGCGAACTCCACGGGGGCGCGCACGTCCAGAAGCGGGCGCCCCTCGCGCAGCAGTTCGGCATAGTCGTCGGTAAGCGGCAGTTCGGAGGCCACGGTGATGATTCCGTTGTTGCAGTGAGTGCACAGTCTAACCCAGCTCCCGGCGCTTTACGCTACCCGGCGGCCCGGCTACTATGCGCTGCCATGGACACTATCCCTCTCGATGCCCTGCTACAGCGCAGCCTGCCCCGCGCCCGGACCTGTTGGAGCCGGCCCGCCGGCTGCCCGGCGATTGAGCTGTGCCTGTTTGATCCCGCCTGCCTGGAGGGCCCGCTCAGCCACGAGGAGGCGCAGCTGGTTGTGGCCGAACCCGCCTACTGGTCATTCTGCTGGGCGAGTGGCCAGGTGATGGCCCAGTGGCTGCTGGATAATCCGGAGCGCGTTGCCGGGCGGCGGGTGCTGGATTTCGGGTGCGGTTCCGGTGTTGTGGCGATTGCCGCGGCCATGGCGGGCGCGCGGGAGGTCGTTGCGGCGGACATTGATCCGGATGCGCTTGCGGCCACCGACATCAATGCCCGTCGCAATGGGGTGACGGTGACGCTGGCCGGGCACTGGCGCGAGGTGGCACGCCCCGAGGTGCTTCTGGCCGCGGATGTGCTCTACGACCCGGAGAACCGCCCCATGCTGTGGGATTTCCAGGCCGGTGCGGATGCGGTTCTGATGGCGGACTCGCGGCTGCGGCATCTGGGCAATGATGATTACCGGTTGATCACCACGGTGGAAGGGCGGACCTGGCCGGATCTCAACGAATTCGAGGAGTTCAACCGGGTCAGGCTTTACTGGGCTCCGGGGGTCGGGCTTAACGGCGCTGCATAAAAAAGGGATGGCCGTGGCCATCCCTCAAACTGGCGAAACGCTTTCCGACGAAAGCGGTGGGCGTCCTGCCCGCTTACCACACCCTGTGAATCTGTCCCAGGCCTTCCATGGCCGGCCGGCGTCCGAGCCGGCTTTCTGGTTCAGCGTCCCTCAAGCATTACATCCCTTTATTCCCTGCTTCCCCTCAGGTCCTCTGAGGAAACCGTCCCTGTAACGTCCTTTCCCTGTCGTCCGCTGACAGTGGAAACAATAGCAACTCAGAGACGGTTGCTGGGTGGGTCAATACCGCCGGGCTGCCCGCCTCCAGTCATCCCGGGTCATTGAATTCAACTAAAATCAGCATCATACGAAGCTTTTCCGGGTAAAGTAGACTGTCTCCGACGCAACAGAACAAGCATTTCCTACATCAGTGTAGGAAATCTCCTACAAGCTTCATGGAAAAACGCTGACATCTGCACGCCGCGGGCAACAGCCGGCATTCAGGTCTATAGTGAAGGCATTCCCGCAAGCCGATGTCGGATGACCCGCAATGAGCAAACTCAAGGCCCTGGTGGTGGATGACGCCAGCTTCGTAAGGGACCTGGTCAGGCGGACCATGCGTTCCCAGTTTCCCTCCATTGAACTCCAGGAGGCGGCGGACGGTCGCAGGGCCCAGACCCTGATGGGGCGTGAACGCTTTGACCTGATCCTGTGCGACTGGGAGATGCCTGAGATCTCGGGGTTGGAGCTGCTGCAGTGGGCGCGGGGCCATACCCATTACAGTGAGACGCCGTTCGTGATGGTGACCAGCCGTGGCGACAAGGAGCACGTGGTTGAGGCTATCCGCGAGGGGGTCTCTGATTACCTCGGCAAACCCTTCAGTCCGGAATCCCTGGGCAAGAAGGTACGCAAGGTTCTGGGCAGTCAGCTCGGCGATGAGGGACAGGCGGCAGCGGCCTCCAGTGATGCCTTCCGTCAGTCCGCGGATCTTCTGACCGGAGGCGGCGGGTCACAGAACAAGGCAACCCCTGCACCGACCGGGGAGGCATCGACTGAAGGCGGTGGCGCCAAGAAGACACAGGCCGGAGGGGCAGCCAGTGCGTCCCGGGCCAGGGAAGCGACCATGGTTGATCTGCGCTTCTCGGAGGCCACGCTGCGAGGGGTGCTGCGGGCGGTTACCCTGAACGAGGTGCGGGTCAGCGCCAGGCGCGATGACACAATGCCCCAGATTCTGGAGCAGGCTGTGGTGGATGTGGACCTGGGCGCTCGAATGGCGCGGCTGAACGGTTATGTCTATCAGCTCCAGGCTCAGGAGAAACACCCGGACACGAAGTTCGTTCAGGTCGTGGTGCGGTTCGTGGATGATGATCCCCAGAAACTGGAGGATCTGAGTCACTTCATTGCCCGTTTTCAGGGATGATGCGGTTGGCGGGGAGGTGGCAGCGGAAGGTGCTGCCGCTGTTGGGGGTGCTGTCGATGCTCAGGTACCCGTCATGGTTGTAGAGGATGTGCTTGACGATCGCGAGACCGAGGCCGGTGCCGCCGGTTTCCTTGCTGCGGCTGGGGTCGGCACGGTAGAAGCGTTCCGTGAGCCTCGGGATGTGTTCCGGATCGATGCCCGGGCCGTCATCCGTGACGCTGAGTGTGATGCCCTCGGCGCCGGCGCTGTAGTCAATGCGGATATGGCCACCGCCGGGGGTGTATTTCACCGCGTTGAAGATGATGTTTGAGAAGGCGCTGCGCAGCTGTTCCGCATCACCACGGATGCTGCGGTTGTCGCCGATGCGCAGCTCGATCTCATGTTCCTGGTCGCCGCTCAGCGCCATGGCGTCCTGCTGGATCTGGCGCAGCAGATCCCCCGGTCTGCATTCCGCGTCGCCGGTGTTGCGGTCGCTGGTCTCCAGCCGTGACAGCAGCAGCAGGTCCGTGATCAGTGCCTCCATGCGGTTGGCCTGGTGGCGCATGGCATTCATCGGTCGCTGCCAGCCGGGGGGCATGCGGTCGCTCTGCTCCGCGAGCGTTTCCAGGTAGCCGCTCAGCACCGTCAGGGGCGTCCGCATCTCGTGGGAGACGTTGCTGACGAAATCGCGCCGCATCTTCTCCAGCTGGTAGAGCCGCGTCACATCCTTGATGGTGATGAGCCGGTCGTCCTCGCCGAACAGGTTGATCTCGATCTGAAGCCGTGTGCGCGGGCGCGCAGGGGACTCGATCTCCAGTGGTTCCGCGTACGCCTTGGCCTCGAAGTAATTGCGGAACTCCGGGGTACGGAGCAGGTTGTGGATGTATTCGCCCTGGTCATGGCTGCTGTTGAAGCCACACAGGTTTTCCGCTGCCTGGTTCCACCATTCCATGGCGCCGGCGGCGTCGGTCATCACAACGCCGTCACGCAGGGCATTGGTGGATTCCCGGATGCGGTTGATCATGCTCTGGAGCCGGTCGCGGGCCCGCAGGTGACGTTTCTGGAGGCGGTAGATGTCGTCCAGGACCTCGCCCCAGAGCCCCGGGGCTTCGGGCGGTTCGGCTTCCTGGTTGCTGCGTTCGAGCCAACGGTGGAGGCGGATCAACTGATGCAGCATCCCGCCGGCGTAGACAGCCAGGGCCAGGGCGAGCATCAGGATGGGGTGGCCGAGCAGCCAGCCCACCAGCAGAGACGCTGTCAGCAACAGGATCAGCTGGCGCAGGTGCTTGTTAAGGCCTGTACTCATCGGATCCCCGGTGATTTACTGCTGGCGGGTGGAGAATCGGTACCCGGCACCCCGGACCGTCTGCACGAGTTTTCCATGCGCTTCGCCCAGGACCTTGCGCAGCCGCCGTATGTGCACGTCCACCGTGCGTTCTTCCACGTAGATGCCCGCGCCCCAGACCTGGTCGAGAAGCTGCTCGCGGGTGTAGACCCGGTCCGGGTGGGTCATGAAGAACTGCAGCAGGCGGTACTCGGTGGGGCCGATATTGACAGATTCGCCCTCAATGGTCACCCAGTGACCGACCGGGTCCAGGTGGATGCCGCCGATTTCCACCGGCGTGTCCATGCCGGGCGGCGTGGAGCGCCGCAGAACCGCCTTGAGCCGGGCCACCATTTCCCGGGGCGAGAAGGGTTTGGTGATGTAGTCATCCGCGCCCACCTCCAGCCCCTGCACCCGGTTGTCCTCCTCGGTTCTGGCCGTGAGCATGATGATGGGGATCTCGGCGGTGCCTTCGTCGCGCTTCAGGCGCCGGGCCAGGTCAATGCCGGAGGTGCCGGGCAGCATCCAGTCGAGGATGATGAGGTCCGGCCGCTCGTCCACGATCAGGCTGTGCGCCTGGCGGGCATCGCCGGCCTCGAGGTAGTGATAGCCCGCCATCTCCAGTGCCACCGCGATCATCTCGCGGATGGAGGCTTCGTCATCAACAATCAGGACGGTTTTTTCGGCCATGGATGTCGCATCTCTTTCGGCTCAGTTACCGCGCCATTACACCGCCTTAGTATGACAGAATCATGACAGGGCCAGATCCAGTGCCAGCCCCAGGAATACCGCGAACCCGGCCCAGTTGTTGTTCAGGAAGGCGCGGAAGCAGCTGTCCCGCTCCCGGCCCTGGATGAGCCACTGCTGGTAGCCGAAAAGTCCGCCCATGGCGAGTACCCCCAGCACAAAGAGTGCGCCCAGTCCGGTCTGGAAGCCGACCAGCAGCAGGGTGAGCAGGGTCGTGGCCTGGAGGATGCCCACTGCCGCGCGGTCCATGTCTCCGAAGAGGACGGCCGTGGACTTGATGCCGATCTTCAGGTCGTCATCCCGGTCCACCATGGCGTACAGGGTGTCGTAGGCCACGGTCCAGACCAGGTTGGCGATGTAGAGCAGCCAGGCAATGCGGGTGACCTCGCCCGCCTCCGCCGCCCAGGCCATGGGAATGGCCCAGGAGAAAGCCGCCCCGAGCACGATCTGGGGAAGGTGGGTGTAGCGCTTCATGAACGGATAGATGAAGGCCAGTACCACGCCACCGAAGGACAGCCACAGGGTGAGAGGGTTGGTGAAGAACACCACCATCAGGAAGGACACCAGGCAGAGGCCCAGGAACAGGGCGATGGCCTCACCCGGGCGCACGCGGCCGGTGGCGAGAGGGCGTGCGCGGGTGCGTTTGACGTGGCCGTCGAGGTTGCGGTCGGCGTAATCGTTGATGACGCAGCCGGCGGCGCGCATGAAGAAGACCCCGAGGGTGAAGACCACCAGGTTGGCCAGGCTCGGGATGCCGTCGGCGGCCAGCCACAGTGCCCACCAGGTGGGCCAGAGCAGCAGCAGGCTGCCGATGGGCCGGTTGATCCGCATCAGCTGTATGAAATCCGGGAGGCGCTCACGCGCCCGGCCCAGTGCCGGCTGAAGGCGTGTCGTCGTCATGGTTCCCTGTCCGTTGCGGCCCGTGACTAGAGTGGCCGGAGGCTGTCCCCGTGGGTCGGGTGGCGGCGCACGGCCTGGTCCCTGATGTCTTCCCACAGCGGGGGCAGGAAGCACTCCGTGACCAGCAGGGTACCTTGGCCGCGGCGGAAACGCGAGCGCCGCGCCGGGCACGGCGTGGTATGCCCGGGCGGCTGCCAATGACCGCAGGTGAATGCCTCACGACACCAGGGGTGGCGGCCGAAAAGCGCGGATCCCAGCGGGCGGTTCCCCAGGTGGCGCAGGCGCCGGTTTGAACCTCTCAGGCAGCGCAGGGGAATGACCGTGCGTGCCTGCACCCAGGGGGTGCCGTCGCCGATCAGCTGTACCTCCCGTATCCAGGCCCTCTGGCGTGGCGGCAACCCGAGCTCCCGGGCTTCGTCCGGCTTGGGCAGGCGGTAGCCTTCCCGCAGGACCCCCACCCGGAACTGCTCACGGGTGAACCCGCGCAGCAGGCGTGTCAGGGAGCCACGGTGCCGGACCACCCGGCGCTGGTGCCGTGGCAGCCAGTGCCACGGGCGCGGCCGGAACCCCATGGTAGCGCCCTGCATTGGATTACAGGCCCCGGACCGCGTAGATGCCCGGCGCGTTGCGCCAGTAGCCCTGGTAGTCCATGCCGTAGCCGAACAGGTAACGGTCCGGGGTCTGCAGGCCGATGAAATCCGCCTCGAAACCCGGCTGGCTCTTGCGGTCGTGATTCTTCTCCACCAGGGCCAGTGTCCAGACCCGTTCCGCGCCTTCGGTCTGGCAGGCTTCAGCCAGTGCTGCCAGGGTGTCGCCCTCGTCCAGGATGTCATCAACGATCAGCACCGTGCGCCCGTTCAGCCGGGTCTGGGGATGGACCTTCCATTCCAGGTCCCCGCCCGTGGTATTGCCCCGGTAACGGGAGAGCTGGGCGTAGTCCAGCTGCAGCGGGAAGCCCAGCCGGGGCAGGAGCTGGCCCGCAACCACCAGGCCGCCGTTCATGATGCAGAGGATGAGCGGGTCCTGATCGCCCAGGGTGGCGGTTACTTCACCGGCCAGTCGATCCATGGCCTCACTGACCTGGTCCTGCGTGTAGATGCAGTCGGCTTCGTCGAAAACCTGTTGCATTTCAGCTGTGTTCCGGGACATGGCTGGGCGTGTTCTCCGCGGGCATGGGTGGATTTGAAAGGCGCGAGTATAACGCCACGGTACCCGATTGTCCCGATTCTGACACTGTCGGGTGTAATCCGGGGGTAGTGTTTGGTTAGAATGCGCTTCGTATTTGTCATTCGTTAAGGAGTAGGCCATGAAAAAGTGGCAGTGCGTAGTCTGTGGATTCATCTATGACGAAGCGGAAGGCTGGCCCGAGGATGGCATTGAGCCGGGTACCCGCTGGGAAGACGTGCCCGAGGACTGGACCTGCCCTGACTGCGGTGTGGGCAAGGAAGACTTTGAAATGGTTGAGATCGACTGAGCCCGCCCATGAGCCAGAATCAGACGTTGCCCATCGTCATCATCGGAACCGGACTGTCCGGTTATACCCTGGCCCGGGAGCTGCGCAAGCTCGATACGCAAACCCCGCTGGTACTGGTCACGGCCGATGATGGCCGCAGCTACTCGAAACCCATGCTCTCCAACGGTTTCGCCAAGGGCAAGACCGCCGATGGGCTGGCCCAGGCGGATGCGGATACCCAGGCTCAAGCACTCAATGCACGCATCATGACCCATACCCGTGTTGAGGCCATTGATCCTGCGGCAGGCCGGATTACAACGGACGCCGGGACGCTGGATTATGGCCGCCTGGTTCTGGCCTGGGGCGCGGACCCCATCCGTATCCCACTCGAGGGCGATGGCCTGGAAGCCCTCTACCAGGTGAATGACCTCACGGACTACGGCCACTTCCGCGAGAGCGCGGCCGGGGCGCGCCGGGTGGTGATCCTGGGGGCCGGTCTGATCGGCTGTGAGTTCGCCAATGACCTGATCAACGGTGGCTTCGAGGTGGACGTGGTCGCGCCGGATTCGCGCGTTCTTCCGGCACTGCTGCCGGAAGCCGCTTCGGAGGCTGTGCAGGGCGGGCTGGAAGAGGCCGGAGTCCGCTTTCATCTTGAACGCAGTGCTGTTGCGGTACACCGCACCAGTGGCGGTGTCAGCGTCACCCTGGATGATGGGCGCGTGATCGAGGCGGATCTGGGGCTGGCGGCCGTGGGGCTGCAGCCGCGCACGGAGCTTGCGGACGCCGCCGGGCTTGAGTGCGGCCGGGGTATCCGCGTGAACCAGTATCTGGAAACCAGTGCCTCCGGCGTCTATGCCCTGGGGGACTGCGCCGAGGTCTGCGGGCATGTGCTGCCCTACGTCATGCCCCTGATGGCGGCGGCGCGGGCGCTGGCGAAGAGCCTTACCGGCGAGCGTGCAGCTGTGCACTACGGCAGTATGCCGGTAACGGTGAAGACGCCGGCCTGCCCCGTCGCCGTGTGCCCACCCCCGGTGGACGCGAGTGGCGAATGGCACGTCGAGGGCGAGGGCCGCAGCCTGCGTGTCCTGTTCCGCTCGGAAAATGGTGATCTGCTCGGCTTTGCGGTTACCGGTGACTGTGCGGGCGAGAAACAGTCGCTGTCGAAGGAAGTGCCGGCCATTCTGCCGGCCTGACGATCAGGTTGATAACGGGAGCCGGTGGAATGGAAGAGGTAACACGCAAGCTTGTGGGACTGCTGGATGTTGCCCCGCTCGGGGACGACCATTTCAGCGGTGAAAGCGATGATCTCGGCTTTCCCAACGTGTTCGGCGGCCAGGTGCTCGGTCAGGGCCTGATGGCCACCAGTCGTACCGTTGAGGGGCGGCTGGCGCATTCCATGCACGCCTATTTCCTGCGTCCGGGCAACCCGCATCGCGGCATCGATTACGAGGTCCAGCGTGTGCGTGATGGCGGCACCTTTACCGTCAGGCGTGTGATTGCCCGCCAGGACGAGCGCGAGATCCTCACTGCCATGGTCTCTTTCCAGGTGCCGGAGGAAGGTTTTGAGCATCAGTTTGGTGCGCCGACTGCACCGGATCCGGAGGGGCTTGAATCCGAACAGGCACTGAACGAGAAGGTGCGCGACCTGATCCCGGAAGAACGTCGGGAGCAGATGATGAAGAAGCGTGCCATCGACATCCGCCCTGTGGATCCAACGGATCCGCTCAGGCCGGAACCCGGAGAGCCCTGCCGTCAGAGCTGGTTCCGGGCGCGTGGGCCGCTTCCGGATGACCCCGTTCTGCACCGGGCGATCCTGGCCTATGCCTCGGACTTCGGGCTGCTTGCCACGTCCATGCGCCCCCATGGGGCCGGGTTCTCAACACCGGGCCTGCAGGTGGCCAGCCTGGATCACGCCATCTGGTTCCATCGCGCCCTGCGCCTCGACGACTGGCTGCTCTACGACATGGACAGCCCCAGCGCTTCTTCCGGGCGCGGCATGAACCGGGGCACGCTCTTCAATCGCAGCGGTGAGCTTGTGGCTTCCGTGGCGCAGGAGGCGCTGGTCCGGCAGCGGCAGGGCTGAGCACGCCGGGGACATCTCAGGCGTTAAAGCCGGCAATGGCGCGGCCCGGTTCACTGCCTCCGGCGAGCCACTCCTGCAGCTGCTCCAGGGTCATCGGGCGGCTGATGAAGTAACCCTGAACCGTGTCGCAGCCCAGCTCGGCCAGCCAGCGCAGGGCGGCATGGTCCTCAACCCCCTCAGCGACCACGTGGTATCCCAGACTGTGTGCCATGTCGACGGTGGCGCGCACGATCTGCTGGTCGTCGGCGTGTGCCGTGATGTCGGTGACCAGCGCCTTGTCGATCTTGATCTCCCGAGCCGGGAGACGCTTGATGTAGCTCAGTGACGAATAGCCGGTGCCGAAATCGTCAATGGCAATGGGAATACCGGCGGCTTCGAGCTGGTGCAGTGCTTTCATGGCGCGGACCGGGTCCGTCATCATGGCTGTCTCGGTCAGTTCCACGGTCAGGATCCCGGTCTGCCCGTTTACCTGATTCTGAATGAACAGCGGGAAGTCCGGTTCCTGAAGGTTGTTCGCTGAGATGTTGACCGCCATGTTCAGGTCGAAACCCTGCTCAAGCAGCTGCCTTCGGGCTTTCAGTGCGTTACGCACCACCCAGCGGGTGAGCGGCCGGATCAGGCCCGTTTCCTCGGCAACCGCGATAAGCACGTCCGCGCCGGGAGGTGTTTCCCGCCCCGGCCAGCGAATCAGGGCCTCGACTCCGATAACCTTCTGCTCTTCCAGTGAATACTTGGGTTGAAAGGCCAGCCCAAGTTGCTGCTGTTCCAGTGCCTGCCGAAGCTCCGAGGCCAGGGTCAGGCGTGCCCGGCTGTAGGTGTCGCTCTGGGGCTGGTAGAACGCCAGGTACTGGTGCTGGGCCTCTTCGGATTCCTGGGCAATGAAGGCCCGGCGAATCAGGCTTTCCGCGTTGTCGCCGTGCTCGGGGTGTATGGCCACGCCGCCGACCGGGTTGAGTGGCAGCTGCATGCCCAGGAAAGGGAAGGGTTCACGCAGGGTCTCGATCAGGCCAAAGAGGGCGTCGGGCTGGGCGCGCATGCGCTCGACGTCCAGCAACAGCGCGAAACTGGCGCTTTCCAGTGAGGCGCTGGCGTGCTCGCCCCGGTCGCTGTTTTCCGTCAGCCGCACGCAGGCGAGATTCCGGGCCTGGTGGTCCAGCGATTGCGCAAACGCCGCCAACAGGCGTTCGGAGTTGGCATGACCAAGTGTCTTCTGTATGGCGCGGAGGTTGCTGAGCTGGATGACCGCTACGGCGCAGGAACCGCTCTCCGGGTGGGTGATCGAGTCGCTGAGCAGCATTTCGAAGGAGGTCCGGTTCGGCAGCCCTGTGACCGGATGGTGGAGGGCCTGGTCGATCAGCCTGAGCTCAGCCTCACGCCGTTCCGCGTGTTCGCGCAGGCGCTCATCCTGCGCCAGAACCCGTTCGTGACGTTCGCGGTAGAGGCGTTCGGCCAGGGCCATGGTCAGCAGCAGGGCTTCCAGGGCGGAGCCCACCTCAATGCCGTACTCGGTCAGCGCGTTGGTCGGCAGCCACCCCAGCTTGCTCATGGCCGCCATGGCCGTGCCGATGGTGAGGGCGGCCCAGGCCACGGTGTAGAACTTGGCCACCCGGTTTCCCCGCGCCCACTCAATGGGGCCGATGATGAACAGCAGCAGGAAGGCGGGAACCGCCAGGATGACGGAAAAGCGGGTGGACAGGCTGTAGTCGAGTACAAAGGCCCCGATCAGGGCGAGTACCCCGAGCAGAGTGGCACCCAGTGCGATCCGGTCCAGCATCGGGTTGTTGCGGTCCAGTCGCAGGAATGCCCGCACGAACAGTGCCGAGAACAGGATGGTTGCCGGTATTGTGGCCAGCATCATCTGGTTGTGCAGCCAGGGCATCTGGGGCCAGAGGACTGCGAAAGCCGACCCCCTGAGCGCGGTCATGAACAGCAGGTAGCTGCTGATGGCCAGGGTGTAATACAGGTAGGTCTTCTCGCGCAGCGCCAGGAAGATGAAGGCGTTGAACAGGATGACGACCAACAGTATGCCGTAGTAGAGCGCATGGGCCTGGTCCACCCGGGAGAGGTGCTCGAACAGGGCCGTGGGTTCCCATACATCCAGGGGCAGCTGTACAGCGCCGCTGGTCCTTACCCGGATCAGTACCTGGTAGTCGTTGCCGGCTTCCAGCCGGGTTGGAAACAGGAACTGGGGATGCTCAATGGGGCGATCGGTGAACGGCAGGCGGTCGCCGGTGGTTACGGTTTGCACCCGCTCTCCGTTGCGGAAAAGCATGAACCGGACGTGGTCGAGCTGTGGGTAGCTGATGCGGCTGATGCGTTCCACACTGCCTTCTGCCGGGGCAGGCATGCTGTAACGGAACCAGTGGGTGCGCGCGTCGTAGCCGAGGTTCGGGCGTTGGCCGAGGGTCTGCCAGTCCCCGTTTTTCAGCAGATCCGAGGGGGAGCGACTGCTCTCACCGTCAACGGCAAGGTGCTGCACAACCGGCATGCGGACGTCTGCATCGGCCTG
>JBNJDI010000040.1:0-20988 GCA_051744725.1 Pseudomonadota bacterium | reverse complement strand
CCGTCCGGCAGGGTCTCGGGGATGCCGTCCACCCGCAGCCGGATGCCGCGGATGCCGAAGGGCGCCCGGGCACCAAAGCCGCGCATGGAGATGCGCAGGTTCTGGGCGAAGTTGTAGCGGTTCTGGAAAAAGACACCGGGCACGCGCTTCAGGCCCTCATCCAGGCCCAGGCGTTCGCGCCCGTCCTGAAGGGCGGTTTCATCCACCACGGTCACCGCCATGGGGGCTTCGGCACGGTCCCGGATCAGCCCCGTGGCGGTCACCTCCAGCGGCGCCACGCCCATGCTGGTCTCCTGGGCGCCGGCGAAGGGCACGGTCAGCGCCATCGTCAGCGCCGCCGCCAGTCCGCGGCGGCACCCCTTACCCGTTGTTTGCGTTGCGGTACGTTCAGCCAACATCCAGATGCTGCGGGTTCCCTGAGACAATGCCCACCACATTACCGAAACCTCGGCCGATGTGCATGCCGGAGCCGTCAATGCGGAACTCCTTCACACTCCTGTCATGGGGGGAGCCGCGCATCTTGAGCACGGTGATGCCACGGCGTATCTCGCCCTCGGTCTCCACATAGCGCAGCAGTATGATGGAGTCGGTGATGGTGGAGATGTGCGATTCGGTCACGGAGACACCCCCGAACAGCTGCGGCGTGGCGGCGGTGAACAGGCCGGCAACCTTCTGCTGTTTCACGTACGAGGTGAGCCCGATCACGAACTGGCGGAACCCCTTGATGGTGGCAATGCGTTCCAGGGCGGACAGACTGTCCACGGCAATGCGGTCCGGCCTGAACGCGTCGATCGCCCGTTTCATGGCCAACAGATGATCCTCTATACCCGCCGATTCCGGGTATTCACAGATGACCCGGAGCTGGTCATTCTCCTCCATGGCGCGCACATCCATGCCCCAGCCCTGGGCATTGCGGGTGAACTGGTCACTGCTTTCCTCAAAGGCGAACAGCAGGCAGCGCTCCCCCTGGCTGATGCCGCCCTGGAGAAATTCCGTGGCCATGAGCGTCTTGCCGGTGCCTGTTGCTCCGGAGATGAGAATGATGGAATCGCGGAAGAAGCCGCCACCGCACATGGTATCCAGGTCCGGGCTCCCGGAGGTGATGCGTTTGCTGGTCGAGCCCTGGGACAACTCCATGGCCGAAAGAGGGATACAGGCCATGCCCTCGCCGTTGACAATGGAGAAGGGGTATTCGCCCTTATGGTGCTCTGTGCCCCGGAACTTCAGGATCTCGATGGTGCGCCGGCGTTTTTCCTCCTCAAGGAGGTTGCGCAGGATGATGACGTTATCGGCCACGAACTCCTCAACGCCGTAGCGTGCAATCTCGCCGTACTCTTCCCGGCGCTCGGAGGTGATCAGCGCCGTCACGCCGAGTTTTTTCAGGTGCGCGGCCACACGGAACATCTCACGCCGGGTGCTGCCGGTCTGGGCGAACTGGTTGAATACCGCGCCCAGAGAGTCCATGGAAAGGCGGGTCGCGCCCACACGCTGGACCGCATAGCCCACCCTCGCCATCAGGCCCCCGAGATCATATTCGCCCAGCACCACCGAGCTGATTTCCGGGTCGGGCGAGGCATCCACGAACGCCCACAGGCCCTGTTCCTCCCAGGCCTGGATGTCCCAGCCGAAGCTGGCAAGATTGCGGCGCAGATCCTCGGCATTCTCCTCAAAGGTGACGAAAACGCCAGGCTCGCCGAACTGCTTGATCCCCTCTGCCAGGAACTGCGCCGCCATCAGTGTCTTGGCGCTGCCGGCTGATCCGGAGACCAGTGTCGTCCGCCCTGCCGGCAGGCCGCCGGATGCAATGTGATCAAAACCCGGGATACCGGTGGCAACCTTGCCGATAGCCCGGTCATGAACCCTGGTTGCATCAGTCATGGATGGATCCTCCATTGAGTATCGGATCAAACGTCGATTTCCAGTGCCGCCAGCACATCATCGGCGTTCGACAGATCCCCGATGACACGACGGTCCGGTACCGGGGATGTTTTGACCAGTGTGGGGGTCGCCATGATCCGGCTCGCTTCCGCACGGTCGGGGTGTTCAAGCACGTCCACTATCTCGTAATGGCACCGATCGGACAGCACCCCGGAACACAGGTTCCTGAGGTTGCCAACAGCCCGCTGTCCCCGGGTGCCGTCACCGGTGATGAACAGAACGAGTTGCAGCTGCCCCTTACTCATGGCAGTGATCTCTGAACGGAGAAACGCCTAGGTAAGCTCATAATCGCCTTCCGCGAGGTAGCCGGCCAGATGGGCGGCCGGGATGGGTTTGCTGAAGTAGAAGCCCTGATAGGCGGAACAGCCGTTGTCACGCAGAAAATCCAGATGCTCCCGGGTTTCGACCCCTTCGGCCATCACGCTCAGCCCCATGCTCTGGCCCAGACCGATGATCGTCCTGGCGATGACCGCGTCGTTGGGGTCATCCAGCACATCACGCACGAATGACTGGTCGATCTTGAGCTGATCCAGCGGCAGGGTCTTGAGATAGAACAGGGAGGAGTAGCCGGTGCCGAAGTCGTCCAGGGAAAAGGTGATGCCAAGCTCGCGCAGCGAGGCCATCTTTGCCACCACCTGTTCCATATCCTCGAGCAGCAGTGTTTCCGTCACCTCCAGCCGCAGCCGGCGTGGATTGGCCCCGGTTTTCGCCAGCGCCGCACGGATATCGGTAACGAACTCCGGATGGCGGAACTGGCGGGCACTGACGTTCACCGACAGACTGAGGCCAGCCGTGTCAGTACTGCGCCCCCAGGAGACCAGCTGCTCACAGGCCTGGGTGAGCACGATTCTGCCAAGCTCCACGATCAGCCCGGTCTCCTCGGCCATGGGAACGAACTGGTTCGGCGCAATGGTTCCCTGCTCGGGATGCTGCCAGCGCACCAGCGCCTCAAAGCCGATCACGCCCTGCTCCACCTCAAGCTGGGGCTGGTAGAACAGCACGAACTCGCCGTCCCTGATGGCGCGCCGCAGTTCCTTCTCCCGGGCCGCCCGGTTCGCCACTTCCGACTCCATGTGCTCATCGAAAAAGCGCACGGAATTACGCCCGGACTCCTTGGCCTCGTACATGGCCAGATCCGCCCGTTTGAGCAGCTGGTCCACGCTGCTGGCGCGATCACCGAAGAGCGCGATACCAATGCTCGGGGTGATGAAGAATTCCTGGCCGGAAAGCTCAAAGGGTGCGCGGAAAACCTCCAGGATCTTTTCACCGACGATGGCGGCCTGCTCGGCGGCGTGTGAACTGACCGGATCCATTTCCGGCAGCATTACCACGAACTCGTCACCACCGAGCCGGGCCACGGTATCACTGCGGCGCACCGCGTACTGGATACGCACGGCCACCTGGCGCAGCAGTTCATCCCCCAGGTCATGGCCGAGGGTATCGTTGAGGATCTTGAAATTGTCCAGGTCCAGAAACAACAGCGCACCGACCTGCCCGTTGCGGCCACTGACCACCAGCGCCTGCTGCAGGCGGTCCACCAGCAGCCGGCGGTTGGGCAGCCGTGTCAGCGGGTCGAAGAACGCGAGCTTCTCGATCTCACGCTCCTGTTCCTTGCGCTGGGTAATGTCGGTGTTGATGACCAGCATCGACTGTGGCCGGCCATCATCATCACGCACCATGGTCCAGCGCCCTTCCACGATCAGGCTGTGGCCGTCGCGGTGGCGCTGGGCGATCTCGCCCTTCCATTCACCGTCATGGAGCACATTGACGAAGGTTTTTGAGAACTGGTCACGGCTGTCGGCCACCAGCGTCTCCAGCGGCTTACCGAATGCCTCCTCCGCGCTCCATCCATACAGCCGCTCGGCGCTGTGGTTCCAGAACAGCACTCGCTGATCCATGCCCAGAACGATGATGGCGTCCTGGGCCTTGTCGAGCAGCGAGGCCTGATCACGGATGCGCACATCCGTGTTGCGGCGCTCGATTTCCGCCTCGGCCCGGCTGGCGAAGATCTGGATGGTGTTGTAGACGAAATCCTCTTCCTCCAGCGGCCAGGCAAAAAGGGTGATGAGGAAGCCGATGGGCTGGCCCGCCGCATTGTCTAAGCGCCAGATCACGCCAGCGCTCGTATCCGGCCAGTCGCCGCCGTTGTTCAGTGGGAACTCGCGGCCACTGAGCTCATGGAGCACCAGGCTGCCACGGTCAAAGGCCTCCAGACAGGGCGTTTCCGCCAGCCGGAAACCGACATTCTCCCGCAGCTCATCGTGAACAATCAGCGACAGCGTCTCCGCGGTCGGGTCATCTCCCATGTTCACCCGCGCCACCATGCTGATAACGCTGCCCAGGGCCTGGTTCATGTTCCGCGCCAGCTGTTCAAAGAACTCCGTGCCCACGGTCGCCGACACCCCAGAGGCCACCTTGAGCACGGTCTCCTGCACACGCTGCTTGTCGGTCTCGGTACGCACATGCTCAATGGCGAACGCCAGGTTGCGGGAAAGGCGCAGGAGCAGGCTCAGCTCCTCATCGGCGACGTGCTGGGGATCCCACCCATAGAGCCCGAGAACGCCAAAGGCGCCACGCTCACTGCACAGCGGCAGATAGATCAGGCGGCCGTAGCCGTGCTGGACAGCGGGTTCGACCTCGGCAGAAGCACGGGGAACCTCCCGGGCATCCTCGTAGACCACCGACCGTGCCTCGCGGATCGCCTCCCCGGCAGGCGACAGCCCCGCCCGGACGCCGGCGTCCCAGCTGAGTTCGGCATCGCCGATGAATCCCGCCGCCTCGCCCGCCCAGTATACCGGGTGGATGGGGTGGCCGGGCGAGGTTTCGGCCAGGCCCACCCAGGCCAGATCGTAACCCCCGATGGTCACCGCGGTGCGACAGATCTGCTCCAGCAGCTCCTGCTCCTCACCGGCGTGAAGCACTGTCTCATTACAGGCGCTGACCAGTCGCAGGGCGCGGTTGCTGGCCTCAAGCGCCTTGCGCGCGCCATAACGCTCGGTCACATCCCGCAGCGATGCCAGCCATGCCGTGCCGTCGTCCCATTCGATGTCGACAACCCGCATCTCCATGACGGTGTAGCCGCCGTCGCCATGGGGCACTTCCACCTCGATGCATTCACCCGTGGTGAGAGGGAAGCCGAAATCCCGCCCGTTCAGGGCATCCTCCCCGATCCGGAACAGCCGCAGGGCAGCCTGATTGCACATCTGTACCCGGCCATCACGGGAAACGATGACGATGCCGTCCGCATTGCGCTCGATCACCCGCCGGAACCGCGCTTCGCTGCGCCGCATCGCATCCTGGGCCCGCTTCAGCTGCAGAAAACCTTCCACGCGGGAAACAAACTCGGAATCGGAAACCGGACGGGTGATGAAACCATCGACACAGGAGGCTTCCATCAGGGGCCCGGAAGGCTCTGCCCGGCTGGAAGAGATCCCGACAATGAAGGTCCCGCGCAGTTGTGGCTGCTCGCGAAGGCCGCGGATGAAACCGGAAGCCGGCACATCGCCCGGCCGGATACCGATCAGCACCAGATCCGGATGATGGCGTTCCGCCAGCGCCAGGCACTGATCCGTGGGCGTGGCCTCATGGACCCGATGCCCCAGCGTGCGCAGCAGTTCCGAGGTTACGGATACCGAGGCGGGATCGTGATCAACAACAAGAATACAGCTCATCCAATACCTGCGGTAGCCATGGAAGGAATCTTTTCTGATTACGAGCTGTCGCTGTGATCAGTTCAGTTGCTTTTACGTGTCTTTTCGAAAGCTATCTGCCCGGCATTGCGGACCTGCCGCCACAGATAGCGCCAGGTCTCATCGCGCCGGCGCTCACGCAGGCACCGCAGAAGCCGGATACGCCGGGCCTCGTCCAGCTGGTTCTCCATGAGGCCGACAAGCCCGGGGGTCACATTGAAGGGCATGTCAGCGTTGAGACTCACGCCCACCCGGTGCCCGGCATCGAGCTCAAGCTCGTCACCCACCGCCTCCAAGGCGGCGACAATGTTCCGGGCCTTGGGCGTCTGCGGGTCATTCAGCGCATACGGGGGCGCCCACTCACGGGCGGGACGGACCGCGTCCACCCCGGTCACCACGCCGATCAGCGGTGGCGGACGACGGGAGGGATCCTCACGGAACCAGCCGCGGATGCGCTGCAGTACCCCGCGTTCACCCTCACGGTCGGCGCGCAGTGCCGGCGTCACCCACAGCACCAGGTCGGCCCCCAGCACCTCACGGCGCAGGGTAGCGGTATCAAGGGCCTCGCCTTCCACCGCCGGGGTGTCGATCAGCAGCACCTCATCACCGTCACTGCTGCCCCAGCTGTAGGCCTCAATGGCGCCGGTTGTTCCGGCGGCACTGTCCACCGCCGCCACCGGCTCGCCCACCAGCGCGTTGACCAGACTGGAGCGGCCGCTGTTGGCGCGGCCCAACAGCAGGATGCGCAGTGGCTCTGACGACTCGGCGCGGTCTTCACTCTCGCGCTGCTGCAACCGCGAGACCCGTGTCACCGAATCCACCGGCGTTTCCGACTCCAGCAGCAGGCGACCGCTGTAGAGCTCAATGGCGTAATAGCCCACCTTGCGGATGTATTCGCGCAGCAGCCAGGTCTGGACCTGCTCCGTGCCGTACCCCATCACGCGGTTGCCCAGATCCCGGCGCAGTTCCCGGAACACCACGCTGGTCGGATCCACGGCCGCATGCCCCAGACGATACAGCCCCTCCAGCCGCACCGCCGTCTCCCGCCATCGGCGCAACCGGGCCATGCTCCCCAGGGTCAGGCGGTGGCTGAGCGGTACGTGGTCGGCAATTTCCGCCCGCAGCTCCCGGCTGGCCCGCTCAATGATCAGCAGCATGTGCGGAACCGTGAGCTCCAGCAGGGGCCGTTCCCGGTGCGGATGGTAGTGGCGGGCCACATCCTCCACGGTATCGCGCCCCAGGCGGAAAAGCCCGGTGGCATCGCTGAGCGGATACTGCGCCGGTGTGGCCTCGCTGGCGCGCGCCTCAACGTGCTGCCAGGCGTCATGGGAGTCCGGTGGCCAGTGGGCCTCCGGCGCTGTAGCAGGCGGCAGCCGGCCGCGGCTGGACACCCTGGACAGCCAATGGAGCCCGTACCCGAGGAGGCCGCACCCGGCAAGCACCAGGAACCAGATCAGGAGCTGGCCGGAATCCCAGAGCCAGACCAGCCCCAGAGCGGGCAGCACCGCAAGCGGCAGGAAGGAGACCACCACGGCCACCAGTCTCAGATAACCGAACTCGCGCAGCAGCGCCCTCATTCGCTTTCCCTGTCACGGCCGAGGTGGAGGCCCTGCTCGAACGCCTCACGGTAGAGACGGCGGATGGCCTCCGCCTCGACCGGCATGCCATCCGCCGTGCGCGCCAGGTAGAAATCCGCCGCCTTGCCCAGCGCATAGGTCACCGCAGCGGCACTTGAGGCGCCCCAGGCCGCTCCCAGCGTCTGGCCCCAGCCGGGCACCATCTTGACCAGGCTGCGCCCGGCCCAGCGCAGGCCATAGCCGGCGAGCACTCCTACCCCCAGCAGACCGAAGAACTCGGAACTGCGCCGCATGTCCCAGGGCTGCTGATAGATCCGAGCGAGCGCATGCAGCATCCGCACCTGCAGCGCCGGAAGCAGCGCCGCATCGATCAGCGGCAGGGCACCGGCGCCGGCAGCCGCCAGGCTGTAACCAGTGATCTGTGGGTGGGCAGCACGGCTGAACAGATCCCGCAGGCCCGGGTCCTGCTGCAGCCGGGCCCGAAGCTCAAAGGTGGCGGTCTCCTCGATCGCCCGCCACAGCCCTTCCAGCCCGTAATCCGCCGTGGCGAAGCCATCCTCCTCCAGGGTGAGATCCACCGCCACCGACACCACAGGGGCATGGCCGGGTAGCGCCTGGCCCAGTTCCCGGCGTTCAGCCAGCGCCCGCCGCAGGTCCGCGGGCACGGTCTCCGGCAGCGGCTCACTGTCAAAGGGCCAGGGCATGACATGGTCCGCGCCTGGCGGGTAGAGCTCATGCAGGGCTGTGTGCACCAGCACCACGGGCCACTCCGGGTGGCGCCTGCGCACTGTCTCCAGGGCGTCCAGTACCGCTTTCTGGTCCGGGTCCGCGACTTTCATCACCGCCATGACCAGGTGGGACTGGGACTCGCAGAAGGCCAGGTCCTCGTCGGCATCATAGGCCACCTCGCCCAGCCCACGGGTATCCAGAAAGCGCACGACAGGCGCCGGCTCGGGAAAATCGTAGAAGGCGGCGGTGCGGGTACAGGCCTGGAAGCCGTTACCGATGGTCGCGCGGGTACTGCCGGTCAGCGCCCGGATGACGGATGTTTTGCCGGACTGCGCCTTGCCCAGCAGCCAGACCACCGGCGGTGGCTGCTGTTCCCGTGCCTGGGCCAGAGCCGCGCTCAGCCGTTCATCATCCACGCCCGGGCGCAGCAGGGCTTCCCGCAGGGCACCCAGTGCCGGCAGGGACCAGGGAGTTGAACGCGTCATGGGGGTAGCCGGTCTCCGATTGATGTGGACTGCATCCTTTCCAGTCCACCTTACCGGCTCAGCGCCGGGAAGTCAGCAGGGGATCAGAGCCGGGGCTCGTCCTGGTCCGCCGAATCGCTGCGCAGGCCATGGGTGCGGGTATCGTAGTTCTCGCGCAGCTCATCCTTGATGGTACCGTCCCACAGGGGCACACCGATCATGTAGCCCGCACGCCCGATGGCATGGGCGGCAATGGGCGTGGTGGCCATGATGAACAGCACAATCGCCAGACCCCGCGCCAGCGCCAGCCAATCGGCGAATCCAATGACCACGCCCACCATGATGAGCATCGCTCCCATGGCGCCGGCCTTGGTGGAGGAGTGCATGCGCGTGGGCAGGTCCGGAAGACGCAGGATACCGAGTGCCGCCAGCAGCATGAAGGCGGCGCCACTGATCAGGAATACCGCAATGATCAGGTCCATCATTCGCGTGGTCCTCCGCGCTCAATGAAGCGTGCAAAGCCGATCGACGCCAGGAACGCCACCAGCGCCACCACGATCGCCACATCCAGGAAGCTGAGCACACCGGTGTCGAGCGCGTGCACGCCGATGATGCCAACGACCATGGAGCTGATCAGCTCGATCGCCACCACCCGGTCCGGCAGGGAGGGCCCCTTGCCCAGCCGGATGGCGGCCATCAGCATGGCCAGCGCCAGCATCGAGTAAACCAGTGTCAGCACAAAGCTGTTCATCGTATCGAGTCCCCGCAGCCGATCACGTTAGCGCATCACACGCAGGATCCGGCGTTCCAGCTCGTGCAGGCTGTCGCGCAGTTCCTGTTCGTCGGCCATGAACATGGCATGGATATAGAGCACCTTACGGTCGTCTGAGACGTCCAGGCTCAGTGTGCCCGGCGTCAGCGAGATCAGGTTCGCCACAAGCGTGATCTCGATGTCGCTCTTCGCCTCCAGCCGCATGGCGATAACCCCGGGTTTCATGTACCACACCGGGGTGATGACGTCATAGGCCACCCGCACATTGGCCACAAACAGCTCCTTGAGGAAGAACACGGCGAACGCCATGAACCGGGGCACCCTCTGGGAGTAGCCGTGGAGCACCGGAACATGCCGCTGCATTACGGCAAGCGCAAGATACCCGAAAACAAAGCCCGCCAGCAGGTTGCCCCCGGAAAAGCTGCCGGTCAGCGCCACCCACAGCAGCGCC
The DNA here is from genome assembly GCA_051744725.1 of Pseudomonadota bacterium. Lineage (GTDB taxonomy): Bacteria > Pseudomonadota > Gammaproteobacteria > Pseudomonadales > Oleiphilaceae > Halospina. The sequence continues at coordinate 11,368 of JBNJDI010000040.1, read as the reverse complement.
AGAATCACATTCCAGAAAAAAGCAATCATGGGCGCGCCTCCAGTACCGCCCGGATATAGCGATCCGGGTTGAGAAGCTGCTCCGCTGCGGTCTCCGCCAGCGCATAGATGGGCTCACCGTTGAGACCAATGAACAGGGTGCAGGCCGCGAGCCCGGCAATGGCAGTGTACATCCAACCCAGTCCGACTGTACTGCCCTGCCCTGCCGGTTCGCCGGATTGCGTATCCGGAGCCGCCTTCCAGAACACCTCGGCCCAGATCTTGGTCATCGAGTACAGCGTCAGCAGCCCCACCAGCAGCGCCACCGCGGTCACCCCCCAGGCCTCGGCCTCAACACCGGCACGGATGACGATGAACTTGGCGAAGAACCCGGAAAGCGGCGGCATACCCGCCAGTGAGAAGGCCGGGATCAGGAACAGCACCGACAGCATCGGCCGGCTCCGGAAGAAGCCGCCAAGATCCTTCAGCTCATGCGTGCCGGCGATGCGGTAGGTCACGCCACTGACCAGGAAAAGCGTGGTCTTAACAATGATGTGGTGCATGATGTAGAAGACACCGCCGATGATCGCCAGGGGCGTGTACAGCGCCAGCCCCAGGATCATGTAGCCGATCTGGCTGACGATATGGAACGACAGGATGCGCCGGAACTCATACTGGGCCGCGGCACCCAGTACGCCGGAGAGCATGGTCAGCCCGGCCACCCAGACCAGGATCTCATGGGTGTAGGCCACGTCATGGTCGAAGACGATGGTGAACATCCGGAACAGCGCATAGACCCCGACCTTGGTCAGCAGCCCGGCGAACAGCGCGGATACGCCCACCAGCGGCGTGTGGTAGGACGCCGGCAGCCAGAAGAACAGCGGGAAGGCCGAGGCCTTGATCCCGAAGGCCACCATGAACATCACCGCCACCACATTGATCAGGGCGGTGTTCTCGACCTGGTCGATCTTCTGGGCGATGTCCGCCATGTTCAGGGTGCCGAGCAGCCCGTAGAGAATGCCCACCGCCGAGAGGAAGATCGCCGAGGAGAACAGGTTCAGGGTCACGTACTTGATCGCCCCCTCCATCTGCGCCCGCTCACCCCCGAGGGTCAGAAGCGCGAAGGAGGCGATCAGCATCACCTCGAACCAGACGTAGAGGTTGAATATGTCACCGGTTACAAAGGAGCCGGCCACGCCCGCCAGAAGCAGGTGCATCAGCGGGTAGTAGCCGAAATGCTCATGGCGTTCAGGGGTGTCGCCCAAGGAGTACAGCGCGATCGCCACTCCCGTGATGCCGGTGAGCACCACCATGATGGCCCCCAGCATATCCACGGCAAGGGTGATCCCCAGGGGCGCTGCCCAGCCGCCCATATGGAGCACCACCATGCCCTCCGCATGCACCACCTGGAACAGGCGTATGGAAACGGCCAGCAGCGTCAGGGTACCCACCAGCCCGAGCACGCGCTGGGCGATACGATAGCGCCACAGCGCCACCGACAGGGCCCCGAAAAGAAGCGGAACCAGAATGGGAGCAACAGCCAGAGACATCAGGTATCGGTATCCTTCATCCGGTCCAGGTCATCCGTACCGACTACCTCATAGGCGCGATGGATAAGCACGACAGAGAATGCCAGCACACCGAAAGCGATCACGATCGCGGTCAGGATCAGCGCCTGTGGCAGCGGATCGGCAACGGCCGAGGCCGGCACCTCCGCCCCCTCTGGAACCAGAGGCGGTGCCCCCTGGCGCATCCCGGCCACGGTGAAGATCAGCAGGTTGGCGGCATTGCTCAGAAGCATCAGGCCGATCACCAGCTTGACGATGGAACGGCGCAGCATCATGTACACCGCGGCAGCGAACATCGCGCCCACGATGTAGGCCATCAGTGTTTCCATCAGCAGCCTCCGGATTCAGGCATCGGATTCCTCCGATTCGGACAGGCCCACCACCATGGTGAGAATGGAACCGATTACGGTCAGATAGACGCCGACATCGAAAATCAGCGGCGTCGAGAACTTGTAATAGCCGCCCCCCGGCAGCGGAATCTCCCACCACTGCGCGGTCATGGCCGCCTGGTCCAGAACCAGCGAAGGGACGATCGAGGCCAGGCCGATGAGCAGCCCGATCCCCAGGAAATCACGCGGATCCACCCGCAGAAGCTCGCGTGTGGCGCTGACGCCGTACGAGAACAGAAACAGCACCACGGCCCCCGAGGCCACCAGCCCGGCAATGAAGCCACCACCGGGCTCGTCGTGGCCACGGAGAAGCAGAAAAACCGAGAACAGCAACTGCATGGGCACCAGCAGCAGCGCCGCCGTTCGAAGAATCAGTGTATTGGCTTCCCTCATGCTGTGTGATCCTCCGCCTTGAGCCGGATCATGGAGTAGACACCAACGGCTGCCAGGGCCAGCACAAACATTTCGCCCAGGGTATCCAGTGCCCGGAAGTCCACCAGGATCACATTGACAATGTTGCGCCCGTGGCCGTCCGAGACACTGCGGGCCACATGTTCCGCCGAAATGGGTTCGAAGAACTGGACCTCGGTGGCCGCCAGGATCAGTACCGTCATGAGTGCGCCCACCAGTACGGCCACGGTGATGTCGCGCCAGCGCTCCAGGGGTGAGGACATGCGCGTGAAACCGGGCAGCCGGAACAGCACCAGCACCAGCAGGATCACCGTCAGGGTCTCAACCAGGATCTGGGTGATGCCCAGATCCGGGGCACTGAAAAGGATGAAGATGAGCGCCACTGCAAACCCGACGATGCTCATGGCGGCCACGGACCCGAGCCGCGATACCGTCCCCGTGGCGAAGAAGGCTGACATGATCATCAGCAGAGCGATTCCAGCGGCGAATCCGGAATCCGGCACCGGCAGCCGCAACGGCAGCCCGTACTGGGTGATGAGCGTGAACCCGGTGACGCCCACCGTGGTCAGCGCCAGCGTGATCATGTAATTGCCCATGGTGCCGTTCTGCAGCACCCGCGTCTGCCAGGTGGCGATGCGGGTCAGCCACTCCATGATCCGGAAGTAGCCCGCCTCGGGGCCAAAGCGGCCAAACCCCTCACGCAGGATAGCCAGCTGCGGCTGCAGGCGGGACCAGTAGCGCAGTATCACGCCCGCCACGATCAGACAGGCCACCGAAAGGATCAGGGGCAGATTGATGCCATGCCAGAGCGCCAGATGCACTTTCTCCGCTGTCCCCCCCAGGGAGGCAACCACCGGCGCTACCAGGGTCTGCTCCGGAATGACCAGGGCCGCGCCGAACAGCAGCGACAGCCCGGCCAGCACCACCGGCCCCGCCAGCATGGAAACCGGCGCCTCATGGGGGTGTTTCGGGGTCTCCTGGCGCTGCCCGTAGAAGGGTTTGATGGCGATGATGCCGGCCGCGACCATGACGCCGATACCCGCGCCCACCGCCAGCACCGGCAGCAGCATCTGCCAGGCGGGCGCCTCCAGCACCGCCTCGAACATCAGTTCCTTGCCCACAAAACCAAGCAGTGGCGGCAGCCCCGCCAGCGACAGCGCCGCCACCGCCGCAGCCACCGCCGTCACCGGCATCAGTGGCGCCAGCCCGCCCATCTCGGCCACATCCTTGGTTCCGGTCTCGTGATCAAGAATGCCGGCAATCATGAAGAGCGCGCCCTTGTACAGCGAATGCGCCACCAGGAAGGTCGCGAACGCCACCAGGGCGTAATGGGTGCCGATGCCGATCAGCATCACCAGGGTGCCCAGCGCCATGATGGTGGAATAGGCCAGAACCTTCTTCGCCCCGGTATGGGTGATCGCCAGGAAGGCACCGGTGAACATGGTCAGGCCGCCGAAGAGGCTGAGCAGCAGCGTCCACAGCTCCGCCTCGCCCAGCGCCGGGTTCAGCCGCGCCAGCAGATAGACCCCGGCCTTGACCATGGTGGCCGAGTGCAGGAAGGCCGAGACCGGGGTGGGCGCGGCCATGGCATTGGGCAGCCAGAAATGGAACGGCACCTGGGCCGACTTGGTGAACGCCCCGGCCAGGATGCACAGCAGCATGGGCACCGCCCAGTCGTGCCCCATCAGGTCCACATCCGAGGCGAGCACCCCGCTCAGTGAGTACGACCCGGCCACGGTCCCCAGCATGATGAGACCGGCCATCAGCGCCAGCCCGCCGGCAACCGTCACGAACAGGCCCTGCAGGGCGCTGGCCCTGGCCTTCACGTCCTCGTGGTCAAACCCGATGAGCAGGTAGGAGGTGATGCTGGTCAGCTCCCAGAACACGAAGAGCGTGACCAGGTTGTCCGATAGCACCAGCCCCAGCATGGAGGCCATGAAACTGAGCATGACCACGTAGAACCGCCCCAGGTAGGGGTGGCCTTTGAGGTACCCGCCGGCATAGATGAGGATGAAGGTGCCGATGCCGCTGATCAGCAGGGCAAACATCAGCGACAGGCCATCGATCAGGAAATCCAGGTTGATCTCCATGGCCGGGAACCATGGATAGCGCACCACCTGTGCGCCGCTGGCCATGACCTCCGGGAGCAGCCCGGCAAACCACACGAAAAGCGTCGCCGGCAGCAGCGCGAACACCCAGCCACACCGGTCACCGGCCACCCGGCAGATCAGGGGGGCGAACAGCGCCAGGATGAATCCGGAGAGAACGGCGAGCAGCATCAGTGCGGGGTGCTCCTAGGGCTGGACGATGCGAAGGAGGATACCGGAGCGCGTTGATCGATAGCAAGAAACGCCGTTTCGGTGCAGCCCGTCACATCATCGTGGAATGTACTTCTCCACAATGCGGCATTCACCTGCAGTGCGACCTGACCCGGAGGTTCCATGGGCCTTTCACAACGCCTGTTGATAGCCGCCACTGTACTGGCAGCAGCAGCCACAGCTCCGCCCCTCAGTGCCCAGGACCAACCGGACTGGCAGGCCCTGGACCGTGTCATGGCGGAAGGGCTGGACAGCGCCCAGACCTGGCGCCAGCGCTGGAGCCTGTTCTTTGCCGGCTCCGCGGCCTTCAGTGCCCTTTCCAGTGCCGGCGCCGAGACCGATGCGGATGAGTACGACGGGCGTGTGCGCGCGATCACCTCGACCCTCGGCCTTCTGGATACCATCATCAAGGCACCCCCCCACCTGGCGGCCTACCGGGAACACCATGCCATTGACCGCGATGCCCCCGGCGCGCTGGATGACGCCCGCCGCAATGCCGAGGCGCTGGCCCGGGCCGAACAGAGCCGCACGGGCTGGCGCGGGCGCCTGGGGTCGCTGATCGTCAATGGCGGCGCCTACCACGCCATCGCCGAGGCCGATGGCCGCCATGATGATGCGCTGCAGGTGGCTCTGACCGGGATGCTGGTCAATGAAATCAAGCTCTGGACCTTCCCCCGGACCATGGGCGACTCCAACGTGATCGGCATTGGCCAGGCGGCGGTGGAGGTGGAAACGGATGTCTACCTGACGGCACAGGGGGTCGGTGCCCAGTTGCGTTTCTAGGGGCCTACAGCTCCGTCACCCCGAGGCCGCGCCCGGCGGCCCATGAGCCGATGGCATCCCGGGCTGCCACGGGCACCGAGACCCGCACCGAAACGCCCTGCCCATACTCAATGGACTCCAGATCCCCCCCCAGCCGCGCCAGCTCCAGCCGCAGGGGCTGTTCGTCCGCAAAACCGGCCTCAAGCTGAAGGCTGACACGGGGCTCGCGGTGGTCGAGCGCCAGCGACGAGAGCACAGCCTCGGCGGCTCCGGCATACGCACGCACCAGTCCGCCCGCGCCCAGCTTCACACCGCCGAAATAGCGGATCACGACCACCGCCACATCCCCGATCCCCTTGTGCTCAATCACGTTGAGAATGGGCCTGCCCGCCGTACCCGACGGTTCGCCATCGTCATTCATGGCGGCACTGGTGGCCCTGCCGGGGGCCCCGATCACATAGGCCCAGCAGTGGTGGCGGGCCTCGGGGTGATCCCGGCGCGCCCGTTCGACCAGGGCCAGTGCCTCCTCACGGCTGGCGGCCGGGGCCGCCCTGGCGATGAAGCGGCTCTTGCGGACCAGCGTTTCCGCCTCGGCCTCACGGGCGGGAACCGGCCAGCCAGCACCACTGGTTTGTGCATCGGTCATGGAGCGCAGTATCCTCTGCCTTTCATCAATCCGGGAAGGGTTCACACCATGCAGGCACCCCTCGAACAGCGCAGCTTCCTGTTCCTTCTGCTCGTTGTCACGGCGCTTTTCCTGTACCTGATGCAGCCGTTTTTCGGCGCCATCTTCTGGGCCTGCGCCATTGCGATCATCTTCTTCCCGGCGCAGCGGTATTTTACACGGCTGTGGGGCGAACGGCCGAATCTCACGGCCCTGGCCACGCTCGGGTTCTGCCTGACCATTGTGATCCTGCCGACACTGTTTGTGGCCGCCTCCTTCGTGTATGAGGGCGTCAACCTGTACCAGCAGATCCAGGCCGGGGAAATCGACCCACGGGCCTTCATGGACCGTATTGGCGAGACCGTCCCCTTCGTGGGCACGGCCCTGGAATCCTTCGGGGTGGATATCGAGTCCCTGCGCGAGCGCGCGGTCAACGCGGTCATGCAGGGCGGGCAGTTCTTTGCCCAGTCGGCGCTGAACATCGGGCAGAACACCGCCCGCTTCTTCATCCACTTCGGGGTAATGCTCTACCTGGCGTTCTTCCTGCTGCGCGATGGCGACTACCTGCGCGACCTTATCGGCCAGGCCGTACCGCTGAGCCGGGAGCGCGAACAGCTGCTGCTCGGCAAGTTCGCGGAGGTCACCCGCGCCACCATCAAGGGCAACGTGGTCATCGCCGCCATCCAGGGGTTTCTCGGCGGCTTCATCTTCTGGGCCCTGTCGCTGCCGGCGGCGGTGCTGTGGGGTGTGGTCATGGGCGTTCTGTCGCTGATTCCGGCGGTGGGAGCCGGCCTCATCTGGTTACCGGCGGCCATCTACCTGTTCGCCATCGGCAACTGGATCCAGTCCATTGTGCTGGTGCTGTTCGGAACCGTGGTCATCGGGCTGATCGACAACCTGCTGCGCCCGGTTCTGGTCGGGCGCGACACCAAGCTGCCGGACTACATGGTGCTGCTCTCAACCCTGGGCGGGCTGATCCTCTTTGGAATCAACGGCTTCGTGATCGGGCCCCTGATCGCGGCCCTGTTCACCGCCTTCTGGGGCATCTTCATCCGCGACTTCAAACACACTGAAAATCAGGGCGCGGAAGGCCTGTAGACACAGACCTGGTCCCGCCCTGCGGACTTGGCGCGGTACAGCGCGCCGTCCGCCTCGGCCAGCAGCTGTTCAGGGGTGATGGCCTCGGCATCGCGCTGGACGGTGACACCGCCGCTGAGCGTCATCCGCAGCGTAACCCCGTCACAGGAAACCGAGGCGGCGGCCACCTGCTGGCGGATCCGCTCCAGTACCCGCATGGCCCCCTCCTCATCCGTCTCGGGCAGGATCATGGCGAACTCCTCACCGCCATACCGGGCCGCCGTGTCCTGGGGCGAGCGCAGATTGGCGTGAATGATCTCGCCGACCATCCTCAGGCACTCATCCCCGGTCTGATGCCCGTAGGTGTCGTTGACCGGCTTGAAATGGTCGATGTCCAGCATGGCCACGGCCATGGGCCGCCCACTGCGCCGTGCCCAATCCACCTCCTGGCGCAGCTGCCCATCCAGAAAGCGGCGGTTGCGCAGCCCCGTCAGCCCATCGGTGACGCTCAGCTCGTTGAGCTTCTGGTTGAGCTCCTCCAGCTCCTGGGTGCGCTCCCGGACCCGGTCCTCCAGCTCCCGGTTGAGTCGCCGCGCGGTTTCCAGGGTCTCGGACTGGGCCTGATAGCGGAGCTGGCGCTCAACATTGATCCGCTGCGCCAGCGCGAACGACAGCAGCACCACCTCGATGATGGAGCCCAGCTGGGCGGCGTGATCGGTGAAGAAGTTCGATGGCAGCACGCCCCCCTTGGAAAGCGCCAGGATGACACCACCGGCCAGCACGAACGACCAGGCCATGACGTAGTACTTGGCGGTGGTCTGCCCCTGGTACCAGGCATAGATGCCGCCTGCGAAAGCCACTATGCAACCGAGCACCACCAGGGGAATCAGCACTGAAATCAGCACAAAATAACTCAGGAAGAACGACAGAACCGCACAGATACCACTGGCGGCGATCACCAGCAGGGCGAAGCCGTTCAACCTCGGAGACAGGCGATTCAGTTCCAGAAAACGCCGCGTGAACAGGCCGGCGAAGCCAAGCACACCGCTGATGAAGATCAGGATCGCCTGATCGTTCCACTCAGTGGCGCCCGGCCACAGGTACTGGAAGCCGTAACCGGTGAGTGAAGCCATCAGCAGGGCAATACTGAAAACGAAACCAACGTAATACAGGTAGTTGCGCTCGCCCAGAGCCAGGAACAGCAGCAGGTTATAGACACCGATCACCAGAAAGGCACCGAAGTAGATGCCCTGGAGGATATTGACCGTGATGTCGTGACTGCGGAAGGTTTCGCGGTCCCAGAGGGTCACGGGGACCTGGACGGAACTGTCGGTATGGACGCGCACGTAGACATCCAGCGTTTCGCGCGGCTCCCACTCAAGAGGCACCACGAAAAAGCGGTGATCCACGGGGCGCTGGCTGTAGGGGTGATCATGGCCCAGCTGCCACGAATTGCGCAGCTCGCCGTCGGCCAGTGCATAGACCGTTACATCGCCCAGAACGGGATAGTCAACGGAAAAGAACCGCTCCAGCTCCGTATTCCCATCATTGGGGAGACTGACCCGCAGCCACCAGGCGGAATCCGAGTAGCCACGGTTGAAGGTGCGGCCATCGAGCTGGCGCCAGTCGTCACGCCCGCGTACGTCCTTCAGGTCCTGGCTGGCCCCCGGATCCTCCAGGAACTGGAGTTCATTCTCAAGCGGCAGCCGGTGATGCTCACGGATATCCGGGCTGCCGCTGGCGGGCGCCGCCATGAGGACGAACGGGAGCAGAATGAGCAGCGCCACGATCTTGGTTGGGCGGATTCCATGCACTGTCACCATGGATAAAGCCTAGACCAGATAGTGACGCCATTCACACCCGGCTTTGCAGCCTTAACGTCACCGATCAGTTGACTTTCGGGTCAAGCTCGCCGCTGTCGTAACGGCTCACCATGTCCTCAAGCTTGATCGGCGTGATCTTGCTGGCATTGCCCGCTGTACCGAAGGCCTCGTAGCGCTTGACGCAGACATCGTACATACCGGCCAGCGCTTCCTTCATGAACTTGCGCGGGTCAAACTCGGCCGGATTCTGGGCCAGGAAGCGACGCACGGAACCAGTGGCCGCCAGGCGCAGGTCGGTATCGACGTTCACCTTGCGAACGCCGTGGCGGATGCCCTCGGCGATCTCCTCGACCGGCACACCATAGGTCTCCGGAATCTCGCCACCGTACTCATTGATGATGTCGAGCCATTCCTGGGGCACCGAGGAGGAACCGTGCATCACCAGGTGGGTATCCGGGATGCGCGCATGGATCTCCTTGATGCGGTCGATGGCCAGGATGTCGCCGGTGGGCGGGCGGGTGAACTTGTAGGCGCCGTGACTGGTGCCGATGGCGATAGCCAGGGCATCGCAGTAGGTGTCCTTGACGAACTGCGCCGCCTCTTCCGGATCCGTCAGCATCTGGTCATGGCTGAGCTTGCCGGAGGCGCCCACGCCGTCTTCCTCGCCGGCTTCACCGGACTCCAGCGAGCCCAGGCAACCCAGCTCGCCTTCCACGGACACGCCGCAGGCATGGGCCATCTCCACCGTCTTGCGGGTCACGCCCATGTTGTAGTCGTAATCCATGGGCGTCTTGCCGTCCTCACCGAGCGAGCCGTCCATCATCACGGACGTGAAGCCGAGCTGGATGGAACGCTGGCACACCGCCGGGCTGGTGCCGTGGTCCTGGTGCACCGCGATCGGGATATGCGGCCATTCCTCCGCCGCGCCTTCCATCAGGCGGCGCAGGAAGGGCGCGCCCGCGTACTTGCGCGCACCGGCGGAGGCCTGGACGATCACCGGGCTGTCCGTCTTGTCCGCGGCCATCATGATGGCACGCATCTGCTCAAGGTTGTTCACGTTGAACGCTGGAACGCCATAACCGTGTTCGGCGGCATGGTCGAGCAGCTGTCGCATGGAAATCAGTGCCATGTCGGCCTCTCCTTAATGTCGGGTTGGGTAACGGCGCTCAGGCGCCGCGCTCCTCAAGTACGGCGACTGCAGGCAGTGTCTTGCCTTCCACAAACTCCAGGAAGGCGCCACCGCCGGTCGAGATGTAGGAAATCCGGTCGCTGAGACCGAATTCATCAATGGCGGATACGGTATCACCCCCGCCTGCCAGAGAAAACGCATCGCTGCTGGCGATGGCATCACCCAGCTTACGGGTGCCATGGGAGAACGCCTCAATCTCGAACACACCCACGGGGCCGTTCCAGATGATGGTCTTCGCGCCCTTGAGCTCCTCGGCGAGAGCGGCCGATGTTTCAGGGCCAATGTCCAGGATCATGTCATCATCGGACACATCCTCCACCTTCTTGGTGGTCGCCTGCGCGTTCTCGGAGACCTCGCTGGCCACAACAACATCCGTGGGCTGGGCGATCTCAACCTTCTCCATCAGCGCCCTGGCCTCATCCAGCATGTCATGCTCGCACAGCGACTTACCCACCGGCTTGCCACTGGCGGCCAGGAAGGTATTGGTGATGCCACCACCGACAATCAGCTTATCCACCACCTTCGACAGCTGCTCCAGCACCGTCAGCTTGGTGGACACCTTGGAACCACCCACAATCGCCACCACCGGCTTCTGCGGGTGTTCCAGCGCCTTCGTCAGCGCATCCAGCTCCCCCGCCAGCAACGGCCCGGCGCACGCCTCCGGGGCAAACTTCGCCACCCCGTGCGTGGACGCCTGCGCCCGGTGCGCCGTGCCAAAGGCATCCATCACGAACACATCACAGAGCGCCGCATAACGCTTCGCCAGCGCCTCATCATCCTTCTTCTCGCCCTTGTTGAAGCGCACGTTCTCACACAGGACCACTTCGCCCTCGGCAACCTCAACGCCATCGAGGTAGTCATCCAGAACACGCACCTCCTGACCCAGCAGCTCACCCAGGCGCTTCGCCACCGGCTTGAGCGAATCCTCCTCCGAGTAAACGCCCTCCTCCGGACGCCCCAGATGCGACATGAGCATCACCCGCCCACCGGCATCCCGGGCCGCGCGAATCGTCTCCAGCGACGCCCGCAGACGGGCATCCCCTGTCACCTCACCCTCCTTGATCGGCACGTTCAGATCCTCCCGGATCAGAACCCGCTTGCCCTTCAGATCCATGTCGGTCATGCGTTTAATGCTCATTGGTGCGATTCCTCAAAAGCGCGATTAACGATGAATTTTCAAAACTCTACC
>JBNJDI010000039.1:0-21452 GCA_051744725.1 Pseudomonadota bacterium | reverse complement strand
CGAGCATGAGGAAACACGTGCCCAGATACTGCTGGATTATCTCGCCACCCACGAAGCGGAACTGGAAAAAACGGTGGAGGGCTTTGAGAACGAAGCCGACGCCCGGGCACTGAAAACCTGGATCTACGACTTCCTGAGCCATAAGCCCATTGAAACGCACCGGACCTGTGACCTGCCCTACACCAGACTGGACTTCGATGGCATCTGCCACGAGATCTTTGATTTCCACGACCAGATCATTGACCTCTACCAGAACCTTCAGGACCGCGCCGAGATCCCGGAGGCCAGGGAGATGGTGGAGAACCTGCTGAACCTGGAGCGTCACGAAGCCATGCGGATCGCCCGCGAAATCGGCCGCATGCAGGACGTGTGAGAGGGGTTTCTCAGAAAATGGTCCGGGAGGTGGGACTCGAACCCACAAGGCACAAGGCCACTCGATTTTGAGTCGAGCGCGTCTACCAGTTCCGCCACTCCCGGACAGGAGGGGTCACTGCCAGGGCAGTTCCGGCCGGATTATACGCGCGGCCAGTGCCGCGTCAATCACAGTGCGTCGAACAGCGACAGGCGCGAGACCTGGGCAAACGACTGCTGCGCCGCCTGGAGCGTGAAGTTCTGCTGGGTCAGGCGGCTGATGGCCTCGGCGTAATCCACGTCCTCAAGGTCCGAGAGGGTCTCCTCGGCAAGCAGGTCGCTGTCCTTCAGGAACTCCTGGGTGGTTTCCACAGTGTTCAGGCGTGTGCCCACACCGGATTGGATTTCCGTGGCCCGGTCCTCGGCGTTCTGGAGGTTGGCCAGACCCTGGTCGATGGTATCCTCAAGCGCTTCACGCCCTTCCGGGGTGTTGGGATGCGTTTCCAACCCTTCGATCATCTTCTCCATGGTGCCGAAGATGCTCTGCTGGTCACCGGTTTCGACCGCGAAGGAATCTCCCGGCTCCGGCTCGCCGCTGACCTCAAAGCGCATCCCGTTCACTTCGATGGGATTACCGCTCACATAGTCCTCATCTTCAATGAATTTCTCATCCGTGCTCTGGGATTTGACGGTGTACGTGGTGTCTCCGCCGTTCTCATCAAACGACACCATCAGGTCATCCGGATAGAACTCTTCAAACGCTTCCCGGTCGGTTACAACCCCACTGCTGATCCGGCCGCTGCCCTCGTTGCCCTGGGAGGCCCGGGTATTGAACGTGGGCCGATCGCTGGGAATGGCCTCAAACGTCTCCCTGCCATTGTCGTTCACCTTGACCGTGACCCCATCATCGATCTGCACTGAACGCTCGCCGGAGTCGCCCCGGTATTCAATATTGCCGGATACATCCTCGCCAAAGGGCTTGTCACCACCCTGGAAACCGGCAAACAGGAATTCGCCTTCAGGCCCCTGGGTGTTGGCAAGGCTGACCATCTGATCCTTAACCTGACGCAGTTCCTGGGCGATGGATTCACGATCCGACTCACTCAGGGAACCACTGCCGGCGTTGACCATGAGCTCCCGGGTGCGCGCCAGCGCATCCGTGTAGCTCGAAAGGGTGCCATCCTCCCGCTCCAGCCGTGTCTGGGTGAGATCCATGGTGTCCTGGTACTGTTCGCTGCGTGCCAGATCATCCTTGAGCTGCACGATCCGCGTTGAGGCCACTGGATCATCAGATGGTCTCAGGATCTCCTTGCCCGTGGCGACCTGTTCCTGGGTACGCGCCTGCTGGCTGTTGAGGTTCTGGAACTGCTGGATCCCCTGATTGAAGATCTGGCTTGTGGAAACACGCATGATCACCCTCCCCTAGTTGAAGGTGCCGAGCAGGGTATTGAACAGGTCCCGGGCAACCGAGACCACCTGCGATGAGGCGCTGTAGGCGTTCTGGAACTCGATAAGCCTGCCGGCTTCCTCGTCGAGATTGACGCCGGACTGCTCCTCCCACTGTTTCTCGGACTGCTCCTTGAGCGTGCCTGCCGCTTCCTTGTCTACCTGGGCGGTCCGGGTACGCGACCCCACATCCTCAACCACCGCGCCATAGGCATCCGTAAAGCTGAAGTTGCCGTCATCCAGGTAGTTCTTTGCGTTCAGGTCGCCCAGCGCCAGGCCGTTACGGTTATCCGAAGTGCCGCCTTCGTTGCTTTCAATTCTGAAACTGTCGCCTTCTTCGGGGTTACCGCTGAGCTCGAACTGGAATCCCCTATAGGTGGGGTCGTCTGGATCTTCACTGAATACTTTATTGGTCTTACCGGGCTCAATTTCTCCGGTTACTGGTGGTGTTAGCGGTTCGGGATTGTCAGCCTCGGAAACGTCCAAGACTTCATACTCGCTTTCGGAAGTGAACCGGACTTCTAAGGGCGGATCAAGATTGCCATCTGAGTCGAGCCCATCGGGATCGCTCTCCAGCATTGTTCCCTGAGAAATCTGACCAGTACCCTGGTTGCCGCTACTGGCCTCGGCCCGGATGGGTGCTGCCAGGGCGATGTCCTCGCCATTGCTGATTTCCGTCTCCATATCCCGGCCGCCGTTGTAGGTCGGCCGAACGGTAAACTCGTCTCCCTCCTGCAAGCTGCCTGACTCCAGCTGGATCTCAAATCCAGGTAGGTCGTCGCTTATGGTCGTGGGTGAGGCTAGATTCGGGTCGACATCACCATCTGTTATAAGTTCGCCGGTGGTGGCATCACGTATGTTGTAGGCGCCGCTCCCATCCGTGATTTCAAGAGTATAAGAGCGAGTATCCAGCTGACTGCTGTCTGTGATATATACACTTGCCTCAGGCGAGCCATCCTGAGCCGTTTCAGCGGATGGCGTGATCCGGCCCTGGGCCAGACTTTCCGCATTGATGTCGCGAAAGAAGTTGCCGCCAAGCTTCCCGTTCAGATCCTGGCCCATTTTGTGCTGTTCATTGATGCGCTGCGACAGCCCGATAGCGATCCGGCCAATGCCGTTCAGGGTCGGCTCAATAACCTCATCCCGGAATTTGAGATTGCCCCCCAGCGCCCCACCGGTCAGCTCATGGGTAATGGCCCGGTCCCTGCCCAACCCTTCCATGGCCACCTCACGCCGCCCTGCCTGCTCGGTGGAGCCGGTCAGGCGCAGCGTGGCGCTGTTGCCCTTGCTGACAAGGCCCTGGCCCTTGCCGATGCTCACATCAACAGTGCCATCGTCGTTCTCATTGGTCTGGACCTGCACCAGCTCTGAAAGCTTCCGGAGCTTTTCATCCCGCTTATCCAGCAGCTCGTTGGCATCACGCCCACTGGCGCGCCCCGGGGACTCGGCGATCTTGAGGTTCAGCTCCGCGATGCCATCCGCCAGGGAGTTGATGTCGCTCAGATTCGAGGAGATACGGTCATCCACGGTTTCCTCGCGGGAACGCAGCTGACTGTCCACGGATTTGAAGCGCGAGACCAGATTGTCCGCCTGGCTCAGCGCCTGCTCGCGCAGTGAGCTCGAGGCGGGGCTTTCCGCCGCATCCTGTAGGGTGCCAAAGAATTCGTTCAGGGCCTGGTTGAGGCCGGTCTTCTCGTTCCCCAGAAGATCGTCCATGCCATTCAGGTTCTCCACCAGGGCGTTCTGTTCCGAGTGAAGTGTTGTATCCGAACGCAGCTGGGTGTTGATGAATTCGTCATTCAGGCGCTGGATATCCTCAATGTTAACGCCCTGGCCAATGTAGCCACTGCCTGTCGCCTGGGACGGGTTGGACTGGAAATCCGCACGCTGCCGACTGTACCCCGGGGTGTTGGCATTGGTGATGTTGTTACTGGTGGTCTCCAGCGCCTTCTGGTTGGACAGGATTCCGGTCAGGCCCGTATTCAGCAGACTCATGGCAGCTTACTCCCCTTCCGTCCCGTCATCGATCACGGCGCCCAGCGTGGGCCTGTCCATGATATTCTGGATCTTGTCGGCATAGGCCGGATCCGTGGCGTAGCCGGCATCCTGCAGCGCCTGGGCAAAGGCTTCAGGGTTGTCCGCCTTCTCCAGCACCCGCTGGTAACGCGGGTTCTCGTTCAGAAAGCTGGCGTAATCCTCAAAGCTGCTGGCGTAATCCGGGTAGGCGCGGAAATCCGCCTTTTCCTGCATGGGCAGTCCGTCCCGGTATTCGGTGGTGGTGATGCGGACTTTCTCACCGCCCCAGCGCTCATCGGCCTTGATGCCGAACAGGTTGCGGCTGGGCTCCTGCTCGCCACCGATCATGTTCTTGCCCCAGCCGGTTTCCAGCGCCGCCTGGGCAATCATCACCTGGGCTGGAACGCCCGTCCTGTCGCTCACATCACGGGCGATGGGGCTGAGTTCCTGCACGAACTCCTCAGGCCCCTCAAACCGTTCCGGCAGCTCCCTGCCGCCTTCATCAGCGGAACCGGCACCATTGCTGCCCTCTTCCGGCATCATCCGGCGGACCTCATCCACACGGTCGGCCAGTTTCGGGTCCGGCGCCGGCAGCTGCCGGCCGTAATCAGCAATACTGGTTTTTGCATCCGGGCGATCCGCACCCTTTTCGCCGCCACCAAGCTGGCGCACCAGCTGATCCGCAATGCCAATGCTGCGCCCCTTGGTCAGGCTCAGGGTCAGCTGCTTGTCGAACATGTCCTGGTACTGTTCGGTCTCCTGGCTGTTCAGGTAGTTGCCCTCGCTGAACACCTCGTTGGCCGAGCGCATGGATTTCATCATCTGCTGCAGGAACAGCGACTCGAATTGTTTGGCGACCTTCTCCAGCGCCTTGTCACGATCAGTGCCGGCCATGCGCTTGAGGTCGCTCATGGCGCTCATATCGGTATAGATATGCGCGTCGCTGGTACCGCCCGGGGATGACTGGATCATGGCTTCAACCTCAGATAACGATCAGTTCCGCCCGCAGCGCGCCGGCCTGCTTCAGGGCTTCCAGCACGGCCATGACATCGCCGGGGGCCGCACCCACCTGGTTCACGGCCTGCACAATCTCATTGAGCGTGACCGCCGGCCCGAATTCGAACATGCGGGCTTCTTCCTGTTCGATGGCCACCTCCGTCTGCGGGATCACGGCCGGGTCACCATCTCCGAAAAGCCCGGGCGCCACGGCTTCGGGATTCTCGGTAATGGTCACGCTCAGGTTGCCGTGAGTGACCGCCGCCGGGCTGACCTTGACGTTCTCTCCAACCACAATGGTGCCGGTACGGGAGTTGATCACCACCTTGGCGGCCTCCTCCGCTGGTGTGATCTCGATGTTCTCCAGAATGGAGAGGAAACTGACGCGCTGGGAGGAATCGCGCGGTGCCCGCACCCGCACGGAAGAGGCGTTCTTCGCATAGGCGGTTTCCGGCCCCAGACGGTCGTTCACCGCCTCGACCACGCGCCGTGCCGTGGTGAAATCCGGGTTACGCAGGTTCAGGGTGATGGTGTCCCCCTCGGAGAACGCCGTAGGCACCTTGCGCTCAACCGTGGCGCCCTGGGGAATGCGCCCGACACTCGGAATATTCACGGAAATCGAGGAGCCATCCTGGCCCTCAGCGCCGAAACCACCGACGACAAGGCTTCCCTGGGCCATGGCATAGGTCTTCCCATCCGCCCCCTGCAGTGGCGTCATCAGCAATGTGCCGCCACGCAGACTGTCCGCATCGCCTACCGAGGATACGGTGACATCAATTTCCTGACCGGGACTGGCAAAGGCCTCCAGATCCGCAGTGACCATCACCGCCGCCACGTTATCCGCGCCGGGATCAACGCCAGGGGGAATAGCGATGCCGAACTCATCCATCATGTTGCGCAGGCTCTGATTGGTGAAGGGCGCGCCATCGCCACTGCCATCAAGCCCAACCACCAGGCCGTATCCGACCAACTGGTTATCGCGCACGCCTTTCACCGAAGCCAGGTCCTTGAGCCGGTCAGCCTGCACCGGAGCAGCGACCATCACGGCCAGCACCAATACCGCGGCAATCCGGTTCCACATGGCATATCCTCCTGAAAGAAACCTCACAGCGGCCACCATTCACTGTTGAAGAACCGGGTCAGCCAGCCCATGCGGTTGGACTGGTCAAAGTCCCCGGTCCCACCGTAAGAAATCCGCGCATCCGCAATCCGGTTCGAATTCACCCGGTTATCAGAACCGATATCCTGCTGGCGGATCAGGCCGGACACCCGCACGTATTCCTTGCCCTGGGTCAGGGTCAGCCACTTCTCGCCACGCACGCGCAGTACGCCATTGGGCATGACGTCCACCACGGTTACGGTAATACTGCCGCTGAGCTGATTGCTCTGGTCCGCATCGGCCTCACCGTCAAACTGCCGGTCCTGGCTCACATCGGTCCCGACGCCCAGATCTTCCTGCCCCAGCACCGATGGCGCCTCGATACCCGTCTCACTGTCCTTGGCGATACTGGTGTTGGACGTCTTGGACGCGGACGTGCTCTCTTCCAGCTCCACCGTGACCACATCCCCAACGTTCAGCGCCTTGCTGTCCCCGAAAAGGTTGTGCTGACGGGAATTCTGATAGATGGAACCGTTCACCGGCTCATCCGCCAGCATCGCCTCTGGCTCGACCGGCGCGAAGGCCGGGTCATCGGGTTTGGCGCGCTCGCGGGTCATCGCCTGACAACCAGCCAGCACCACGACCAGGATCAGCAGCACGGCCCTTTTCAGCAGTATGGACGGCTTGGTCATAACGATTCTCCCCCTACCCGAGGCGTTACAGGTTCTGGGTGATGAACTGGAGCATCTGGTCCGAGGAGGAGACGACCTTGGAGTTCATCTCGTAGGCCCGCTGGGTGGTGATCATGTTCACCATTTCCTCGACCACCTCCACGTTGGAGCCCTCGAGCATGCCCTGCTCGACGGTGCCGATGCCGTCAACGCCCGCTTCGCCGATCAGCGGATCACCGCTGGCCGCAGTCTCCTGGTAGAGGTTGCTGCCTATGGCCTGAAGCCCCTGGGGGTTCACGAAGTCGGCCAGCTCGATCTGGCCCAGCTCCTGGGGCTCAGGCTCATTGGCAATCTTGGCGCTGACGGTGCCGTCACGGCCGATGGTCACGGAAGTGGCATCTTCCGGAACATTGATGTTGGGCTCGAGCGGGTTGCCGCTGGGCGTAACAATATCGCCCTCGGAATTGAGCTGGAATTCACCGTTGCGAGTGTAGGCAACCTCGCCGTCCGGTTTGAGGACCTGGAAGAAGCCTTCCCCATCAATGGCCAGGTCCAGGGACTGATCCGTAACCTGCATGTCCCCCTGGGTGTGCTCCTTGCTGGTTGCTGCAACCCGCACACCAGTACCAAGCTGCAACCCGGAAGGCAGTTCCGTGTTCTGGGAAGACAGACCGCCGGGCTGGCGCTCCGTCTGGTACATCAGGTCCTCGAAGTTGGCCCGGTCACGCTTGAACCCGGTGGTATTGACGTTCGACAGGTTGTTGGAGATGGTGCTCAGCTGTTTGTCCTGAGCGGCGAGGCCGGTCTTGCTGACCCAAAGGGCTGGATGCATTGGTCTGTCCTCCGATCACTTGGGTGCGGGCCCTTGGGGCGGCGGCATCGGTTTGCCGCTTTTCCGTCACCCATGACGTTTCCATCAGAGGTCCTGCAACAAGCGTGCCACGCTCTGGCTGTTCTCGTCCGCTTTCTGCATGGCCTTGACCTGCATCTCGTACTGGCGGGACAGTTCAAGGTTCTGGATCATGGATTCCACGGCGGAAACATTGGACCCCTCAACAAAGCCGGAAGCCACGCGCACGTCACCATCCGGCTCCACAGGGCCCTCCTGTTCCGCATCCGGTTTGAGGCGGAAGAGACCGTCATCCCCCTTCTGGACCTGGTCGGCTCCCGGATTCACCAGCTTGAGCCGATCCACTTCCACCAGCTGATCACTCGGCGCCCCGGCGGGTACCACTGAGAGGGTACCGTCGGAGCCGATTTCAATCTTGTCAGCCGGCGGTACCGCAACCGGGCCGCCGTTACCCATAACCGGCAGTCCTTCGCCGTTACGCAGGATGCCGTTGGCATCAACCTGGAGGCTACCGGCACGGGTATAGGCTTCTTCACCGGGTTCCGGTTCCACCGCCAGCCAGCCGTCGCCCTTGATGGCGACATCCAGGGAGCGACCGGTCTGTTTCATGGGGCCATGACTCAGGTCCGCCCCCGGATTCTCCGTCATGGCGTAGGCCCGGGAGGGGTGGTGTTCGCCGTACACCGGCATGCTGCGGGCATTGGCGAAGTCCTGCTTGAACCCCGTGGTGTCCGCGTTCGCCAGATTGTTGGCGTTGACCTGCTGCGCGTACATGTTCTGCTTGGCGCCGGTCATGGAGATGTAGAGCGAACGGTCCATGGAACCCTCCTCTATTCATTCAACCCTCAACCCGCGGCCTTACCGCAGGTTGATGATGGTCTGGGTGATCTGGTCCGAGGTCTCGATGGTCTTGGAGTTGGCCTGGAAGTTCCGCTGTGCGGTGATCAGGCCCACCAGCTGCTCGGAGAGATCCACGTTGGATTCCTCCAGCGAGCTTGACTGGATGGCACCCAGAGGACCGGTGTTCGGGCGGCTGATCACCGCATCACCGGAATCGATGGTCTCAACCCAGGAGGTATCCCCAACCGATGCCAGACCTTCACTGTTCCGGAAGTTGGCCAGAGCGACCTGCCCCAGTGCCTCGGATTCGCCATTGCTGAAGCGCGCCTGGATCACCCCTTCCTCGCTCACATCCAGACCGGTGAGACGGCCAGTTGCGAAGCCGTTCTGCTGAAGGTCATTGACAGCGAACTCGGAGCCGACCTGGGTGGTGTCGCTGTAATCGATCACGAAGTTGGAGTTGTCAGCCGTGGGTTCGGCACCGTCATCAAAGCTTTGTGCGCCATTCGGGTCGCCCTTTTCATCCTTCGGCTCCCAATTATCAATCAGAATGTCATCAGAATTATCGATATCCAGGCTACCGTTCTCCTGAAAGGTAAGATCGAAGCCGTCAGTGTCACCTACCGGCTCACCATCGATCTCAACATGGCTCTTCCATTCATTGTCGCCCGAACCCTGCTTCACAAAGTACTGACTCATTTCATGAGGATTGCCCAAACTGTCGTAAATCGTTGATGTTGTAGAATGGTTGTAGCTATTTGGCTCACTGGAATCGAAGTCTTCTTCTTCCGGAACGGTTTCCCTGGAATCCAGGTTCAGGTTCGCCGCAACATTGGTGGTGGACTTGGGCGCCAGATTCTCGGTATTCACTTCGAGATCACCCCGGACATCGCCGACCTCCCCGTCATCATCAGCCTGGAACCCCTGAACCCGAGCCCCCTGGTTGTTGGTAACAAACCCTTCCTCATTCACACCAAACTGACCGGACCGCGTGAACTGGCGTTCGCCGTTCGGGCTTTCTGTAACAAAGAAGCCTTCACCATCAATCGCCATATCCAGGCCATTGCTGGTGGCCGTGACGTTGCCCTGCTGGAACAGCTGCCGTGTGTTCTGCACGCTGACCCCGTCGCCCGCGGATGTATCGCCCAGGTTCTGGAGGCCAGAGCTGTAGAGGTCACCGAATTCCGCCCGCGAGCGCTTGAAGCCCGTGGTGCTGGCGTTGGAGATGTTGTTGCCTTTCACGTCCAGATCCGTCTGGGCCGCATTGAGTCCGCTGAGTGCGATATTGAACGCCATGTGACACCTCGCCCACTACTTGTTATCAGTTGATCTGTTTGACCTGGTCAAGCGGCACCGAGCCGCGCCCTGCCAGATTCAGCGTCACGCCACCGTTGTCCAGGTTGACGCTGTCCACGTTTGCATTCAGCCGGGTGTCCAGCTCCTCGGTTTCACCGTCGTAGTCGGCCTCCGCCTGAATCCGGTAATCCCCCGGCTCCATCAGTTCGCCGTTGCCGTTCTCACCGTCCCAGCTGAAATCCACCGTGCCGCTGCCCTGCTGACCCATGTCCATCTTGCGGACCAGTTCCCCGGAGGGGTCGTACACCTTGACCCGCAGGTTCGAAGTGGCATTGGGCACGTCCACCGCGCCTTTCACCTGGCCCTCAGGACCAAGATTGGCGACGTCGCCCTCCACCTGGACCTGTTGCCCCACCATGGCAGAGGCCTGCAGTGCCTGGGTGGAGCGGAACTGGCCCATGGCATCCTCTACGGAGGTATTGATGCTCTGCATCTCCTCGAGGGACGAGAACTGGGCCAGCTGGGCCACGAAATCCTCGTTCTTCTGCGGGTCAAGCGGGTTCTGGTTCTTCATCTGGGCCATCATGAGATCCATGAACTCATTGCGGCCCATATCGGATGCTTTCTTCCCACCCTCGCTTTTGTCGCCCTTTTCGCTCTGATTCTGGTTCCGGTATTCCTTGAGGATGTCGGAAGCAGAGCTGTTCGAGTTATTGACGCCGTCCATTTTCGCTGCCCCTATTCCCGATTACTGACCCTGACCCAGCGTCATGATGCGCTGCATCATGCTCTTGGCCGTATTCATAACCTCAACATTGGTTTGGAAAGACCGCGATGCCGATGTCATATCCGCCATTTCCTCAACCATGTTCACGTTCGGGTAGAACACATAACCCTCATCGTTGGCCTTGGGGTGGTCCGGCTGATAACGCTGTTCCAGCTCCACATCGCTTTCCACGATGCCATCCACCTGGACCCCGGCTGACTCCAGTTCGTTGCGTGAGAAGCCCGCATTCTGAACGCCGCCGCCCTGGTCCATCATGTCCGCCTGGATGGCGGAGAAAACCGGTTTGCGCGCGCGGTAGACATCGCCGGTACTGGAGCTGGCCGTCTCGGCGTTCGCCAGGTTGCTGGAGGTGGTGTTCAGCCGGATGGACTGAGCCGACATGGCTGAACCCGCGATATCAAAAACCTGATTGAGTGCCATGGTTTACTGACCTCCCGAGGAGATTGCGTTCTTCAGACCCTTGATACTGCTGTTCAGGAACTGGAAACTGGCCTGGAAGTCCATGGAGTTGCGCATGTACTTGGACATCTCCGTCTGGGTATCCACGGTATTGCCATCAATGGACGGCTGGATCGGGTTGCGGTACATCAGGTCCGGATTGCCGTCACCGGCTCCCTCGCCGGTCATATGACCGGAATCCGCGGCAGTCATTGCCATGCCTTCCTGCTGACCCTGGGCCTCCTTGAGGGCAGCCTGGAAATCAATGTCACGCGCCTTGTAGCCGGGCGTATCGGCATTGGCGAGGTTGTTGGCGAGCACTTCGGAACGCTGGGAGCGTAGCCGCATTGCGTCGTCGTGAATGCCGAGTGCGTTGTCAAAGCTGATCGTGGTCATGCCTGGCCCCTTTTTGCCGGGTAATCGGGCTTTGCCGGTATTAAGCAATAGCGGTGCCAAACTGCTACACTCCTTTGTATTCAGGCATTAACGCCGCCATGGCAACAATACGGGTGCAAGAGCGGCAAACCTGTGCCCGTGCCGGAAACCGCTGCCTTCGGGGTCAATTGTGAGCCCGGAAGTTTGCTGGTAACGTTCCCACAACATGGATGCGATCGTTGGACAATGATGAACGTACCCCTCATGCCTTCGAGCCTCACGGCCATGGACCCCAAGCAAAAGCCGAGCGCCATTCCGCCCATGCCGGACTACCATGCGCGGGTGCTCGGCTATATGGCCGGGGCTGCGATTCTCGCCACAGGGGTGTTTCTCAACCACTTCCATGACTACCTGATCTGGTTCGTGCCGCTGGCACTGATCTGGCCGCACGTTCTCTACTTCATTTCCCGGGCGATCTTTCCCAGACGCACGCCACGGATCCGCGAGCGCATCCTGCTGCTCGACGGCTTCCTGATCGGCTCGCTGACGGTCTATATCGAGTTCAGTGTCATTCCCTCGCTGATGCTGCTGCTGATGATCAGCTTCAGTGGCATCATTGTTGGAGGGCTCAGGGCGTGGGCGCTGAACATGGCGGCAATGGCGACAGGGGTGCTCACGTCACTGCCGGTTGCCGGTGTCAGCTTCGAGCCCTGGGCGCCGCCTACCCTCACCGTGACGAGCGGCGTGGTGACCACCCTCTATGTGTGCGTCATGGCCTTCTATACCTATCTCCAGGCGCGCGCGCTGGTGGCGGCCAAGTCCCAGATCCAGTACCAGCGGGAACAGTCCATCGCCCTCTCCCACAAGCTGGCCAAGTACCTCTCGCCACAGGTGTGGCAGTCCATTTTCACCGGTGAACGGGATGTGCGGCTGGAAACCCAGCGCAAGAAGCTGGCCGTCTTCTTCTCCGACATCCAGGGCTTCACGGAGCTTTCCGAGGAGATGGAGCCGGAGGGGCTGACGGAGCTGCTCAACACCTACTTCACCGAGATGTCCCAGATCGCGCTGAAATACGGCGGCACCATCGACAAGTTCGTGGGCGACAGCATCATGATCTTCTTCGGCGACCCCACCAGCCAGGGCGCCAGGAAGGACACACAGGCCTGTGTGTCCATGGCCATCGAGATGCGCAAGCACATGACGGTGCTGCGCCAGAAGTGGAAAAGCCAGGGCATCCGCACGCCCCTGGAGATCCGCATGGGCATCAGCACCGGGTTCTGCACCGTGGGCAACTTCGGCGCGGACAACCGGATGGATTACACCATCATCGGCAAGGAAGTGAACCTGGCCAGCCGCCTGGAGGAACTGGCGGATCCGGGCGAGATCCTGGTCTCCTACGAGACCTTCTCACTGATCAAGGACCACATCCTGTGCCGGGACAAGGGCGAGATCACCGTGAAGGGGTTCACCCGGCCGGTGCCCATCTACCAGGTCATCGATTTCCGCCAGGACGTGGGCGACCAGCGCAGCTTCCTGGAGCATGAGGGTGACGGCTTCGCCATGTATCTGGATTCCGAGAAGGTCGACGAGCGTGAACGCGAGCACATCATCCAGGCGCTGGACCGGGCGGCCCGGCGCCTGCGGGACGAATAGCGCCTACTGGCGCAGCAGTCTTGGCGCCGGCGCCCCGCCCTGATGGGTCGAGCGCCAGGGGTTGATGTCAAGCCCACCACGGCGGGTATAGAACGCCCCCACACTCAGCCGCTCCGGCGTCAGCGTACTCCTGAGGTCCGTGAAGATCCGCTCGACACAGGCCTCGTGGAAGTCCCGGGCCTCACGGTAGCTGATGACATAGCCCAGCAGCGCCTCCGGCCGTATGCGGGCGCCGGTATAGTGGACCACCAGCGTGGCCCAGTCCGGCTGGCCCGTCACCGGGCAGAGACTGCGCAGCAGGTGGGAACACAGGGTCTCCGTAACCACATCCCCCTCCAGCGAACGCAGTGACCCCAGAGGGCCCTCATCGGGCATGATCACGCCTTCCACCTCATCAATCAGATGCGCGCCTTCCGGCCGTGCCACCAATCCGGCATCCGCGTCCACATCCCCCAGCACCACGGAAACCGCCGCGCCGGCCGTTTCAGACAGATCCCGCTCCATGGTGGCACGCACCGATTCCACGCCCTCGAACGCCGTGCTGTTGAAGGAATTGAGATAGAGCTTGAGCGACTTGGACTCGATCAGGTTGGGCGAATCCGCGGGCACCCGGAACTCGGCGGTGGCCACCCGGGGCACACCGTCCGGGCGCAGCCAGCTCAGCTCCCAGGCCTGCCAGCGGTCCTCGCCATGCCAGGGCCAGCCGTCGCCCAGGCCCAGTGCCTGGCGTGCCTGCGCCCGGGCCACGGGGTACAGAACCCCCGGGTCGTAGTGCTCAGGACAGGCGCTGGTCCGGCCCAGTGGTGCATCATCCAGTTCCATGTCGTCTCCTCAGCTGCGGATGCCCTTGCCCCGGTCAAGCAGGCGCAGGCTCACCGTGAACAGCACGACCGCAAACACCACCAGCATGGCGATCGCCCACACCGGCCCCACGTCCGAGGCCCCCAGGACGCCATAGCGGAAGGCATTGACCATGTAGAGGATGGGGTTGGCCATGGAGAGCGCCTGCCAGAGCGGGTCCAGCAGGTTGATGGAATAGAATACGCCCCCGAGATAGGTCAGTGGCGTCAGCACAAAGGTCGGCACAATGGAGATGTCATCGAACTTGGTGGCGAACATGGCGTTGATGAACCCGCCCAGCGAGAACACCAGGGACGTGAGCAGCGCCGTGGATACCACCAGCACCGGACTGTGGAAATCCAGCGTGGTGAACGCCAGCGACACCAGCATGACCACAAAGCCCACGATCATCCCCCGCGCCATGCCACCAGCCAGGTAGCCGGTCAGGATCACCCAGTTGGGCGTGGGCGAGACCAGCAGTTCCTCAATGCTGCGCTGGAATTTCATGCTGAAGAAGGACGACACCACGTTGGCGTAGGAACTGGTGATCACCGCCATCATGATCAGCCCCGGCACAATGAACTCCATGTAGTCGTAGCCCTCCATGGGCCCGATGCGGCTGCCGATCAGGTTGCCGAAGATCACGAAGTACAGCGTCATGGTCACCGCCGGCGGCAGCAGCGTCTGCGGCCAGATGCGGGTGAAGCGCCGTACCTCGCGCACGACAATGGTCATGAAGGCGATCCAGATCTGGTACGGCGTCATGCGCTTTCCTCCTCTCCGGATTCCGGCAGCGAACGCCCCACCAGGCTCATGAACAGCTCCTCCAGGCGGTTGGAGCGGTTGCGCATGCTGGTCACTTCCCAGCCCTGCTCGCTGAGCTGGCGGAAGACGTCATTCAGGCCGTCCTCTTTTTCGACCTCGACGACCAGTGCGCCCTCGTCATTGCGGAAGCAGTTATAGTCCTCAAGCCGCGGCAGCGTGCCGGGGTCGTTGCGGATGTCGAAGATGAAATGCTCCATGCTCAACTGCTGCAGCAGCTCCTGCTTGGAGCAGTTCTGGAGGATGCGACCGCCGTCGATGATCGCGATGTTACGGCACAGGGCCTCCGCCTCTTCGAGGTAGTGGGTGGTCAGGATAATGGTGACCCCCTCACGGTTGATGCGCTCCAGAAAGCCCCACATGGAGCGTCGCAGTTCAATGTCCACGCCCGCCGTGGGTTCGTCCAGGATCAGGACCCGGGGCTCATGCACCAGTGCCCGGGCGATGAGCAGCCGGCGCTTCATGCCCCCCGACAGCATGCGTGCCGGTGAGTTGCGCTTATCCCACAGCCCCAGCTCGCGCAGGTAACGCTCGGCATTGAGCGCCGCCCGGCCCGGCGCCATGCCGTAGTAGCCGGCCTGGGTGCGCACGATGTCACCCACCTTCTCGAACTGGTTGAAATTGAACTCCTGGGGCACGAAGCCGAGCCAGGTCTTGAGCCGGGCGGGATCGGTATCCAGATCCGCATCGAACACGCGCACCTGCCCGGCCGTCTTGCGCACCAGCGAGGCAAGCACCCCGAGTGTGGTGGACTTGCCGGCGCCGTTCGGCCCCAGAAGGGCAAAGAAATCACCGGCCTCCACCTGCAGGTCAATCCCCTTCAGGGCCTCAAGGCCACCGGGAAAGGTTTTGCGCAGTCCGCGAATATCCAGTGCGTAATCCATAGAGATCTCTTATCAAATCAACGTCGCTGATTATGGGGATAAGACGCCCCGATGCAAGGGCGTTGCCCAATCTGCGACCTGTGTCAGATCAGAATCCACCACGGCTTCCTACAATGCCGGGACGCAACAGTTCAGGGCCTATGGACGAGCAATGACCACCCAGACCCCACGATACGCAGTACGGATGATAACCGCTTTGCTCACCGCACCGTGCCTGCTGGCCCTTGCCGGCTGCAGCGGCAGCGACGGCGGCGGGGACGGCGACCTCCGCACGGGGACCCTGTTCTCCCAGGGCGTCGAGAATCTCCATTATGAGACGCGCAGCCAGTCCGGGACCACCGGTGAGGACGGCGAATTCCGTTACCGCCCCGGCGAAACACTGACCTTCCGGGTGGGCAACCTGGTTCTGGCCGAGAACGTACCCGCCGCCCCCTTCCTCACGCCCATCGATTTCACGGCGGACGCCCGCAGGCAGCTGCACAGCGGCGAAACTGATGACGAAAACCTGGAAACCCACCGCAGCGTGGAGGAGGATCTGGCAGAGAACAACGCCATCGCCATCAACGTCACGCGTTTTCTGAGTGCCTTGGCCGAACAGGACAATCCCGGCTCCTCCGGGGAAACCCTCGAAATCACGCAGCGGACCATCGACCAGCTCAACAGCTACCTGGCGGATGACAGCAATCCCCGCATTGATTTCAGTGTCTCCACAGAGGCGTTCGCAAAGCCAGACAACGTCTCTGATGAGAATCGGGAGGACGACACCGGTGACCTGATCGACCCGTCACCCGCAAACCGCCTCCTGGACAGCATCTGCTTCGAACCCAAGGGGGATGATCTCTGCAAGGACCCGCCCACCCAATCTGAGATCAACGATGCAACCGGTGACCAACAGGACGAGCTGGAAGAGGAGCGGAGCAGTATCCTGAATGCCCGCCGCACGCTCGAGGGGGCATCCGCCGGCAACGCCACCGAGTTTCTCACTGACGATACCCTGGATTTCAGGAACGACCTGGCGACCGCCTTCTACCTGGAGCCCGGCACCCTGTCCATTGGCCCTTCAGACGGCGGTATCAGAACAGTGGCAATCAGGCGCACCGGCTCCTCCGGCTACTCACTGAAACGGCTGGACGCGGAAGCAAAAGGCACGGGCTGGGAGGTCCACAGCATTGATCGCCAGGAAGGCACGGTGGAGTTCTACAGGAGTACCAGCAGGGTCGCGGAAAGCGGCACCATACTCGTCAACTTCAAGGTGGATTACCCGGGATTCGACAACTACCGCTGGCTCCGCGAGAACCTGCGGGTGGACGTCAACTGAACAGCCCCTTGAGACTCCAGCGGGAACGCTGGCGTGCCGCTGCCCCGGTTACCTCGTACTGCGAGGGATCAATCCCGCCGTAACCGAAGGGTTTGCAGTCCACGATGCGCGCGTTGGCGTCCGCCGCCTCCTCATTCTGTTTGGCCAGATCCACAATGTGCCCCTGTGCCAGGGGTTTCTTGTCGGTATCGGTCAGCACCATAACGCTGGGCCAGAGGCGACGCTTCGGCGTGTGTGACACCACCACCCCGATCTCCCGCGTTGCCAGTTCCACAATGGTACCCGTGGGGTAGACGCCAATCGCCTGGATGAACTGCTCTACCAGATCCTCCTGGAACTGGCTGTTGCGGCACTCAAAGAGCCGGGAAACCGCCTGGGCCGGCGTCAGCTGGCTGCGCCTGTCCCTGGGCTCAATCAGTGTTTCATAGTAATCAACCAGCCCCACAAGCTTTGCCAGCAGGGGAATGTGCTCACCGTTCACGCGCTGCGGAAAACCGGTGCCGTTATGGCGCTCCCGGTGGTAACGGATCACGTTCACCACCACGCGCGGCAGATCGGATTCCGCCGCGATGCGGGCTCCCGTCTCAGGGTAGCGGCAGTACGTCTGCCACTGCTCACCCGTCAGCTCATTTTCGGCCACCTGCATGCCCTCGGGCAGACGCGCCTTGCCGATGTGGGAAAGCAGCGCGCCCAGCGAAAGCTTGTGCAGCACGTCCGGGTCCAGCCCCAGCTGGCGCCCCAGAAGAAGCGCCCAGATGCTGATATTCAGGGAATGGCGATAGGTGTAGTCATCACGGCTCTGGACGCGGCTGAGCCACAGCAGCGCATCGGGATTGCGGGCCACGCTCTCGGCCATGGTCCGGGCAACGGCGGACACTTCATCCACGTCAATCCGGCTCTGGCCCTCGGCCAGCGCCTCACTGACCCGATCCAGCGCCTTCTCAACGTTGTCCAGCACCGGCTGAACGTCCCGCACTTCCTTGCGCAGCGGGCGTGTGGTCTCGTAATGATGCGGGTTGCGAACCTTGACGGCAGGCAGCTTGATCACCTTGCCGTTATTCCCGTCACGGCGGGCCTTCGCGCCAGTGGACTCGGCGGCGGCACTCTGGCGCTTTTCCGCCACGTCCACATGAACATGGCGGCAGTACCGGATCAGCTCATCCACTTCCTTCTGGTTGCGGATATAGAAGCCCTGGATGGGGAACGGCGTCTCATGCCAAGGCCGATCAAGATCGGCAACGAACATGCCGATTTCAAGTTCCTGTACGGAGAGCTTTCGCCGCTGTACGCCCATGACTCTTCCTCGACACCGGGATATGGCTTCTTCCTTTTTTGCATTGTTTCAAATTCAGAATAAGAAGCAACGCGTCGACAGTGACGAAACGTTCCGCAAATGCACCAAAATGTTACTGATTTTTTCCCGAAGGAATTCAGTCCTCATCACAGACACGGTCATCGAGCTCGGGCGGGCGCTGGGTAAGGCTGCCGGTGGGCACGGTGCGCACCCGGAAAGTGTAGGGCACAGACGAGGCGCGCGGGTAGTCCACATTGACCACCTTGTCCCCCATGTCCACCTCGGTCTGGCGCGGCTGGCAGCTGACAGTGAGCTCAACGCGGCTCCCCAGCTCCTGAACCCGCTTGTTGCCGTCACCGTCGGTCACCTTCAGGCACGCCCGCCCTTTCTCCACCGGCTGACCGCTGGCCGCGGCATCCAGCCGGGGATCACCGCACGCAGCGATCGCATCGTCAGAGCAGGCGCCCTCCATTCCGGGGTCGCGCAGTTTCCACTCGCGCTGGCTGCACTGGGTTTCCACGGTAACCGGGGTAGCACTGTCCTGGCGCCAGTGCCAGGCGGGGTAGCGCGCTGTCTTCCATTTCAGCAGCACACGTCGTTCCTCGCCGGCGGAGTTGTCAGAGGTCATCGCGGAATAATGGGTGCGGTGGGTTGCGCAGCCTGTAAGCCCCACGGCCAGCACCAGCACCACGCCCATAGCGGCTCTCAATGGCCTTCTCCCTGCTCGGTCAGCTTATCCATGAAGGCAAGACCGTAACCCTCCTCGGCCTCACGCACGACCCGCATCCGACGCACGGGCGCAGGTACGGGCAACCCCTGGACCTGGACTTCCACCTCGCTGCCGATCGCGGGGAAAGGCTCATTATCCACAAAAACAAAGATCCCGCCGTCGGACAGATCACGCATTGTGAACACATGCTCGCCAATCTCACTGTGGCGCACCATGATGCGCACACTCATGCTGGTCCGGATGTAATGCCGCTGCTCGGGCATGCTCCCTGTCCATCCTCAACACTACCCGAAACAAGCATAGCAGCTTCATTCGCCCCTGCAGCCCGCGTCAGGGTCAAGCCGCAGACCCCCGGGGGTTGTGCTGTAGCGCCTGAAAGACTATACAGTCAGTCACTGACCAATCTGCCGGAGACCAGCCCGCATGCTCGTATGCACCAACTGCCGACAGGGGCTTATGGATCCCATCCGGAACGAGGATGAGCCGGAGTACACCGACCGCTATCAATGCGGCCACTGCGGGCACGCAGCGACGATTCCCTCCGTACTGATCATCTTCAGCCAGTTCATCTCGGCAGTACTCGGGGGCGGGATCACGTTCTACCTGCTCCAGCACCATGGTGTCAGGGCGTTTGCGCTCCTGGTTTCGGAAGGCAACGATGCCCTGATGCTGCAGGAAGGAGGGTTGGCCCTGGCCGCGCTGATTCTGGTGCTCGCCTTTATCTACCTGCTCTACCTGGCCTTCCGCGGCATCAGCAAGCGCATGCGCTACCGTCTGCCGCCGCAGAATGCCCAGTAGGCATTCACAGGCCTACGCCCTCGCCACTCAGCAACCACCGCTTGCGCCGTTCACCACCGCCGTAGTGTCCGGTTCCGCCCGAAGCCGGCAGCACACGATGGCAGGGCACCAGAACGGGCACCGGATTGGCACCCACCGCAGCCCCCACCGCCCGGGCGGCTCCGGGCTGGCCGATGTGGTGGGCCACTTCGCCATAGGTCAGGCACTGGCCCGGGTCGAGGCGCAACAGGTAGCGCCAGACCCGCTGCTGGAAGGCGGACCCCACCATCTCAAGCGTGGGCATGGATGCCCCAGCCTGGTGGGGCCAGGCCCTCAGAATGGCCGCGAGGTCGATGAGCCGGCCATCGTCCTCCGCCATGGATTCAGGTTCACGGCGCCAGACCTTCACCGCCCGGTTGAATCGCTGTTCCACATCAGAAGGGCTGTCCACAAACGCAAGCTGCGTCAGCGCATCCTCGTGCCACAGGGACCAGACCCGCCCCCAGGGTGAGTCAAGCTCACCATACACCAGTGCACCCGCAGGCTCCGGGCGCTGCAGCCAGATGACGTTCATTGGTTCCTCTCCCCCATCACCAGCGCACCCGTGCGGTCCACGTCCTCGGGTCCGAACGTGACTTCGTCGCCATCCCGGGTATAGCTCAGGCGCCGCAGCAAAGCCCGGCCGGAAAAGTGCTCAAGGTGAGCCACCACCATGTTACTGCGGTCACGGCTGTTGAGCAGTTCGCCCTCTCCGGTGGCATAGACCACCAGTGCCACCACGTCATCTCCCCGGAGAATGGCCTCCAGGCTCTCGAAGAGCAGCTCGATCCGTTCGGTGTCATCCGCCCCCGAAGCGGGATCAATATGCACCCCCCGGACACCACCACGGCGCGACAGCACAAACGCCCGCGGACGGAAATCTTCCCCTTCGGCGGCCAGCTCCGCCTTCACCACCGGAAGGGTCTCCCGCATCAGTCGGTTCCAGCTCGGCAGTGGCCGGTCGTCGCTTACCGGCTCAGGAGCGGCCTGCTGCTCCATTGCCACGTCCGTGGTTGTGCAGCCGCCCGCCAGCAGCGCGACAGAGGCCAGAAAAAGCAATGGCAGAATTCTGATCCGCATGAGAGAGGGTCCGTCTCCGAAAACCGCAGGATAACCCATTGCTCCAGAGTCTTCACCCAATACTATATCTAGTAGATTGCATGCTACGGTTTCCGCCCCTGAATCGGCCCCTTCGGCCGCAACCCCCGCCATGGGCGGATCCTGCCTCACCCACCCCAACCGGGCATGATGTTCACTTGACACCCGCAACCCCAAAACCACAATATACGGGCATCAACAACAAGAAAAAGTCGATATATTGGGGGTTAATCAAAAATGACAGCGCATGTCAACAGGCCGGAGGCATTGCCTCGGTCTGCTCTCCTGTTAAGCCCTACAGCCGGGAAGATGCCCCGCTTCACCCTCTCCGCAGGGTCCGGCTGAGCCACGGGCTGCTCAAAACCTAAACACAAGATATGGTGGTTGCATTACGCAACCGGTATGCAAGCAACAACCAGGGACAACGCCACTCATGAACGCCAAGACGCAGGATCTGACCAACAACATCCCATTCCAGGAAACCTCGGTCGACATCTGGGCCAGCAAGTACCAGCTCAAGACCAAGGCCGGTGAGCCCGTCGACCGGGAAATCGAGGACACCTACAAGCGCGTCGCGGAGTCCCTGGCCTCCGTGGAGACCGCCAAGAAGCGCAAGGCCGTGCACGAGGACTTCGTCTGGGCCCTGCGCAACGGCGCCATTCCGGCCGGGCGAATCACCTCCAATGCGGGCGCCGAGGCGCACAAGCCGGCCACCTCCACCATCAACTGCACGGTCTCCGGCACCGTCTATGACTCCATGGACAACATCCTGGTGAAGAACCACGAGGCGGGCCTCACCCTCAAGGCCGGCTGTGGCATTGGCTACGAGTTC
>JBNJDI010000038.1:0-21605 GCA_051744725.1 Pseudomonadota bacterium | reverse complement strand
GATACGGATTCGGGCAATGCGGACTCTGTGGCTGAAACGGAGGGAGAGGGCGGCGGGGACGGCTTCAGTCCCCGGAACCCCGACCGTTTCCGTGAGGCCCAGTGGTACCGTGAACAGGCTGATGGGGCCTTTACCCTTCAGCTTCTGGGTAGTTTCAGCGAATCCACTGCCCTAGAATTCATGGAGGAGTACGATGTGGGCGATGCGGTCTATACCCGGACGCGGCATCAGGGTGAGCCATGGTTTATTGTGGTGCACGGAACCTATCCGGACCGGGCTGCGGCCCGCGAGGCCATTGGTGCCCTGCCGGAGCGGGTCCGGGCGATGGACCCCTGGCCGCGGGCCTACGAGGATCTTTAGGCCTGAAAGCTATAAAAACCTGCCCTGCTATCTTTTTCAGAACTCAACGATTTGAGGGGATTTTCGCGCGCGTGTAGACTACGCAGCCCTTTTGTGAAAACCGAGGGCTTAAAGATGCCCCAGGGCATTGTTTAAGCCTTTGTATTAGAAGAAAATCTCCAAGAGAGACTGCTATGATGACAGGTTTGTACCAGCCCGGTGAATACAGGGACAACTGCGGGTTTGGCCTGATCGCCCACAAGCAGGGCGAGGCCAGCCACAGGCTCCTGAATACGGCCATAGACGCGCTGACCTGCATGACCCACCGTGGCGGCATCGCCGCCGACGGCAAGACAGGGGATGGATGCGGTCTGCTGCTCAACCTCCCGGATGCCTTCCTTCGCAAGGTGGCGCAACAGGACCTTGGGGCAGACCTGGGGGCGGACTATGGTGTGGGTCAGATCTTTCTGAGCCGTGATCCGGAGCGCGCCGCCCGGGCGCGTTCGGTGGTTGAAAAGCGGCTGGCCGGAGAAGGGCTGACCGTCGTCGGCTGGCGCACCGTGCCGACCAACACGGAGTGCCTGGGGCAGATGGCGCTGGATGCGCTGCCCGGCATTGAGCAGGTCTTTGTGACCTCGGGCTCCGTGGATCCGGACCGGCTGGGTGTGGCGCTGTTCGTGGGCCGCCGCCGTGCCGAGATCGACCTTGAGGACGACCCGGAATTCTACGTCTGCAGTCTCTCCAACCGCACCCTGTCCTACAAGGGCCTGATGATGCCGGTGGACCTGCCGACCTTCTATCCGGATCTGGGCGATCCGGACATGGCCACGGCCGTCTGTGTCTTCCACCAGCGCTTTTCCACCAATACCGCGCCCCGGTGGCCGCTGGCCCAGCCATTCCGTCTGCTGGCGCACAACGGTGAGATCAACACCATTGAAGGCAACCGCAACTGGGCGGTTGCGCGGGGCTCCAAGTTCCGCAGCCCCAACCTGCCGGATCTCGAAGAGCTGCAGCCGCTGGTCAACCGCACCGGTTCGGACTCCTCCGCCATGGACAACATGCTGGAGCTGCTCCTGGCCGGCGGCATGGATATATTCCGCGCCCTGCGCATGATGGTGCCGCCGGCCTGGCAGAACGTCGACAGCATGGACGCCGGCCTGCGCGCCTTCTACGAGTACAACTCCATGCATATGGAGCCCTGGGACGGCCCGGCGGGTATGGTCATGGCGGACGGCCGCTATGCCGTCTGCATGCTCGACCGTAACGGTCTGCGCCCCTCGCGCTGGGTGGAGACCGACGATGGCCTGATCACGGTGGCCTCGGAAATCGGTGTCTGGAACTATGACCCGGCGTCCGTGGTGGCCAAGGGCCGGATCGGGCCCGGGCAGCTGCTGGCCATCGATACCGCGGCCGGTGAGCTGCTGAGGACCGAGGATGTCAACGAGCGCCTCAGGAACGCACGCCCCTATAAGCAGTGGCTGCGCGAGAACGCGCTCAGGGTGGAATCGACCCTGCTCCACGAGAGCAGTCAGTCCTTTGAGCTTATGGAAGAGGATGAGCTCAAGGTCTACCAGAAGATGTTCATGGTCTCCTATGAGGAGCGTGACCAGATACTGCGGCCACTCGGTGAGAGTGGCCAGGAAGCTGTGGGTTCCATGGGGGATGATACGCCCATGGCGGTGCTCTCCAGCCGGGTCCGTCACGTGGCGGACTACTTCCGTCAGCAGTTCGCCCAGGTGACCAACCCGGCGATCGACCCGCTGCGCGAGTCCATTGTCATGTCCCTGGAGACCTGCATCGGGGCTGAACGCAATGTGTTCGAGGAGACGCCGGAGCATGCCAACCGGATCATCCTGTCCACACCGGTGCTGTCGCCCGCCAAGTTCGCCCGGCTGGAGGAGAATGACCGGCCCGGTTTCTCGGTCCGGCGTATCCGGCTGAGCTATCGCCCGGAGCTGGGGTTGAAAAAAGCGCTGGAAGCCGTGCGCGAGGAAGCCGCCGAGGCGGTGCGCAATGGCAGGGTGCTGCTGGTCCTCAGCGACAAGGGGCTCCAGAAGGGTGAGCTGCCGATCAACGCCATGATGGCAACGGGTGCCGTACACCACCACCTGGTGGCCTCGGGCCTGCGCAGTGACGCCAACCTGATCGTCGAAACCGGCTGGGCGCGGGACTCCCATCATTTCGCTGTGCTGTTCGGCTTCGGTGCCACCGCCGTCTACCCGTACCTGGCGTACCAGGTTCTCAACGATCTGGTCACCAGCGGCGAGCTGATGATGGATCCCATCGATGCCAAGAACAACTACCGCCGCGGCATCAACAAGGGCCTGATGAAGATCCTCTCCAAGATGGGGATCTCCACCATTGTTTCCTACCGGGGCGCGCAGCTGTTCGAAGCCGTGGGGCTGTCCGACGAGGTGGTGAACCTGTGCTTTACTGGCGTGACCAGCCGCATCCAGGGTGCCACCTTCTACGACTTCCAGCAGGATCAGGAAGTGCTGGCCGATCTGGCGTGGAAGCCGCGCAAGCCGATCCCACCGGGCGGCTTCCTCAAGTACATGCACGGGCAGGAATACCATGCCTACAATCCGGACGTGATCCGCACCATCCAGGAAGCGGTCACCACCGGCGATTACGGGCGTTATCAGGAGTACGCCGGGCTGGTGAACCACCGGCCGGTGGCGACCCTGCGTGACCTGATGGTGTTCCGCAAGGACATTCAGGCTGTGCCGCTGGATGAAGTGGAGCCGGCGGACAACCTCTATACCCGCTTCGACACGGCTGCCATGTCCCTGGGGGCGCTCTCACCCGAGGCGCACGAGGCCCTGGCCGTGGCCATGAACCGCCTGGGAGGGCGCTCCAACTCCGGTGAAGGGGGCGAGGATCCGGCCCGCTATGGCACCGAGAAGCGCTCCAAGATCAAGCAGGTGGCCTCCGGGCGCTTCGGCGTGACTGCCGAATACCTGCGCGAGGCGGACGTGATGCAGATCAAGGTCGCCCAGGGCGCCAAGCCCGGTGAGGGTGGCCAGCTGCCGGGCGGCAAGGTGAACGAGCTGATCGCCCGTCTGCGGTTCTCCGTTCCCGGCGTGACCCTGATCTCGCCGCCGCCGCACCACGACATCTACTCCATCGAGGACCTGGCGCAGCTGATCTTTGACCTCAAGCAGGTCAACCCGAAGGCGCTGGTATCCGTGAAGCTGGTGTCCGAGCCCGGTGTGGGCACGGTGGCCGCGGGTGTTGCCAAGGCCTACGCGGACCTGATCACCATTGCCGGCTATGACGGCGGCACGGCGGCGAGTCCGCTGACCTCCATCCACTATGCCGGTTCCCCCTGGGAGCTGGGGCTGAGCGAGGCCCAGCAGGCCCTGCGGGCGAACGACCTGCGCGACAAGGTGCGTCTGCAGACCGACGGTGGCCTCAAGACCGGCCTGGACGTGGTCAAGGGGGCCATCCTGGGTGCGGAAAGCTTCGGCTTCGGCACGCTGCCCATGGTCGCGGTGGGCTGCAAGTACCTGCGGATCTGCCACCTGAACAACTGCGCCACGGGCGTTGCCACCCAGAACGAGCGCCTGCGCTCCGAGCATTTCCAGGGCACAGTGGACATGGTCATGAACCTGTTCCGGTTCATCGCCCAGGAGACCCGTGAATGGATGGCTGTGCTCGGCGTGCGTACCCTCGAGGAGCTGGTGGGCCGCACCGACCTGCTGGAGCTGCTGCCTGGGGAGACCCCACGCCAGCGCAACCTGGATCTCACACGGATCCTGGACAACAGCCATATACCGGCTGATAAGCCCCAGCACTGCATGGTCGAGAAGAACACGCCCTTCGATCCGGGCGAGATGGCCGAACGCATGGTCGCCGACATGCTGCCGGCCATCCAGGAGAAGCGCGGCGGTACCTTCGAGTACCGCATCACCAACTGTGACCGTTCCATCGCCGCGCGCGTGGCGGGTGAGATCGCGGCCGTACACGGCAGTCAGGGCATGACGGACGCGCCCATCACCGTCAATCTTACCGGGTCAGCCGGCCAGAGCTTCGGGGTGTGGAACCCCGGCGGCCTGCACCTGAACCTGGAAGGGGATGCCAACGACTATGTGGGCAAGGGCATGACCGGCGGCAGTATCCGTATCCGGCAGCCGGCGACCAGCCGTTTCGAGACCCAGAAGACGGCCATCATCGGCAACACCTGCCTCTACGGGGCAACCGGTGGCTGGCTGTTCGCGGCCGGCATGGCCGGGGAGCGTTTCGGTGTGCGCAATTCCGGCACCCACGCGGTGGTCGAGGGCGCCGGAGATCACTGCTGCGAGTACATGACCGGTGGCCTGATTACCGTCCTGGGCGAGACCGGCCAGAACTTCGGGGCCGGCATGACCGGTGGCTTCGCCTATGTGCTCGATGAGAGCCGGACCTTCGTGGACAAGTACAACCACGAACTGGTGGAGATCCATCGCATCTCCAGCGAACACATGGAGCCGTATCGGAACCATCTGCGTGGGGTGATCCGCGAACACGTCGAGGCCACGGGAAGTGCCTGGGGCAAGCATATCCTCGAAAACCTGGACGAGTACATCGGCGCCTTCTGGCTGGTCAAGCCCAAGGCCGCCAGTCTCAAGGGGCTGCTCGAAAGCACCCGTGCCCGGCCCGAGTGACGGCGGGCATGCATCCGGTTTTCAGGAATTCCGAGTTGAGGACGATTCATGGCTGAACGACTGAACAACAACTTCCAGTTCATCGAGGTCGGGCGCTGCGACCCGGAAAAGGTGGCGGTGACCACACGCCGCCAGGAATTCGGCGAGATCTACAGGCCGTTCCGCAAGCAGGAGGCGGCTTCCCAGTCCCATCGCTGCCTGCACTGCGGTAACCCCTACTGTGAGTGGAAGTGCCCGGTACACAACTACATCCCGAACTGGCTGCAGCTGGTCTCCGAGGGCAACATCCTCAAGGCTGCCGAACTGTGCCACCAGACCAACTCCCTGCCCGAGGTCTGTGGCCGTGTCTGCCCCCAGGACCGGCTCTGCGAGGGGGCCTGTACCCTGAACGACGGGTTTGGTGCCGTAACCATCGGGTCCGTGGAGAAATACATCACGGACACCGCCTTTGCCCTGGGCTGGCGCCCGGACCTGTCGAAGGTCGAGTGGACGGACTACCGGGTGGCGGTAATCGGTGCCGGGCCCGCCGGGCTTTCCTGTGCGGATGTGCTGGCGCGCAATGGCGTGAAACCGGTGGTCTATGACCGCTACCCCGAGATCGGGGGTCTCCTGACCTTCGGTATTCCGGAGTTCAAGCTGGAAAAGCACGTGATGCGTACGCGCCGGGAAGTCTTCGAGGGCATGGGCATCGAGTTCCGCCTGGGTGTGGATGTGGGCACCGACGTGGCCATTGAGGACATGCAGGAAGAGTACGATGCCGTCTTCATGGGCATGGGCACCTACACCTACATGAAGGGTGGGTTCCCTGGCGAGGAACTGCCGGGCGTCTATGAAGCCCTGCCGTACCTGGTCTCCAACGTGAACCGCCGGCTTGGCTTCGACAGTGAGGACGGGCGCTTCATCAACATGAAGGGCCAGCGTGTGGTCGTGCTCGGCGGCGGCGATACCGCCATGGACTGCAACCGCACCGCGATCCGCCAGCAGGCGGCCAGCGTCACCTGTGCCTACCGGCGTGACGAGGCCAACATGCCGGGCTCGCGCAAGGAGGTCTATAACGCCAAGGAAGAGGGCGTGCAGTTCATGTTCAATCGCCAGCCCATCGCCATCATCGGCGAGGACCGGGTGGAAGGCGTGAAGGTGGTACAGACCCAGCTGGGTGACCCCGACGAGAACGGCCGTCGCCGACCCGAGGCGGTGCCGGGCAGTGAGGAAGTGATTCCCGCGGACGCCGTGCTGGTGGCTTTCGGCTTCCGGCCCAGCCCCTCGGACTGGTTTGATGGCCAGAATGTGGAAACCGACGACGGCGGCCGGGTACTGGCTCCGGAAACGAGCCAGTACCCGTACCAGACGTCGAACCCTAAAATCTTTGCCGGCGGCGACATGGTGCGCGGCTCGGACCTGGTCGTTACGGCCGTGGCCGAGGGGCGCAAGGCCGCCGACGGCATCATGGACTATCTGGACGTTTAATGAGCCAACTCCAAAACGACAGGCTGTTACGCGCCATCGCCGGCGAGCCTGTGGATGCCACCCCGGTCTGGATGATGCGCCAGGCCGGGCGCTATCTGCCCGAGTACCGCCGCGTGCGGGAACAGGCGGGCAGTTTCATGGCCCTGTGCCAGGACGACAGCCTGGCCTGTGAGGTCACCCTCCAGCCGCTGGAACGCTTCGACCTGGACGCGGCGATTCTCTTCTCCGACATCCTCACCATTCCGGATGCCATGGACCTGGGGCTGCATTTCGTCACCGGTGAAGGGCCGCGTTTCCAGAAGACCGTGACCACGGCCGAGGACGTGGCGGCACTGCCGGAACTGGATGCGGAGCGGGACCTCGGCTACGTGATGAACGCGGTCTCCACCATCCGCCGCGAGCTCAACGGCCGTGTGCCCCTGATCGGCTTTGCCGGCAGTCCCTGGACGCTTGCCACCTACATGGTGGAAGGCGGCTCCAGCAAGGATTTCCGCGGGATCAAGCGGCTGATGATGGAAAGCCCTGAGGTCCTGCACGGGCTGCTGGGCAAGCTGGCGGATGCGGTGACCGATTACCTCAACGCCCAGATCCGGGCCGGCGCCCAGGTGGTTCAGATCTTTGACACCTGGGGCGGGGCACTCAGCCCCCACGCGTACCAGGCCTTCTCGCTGGATTACATGCAGCGCATCATCGATGGCCTGATCCGGGAGCATGACGGCCGCCAGGTGCCCGTGATTGTCTTCACCAAGAATGGCGGCCAGTGGCTTGAAACCATGGCCGGCTGCGGCGCGGACTGCCTGGGGCTGGACTGGACCACCCACATCGGGGAGGCCCGCCGGCGCGTGGGTGACCGTGTGGCCCTGCAGGGCAACCTGGATCCCTCTACGCTGTACGCACCGGACAGCGTGATCCGCAGCGAAGTGGAACGGATCCTGGGCGAATACGGCACCGGTTCCGGCCATGTCTTCAACCTTGGGCACGGCGTGCATCTGGACGTGGACCCGGACAAGGCGAAGGTCATGGTCGATGCCGTGCACGAGTTCAGCGCACGCTGAATCGATCAGGGGCAGGGATGAGTAAGCGCAGCAAGGCCCGCACCGCCTACGTCTGCGGCGACTGCGGCGCCGAGTACAGCAAGTGGCAGGGCCAGTGTGGCGCCTGTGGCGCCTGGAACACCCTCTCGGAAGTGCGCCTGGGTGGCGACACGGCGGGCGAGGCCCGTGAGAGCCGGTTCGCCGGCTATGCCGGGCAACGTGCGGCGATCCAGTCCCTGGACGACATCGATCTCACCGAGGAACCCCGCATCCCCACCGGTATCACCGAGTTCGATCGCGTGCTCGGTGGCGGCCTGGTTGCCGGTTCCGCCGTCCTTCTCGGCGGGCATCCGGGCGCCGGCAAGAGTACCCTCCTGCTGCAGGTGCTGTGTGAGCTGGCCCGCTCCCAGTCCGTGCTCTATGTGACCGGCGAGGAATCCCTGCAGCAGGTGGCGCTGCGCGCCAAGCGCCTGGAGCTGACCGCCAGCGGGGTACGCATGCTCTCGGAAACCGGGGTGGAGCGCATGCTGGAGGTGGCCACCGAGGAAAAGCCCACGATCATGGTGGTCGACAGTATCCAGGTGATGCATGTGGCGGACGTGGAGTCCGCCCCCGGCTCCGTCTCCCAGGTGCGCGAGAGCGCCGCCACGCTGACCCGCTTCGCCAAGCAGAGCGGGGTGGTGCTCTTCCTGGTGGGGCACGTGACCAAGGATGGCGGGCTGGCGGGCCCCAAGGTCCTGGAGCACATGATCGACGCCTCACTGATGCTGGAGGGCGACAGCGACAGCCGTTACCGCACCCTGCGTGGCATCAAGAACCGCTTCGGTGCCGTGAACGAGCTGGGCGTTTTCGCCATGCTGGAACAGGGCCTGCGCGAGGTGCGCAATCCCAGCGCCATTTTCCTGAACCGGGGCTCGGAGGCGGCACCCGGCAGTGTGGTCATGGTGGTCTGGGAGGG
This sequence comes from Pseudomonadota bacterium, assembly GCA_051744725.1. GTDB lineage: Bacteria > Pseudomonadota > Gammaproteobacteria > Pseudomonadales > Oleiphilaceae > Halospina. The sequence goes on along the minus strand of JBNJDI010000038.1, from coordinate 13,161 downwards.
CACACGCCCGCTGCTGGTCGAGATCCAGGCCCTGGTGGACGACAGCCAGGGCGGCTACCCGCGCCGGGTGGCGGTGGGGCTGGACCAGAACCGGCTGGCCATGCTGCTGGCGGTGCTGCACCGCCATGGTGGCCTGCACTGCGGCGACCAGGACGTGTTCGTGAACGTGGTCGGCGGCGTCAAGGTGGCGGAAACCACCGCCGACCTGGCGCTGCTGTCCGCGATCATATCCTCCTTCCGTGACCGGGCCCTGCCCAGGGATCTGGTCATCTTCGGCGAAGTCGGGCTCTCCGGCGAGATCCGCCCGGTGCCCAGCGGCCAGGAGCGCATTCTGGAGGCGGCCAAGCACGGCTTCGGCAAGGCCCTGGTGCCTTCGGCCAATGTGCCCAAGCGCCCGCCGGAAGGGATGCAGGTCACCGGCGTCAACCGGCTCTCCGAAGTCCTTGATGCCCTGGACGGATTCTTCCCCCACTGACGCAACCGCCAGCAGGCGCTATAGTTGGGCGGTATGGTGCATCGGAATGACGCTGGCACCGCCCTCGCGGGCCTGCTTGCCGCGCTGGGCGGCATTCTGTTCAGCCCCGGCCTCCTGGCACAGAGCGCGGCCGATGGCTGTGTGGTCAGTGAGATCCAGCCTGAATCCATCGATCTCGACAGGCCACGCGATCAGCTGGCCCGCCAGAGTGATCTGGTGATTCCGGAAAAGGCCCGCATCGGCCGCATCCGCATCGTGCGCCGCCCCATCTTCGATACCAGTGACCCGGAGCAGGACAATGCTCTCTACCGGACGCTGAATGCCCTCAATACGCCCACCTGGCACTCCGCGCTCCGGGCGCAGCTGGTCTTTGACCCGGGCGACCGCTATGAACCGGGCATGATCGCCGAATCCGAGCGCATCCTGAGACAGCGCGAATACCTGACCGCCGCCTGGGTCGGGGTTACGCGGGTCTGTGGCGATGAGGTGGAGGTGAGCGTCCTGGCCCGGGATACCTGGACGCTGCTGCCCAGCTTCGGTGCGTCCCGTTCCGGGGGAGAGAACACCACCAACGCGGGACTCTCCGATCCCAACTTCCTCGGCTCGGGCAAGAGCCTGGGTATCTCCTACACCAGTGATCCGGATCGCACCGAAACCAGCGTGGATTTCGATGATCCCAATGTGCTGGGCTCCCACTGGCAGACCGGCTTCTCCTACGACGAACGCAGTGACGGGCGTGGGCGCAGCGCCTATCTGGAGCGCCCCTTCTACAGTGAGCGGGCGGGCTGGCGCGCGGGTCTCCGGGGCGTGGACGACGTGCGGGAGGAATCGCGCTTCGTGGGGGCCGAGGCCATTGCCGACTACCGTCGCAGCCATGAGTACGCCAGTGTGGACTGGGGCTGGCGGCTGGCCGAACGCGGGGACCGACAGCTGCGGCTGTTGGGAGGCTACCGCTATGAGGCCTTCGAATTCGAGCGTCTCCCGGATGAGCCGGCCCTGGATGTGCTGCCGCGTGACCGCACCCTGAGCTACCCCTGGATTGGCTTCGATTACCGCCAGAACCGTTTCCGGGAAATGGTCAACCTGACCCGCCTGCAGCGGGTGGAGGACATCCGCGATGGCTTTGTGTGGCGCACGGAACTGGGCTATTCGTCACCCGGGCTGGGGGCCACGGAGGACCGGGTGGTACTGAATACGGAGTTCAGCGATGCACTGCTGGCCAGCGACACCCGCTATGCCCGCTACACGCTCAGCCAGAGCGGGACCTACCGGCTGGACGAGCGCCGTGTCGAGAACCTCCAGGGCACGCTCAGCCTGGATTACTTCCACGGGGGCTCGGTGCGCTGGAACAGCTGGTACACCAACCTGTCATTCACGGCGGCCCGCAACCTCACCGCGGACCAGCAGCTGCTCATTGGCGGCGAAAACGGCCTGCGCGGTTACCCCAGTGAGTACCAGCAGGGCAACCGGCGCGCGCTCTGGACGCTGGAACGGCGTTACTTCCCGGACTGGCATCCTTTCAGCCTCTTCCGGATGGGCGGTGTCCTGTTCACGGACGTGGGGCGGGCCTGGTTTGATGACGGGCGTCAGAATGGCCCTGACGATGGCGTCCTCAAGGATGTGGGCTTCGGGCTGAGGCTGGCCTCCAGCCGGATCGAGGTGCAGCGGATGCTGCACCTGGACGTCGCCTTTCCGCTGGATGGGGACGACAGCATTGACCAGGTGCAGGTGCTGTTAAGGGGACGGACCCGCTTCTAGTGCGCTCCGGCCTGTTCCCCGGCGCTTCCGGCCGCCTCACTGATCAGAGAGCGCATCAGTGAGGCGGTTTTCTCCGGCGCCTCGATCATGGGCATGTGCGCGATGTCCTCGAGGATCTCCAGGCGGCTGTCCGGAATGGCCTGCGCCACCAGCGGCGCATTGGCCGCGTCAATGATGCGGTCATCGGCACCCCAGAGAACCAGTGTGGGGGCCCGGATGCGCGTCAGAGTGGCGCGGAAGTCCTCCTCCCGGTCCGCTTCAAGGTCCTCAAAGATCTGCCGGTTGATGTCGCGGTTGCCGTAGGCTTCACGGGCCATCACGGAACTGACCGGCCAGGGAATGAAGGGAGGCTCGTTCATGGCGAAGGCCATCAGCTCGTCGTAGTCCGAAGGCGCCTCCAGAACCAGAGGGTTCGATCCTTCTGCCAGTTGTCGGTCCAGTTCCGCGGGGTGCTCATGGATGCCCGCGGTATTGAGAAGCGACAGGCTGATAACCCGATCCGGGTATTCCGCCGCGGCAACAGCAACGATGGCGCCGCCCATGGAGTTGCCGGCGAGGTGGGCGTGTTCGATGTCCAGACGATCCAGAAGCTGCATCAGCCGCTCCGCCTGGCGGGGAATGCCGTAGTCAAGCTCCGGGTTCTGCACGCTGTCGCCATGGCCGGGCAGGTCCGGGGCGATGATGTTGTATTCCCCCTCAAGGTGCTGGGCGAGGGTCAGCCAGTTCTCCTTGTTGGCGCCGAAGCCGTGAACCAGCACCAGGGTCTGGCGACCTTCCTGAAGCTCCGGGGTGCGCAGGATCCGGAGCTCGCCGTAATCGAACGTCAGCTCCTGGGATTCGAGGCCGGCGTCACTGGTTTCATAATTGATGGCTGCGTCGTGGATGGAGCGCTGCATGCCGGAACACCCCGCCAGCAACAATGCGGACATCAGCAGAGTGGTGATACGCAGAGCGCACTTTTTCATCTGAATCTCCATTTCCCGAAAAAGGGCCCAGAATAGCGGCTCCCCCTGCTGTCATCCAGCGCTCTGCGTGCGTATCATCACAGCAGCTGCTATTCAACAGCTTTCACGGACTGCGGAGGGAAACCCTTATGAACCAGAATGGATACGACGTTGTTGTCTTCGGTGCCACCAGCTTTGTCGGGCGCATCCTGGCTGATTACCTGCTGCATACTTTCGGCGTGGGCGAGGATCTCACCTGGGCGATTGCCGGGCGCTCCGAGCACAAACTGGAATCCCTGCGTTCGGAGCTGGGACCCATGGCGGTGGACCTGCCCGTGATCGTGGCGGATGCCTCGGATGAGACAGCGCTCGAGTCGATGTGCGACGGTGCGCGTGTGATCATCTCCACCGTCGGGCCCTATGCGCTCTACGGTGAGCCCCTGGTGCGCATCTGTGCCGAGAGCGGTACCGACTACTGTGATCTGACCGGTGAGGTCCAGTGGCTGCGCCAGATGATCCAGAAATACGAGGCCACGGCCGAGGCGTCGGGCGCGCGCATCGTCAACTGCTGCGGCTTCGATTCCATTCCCTCGGACATGGGGGTCTGGTTCATGCAGGAGCAGGCGCAGGCGCGTTTCGGCAAGCCGCTGACCCGCGTCAGTATGCGGGTGAAGGCGGCCAAGGGAGAGCTCTCCGGCGGCACTGTTGCCAGTCTTCTCAATGTCGTAAAGGAAGCATCCTCCAATCCGGAGCTGCGTCGGGAGCTGGCCAATCCCTACTCGATCTGTCCGCCGAACCATGGCTTCACAGCGCGCCAGCATACCGTGAAAAAGGCCGAATACGATCCGGATTTCCAGGCCTGGACCGCGCCGTTTGTGATGGCGGCGATCAATACCCGGGTGGTGCACCGTTCCAACGCGCTTTCCGGCAAGGCCTACGGCAGTGACTTCCACTATGACGAGGCCGTGCTGGTCGGGAAGGGCCTCAAGGGGCGCGCCAGCGGCTGGGGGGTCACCGGTGTCATGGGGGGCTTCATGCTGGGCGCCTCCATCGCGCCGACCCGCTGGCTGCTGGAGCGGTTCGTGGTGCCCAAGCCCGGTCAGGGCCCGTCCCGTGAAGCCCGCGAGAAAGGCTTCTTCGACCTGAGGTTCTTCGGGGAAACCGAGGATGGCGATACACTGCGCGGCAAGGTGACCGGGGATCGGGATCCCGGCTATGGCGCCACTTCGAAAATGCTGGGGCAGGCTGGTGTCTGCCTGGCCCGGGATATTGACCGGGAGCAGGTCGGGGGCGGTTTCTGGACCCCGGCCACGGCGCTGGATGGCCAGCTGCTCGAACGGCTTCAGAGCGCCTCGGGCATGACCTTCGAGGTGCTTGAGGACCAGGCCTGAGGGTAACGGCTGATCAGCCGCTCTCCACCTGGCGCAGCAGCTGTCCGAGAAGCCCTTCCGCCGCCTCAATGGGCGCCCGCCATTCCTCGTAGTTGTGGACCATGGCGGGCGCATGGGGAATCGGGGGGGCCTCGTCCTGCTCGTCATCCCGTGCCGAGTCCGAGATGAACTGCAACCGTTCGGGATTGGCGTCGAAGTGCTCCACCAGGAAGTCGCGCACTTTCTGGGACAGGGGCATGCGGTAGAGCTTGGTCAGGCGCAGGGCAATCAGTTCGGCCGCCGGCCCCAGATTGTCCGAAAGCTCCTTGACCACGGCCGCGCCGAGCCCGGCTTTGGCGTCCGCGCTGAAGCTCATCTCCAGTCCTTCCAGAAAGGCTCCGCGGCTGCTTTCCAGTGCGCGCTGGACGCTGGGGTTGTCCAGATCGAGCAGTGGCCGCAGGATCAGAAGCACCCGTATGGCCAGGTGCTTGGCATGCTGGATGGATAGGGAGGAATCGTGCCGGAGCACGCCCATGTTGCCCGGTGCAATGCCGTGGTCGTCCAGATAGCGTACGAACTGGCCGGCGAACTCCAGTTTCTGTTCATCATTGAGCGCAATGGTGCTTTCGCGGATGCGCAGTCCCTCGCCCGGCAGTGCCAGGCTTTCGTTCTCGAAGAGGCGTTCGCGCAGCAGTGTCCAGCGCTCCAGGGCGCGGACATAGCGCACGTAGCGGTCCTGAAGGCGCCCCACGGTCTGGCGGGTGAGCTTGGCGTAGCGCAGTGCCATGCGGAGATTGCGCAAGGCGCGGCGATTGGTCTCGAGTTCATCCTGGCCGGACCAGCGCAGGCGCCCGACCAGCCGTGTCAGCGCGTTACTGGTCTCCTGCAGCAGGGTGTCGGTATCGGCATCAAGGATGCTGTGGTCCAGCGCTGTCAGGCGGGTCTCGATCAGGAAGTAGGCCAGCTCGCGCAGATAGAGTACGGCCGAGGCCTTCACCTGCCGGTAGGCGTTGTGCCAGCGCTCCAGTTCGTCCAGGGCCCTGGCCAGCTGCCAGTCGCCCTCGTAGTCCAGGGTCAGGCGGGTGATCTCGCGCCCGCTGAGCAGTTCAAAGGCCAGGCCCAGGATGTCTTCCACGTCCTCAAGGGTCATCAGGGACAGGTCTTCCTGATGCGCGGCGGCATAGATCTGGCTGATGAAATGGTCGCCCCGTGCCACCCCCTCGTCCTGGTTGGGGGCGTGCCCCTGGAGGCGTTCGCGCAGCAGGTCGGCGATCTCCCCCGAGTATTCCTTGAGCTGCGTCAGCGCGGCCTCGATGTGTTCCTCATAACGGAGGTTGAGATCCCGGATGCGGCTGAACATGCCCGCGCGGCGGAAGACCTCGATTTCTTCGGCGATGGTGGCGAGGGTATTGTCATTGGTCAGGTCATAGACCGCTACAGAGATGGTGTTCGATCCCAGATCCTGCTTGCGCAGGAGAATCGCGGCGGCGTCGCGCTGGCGCTCGGGCTTGGTCAGGGTGCCCAGGTGAAGGTCCCTGGCCGTGAAGACCAGGTCAGGGATCATATCCAGTGTGCGGGTGATATTGGCCCGCACTTTCTCCTGTTTCCGGCCACGGATGGTGGTCGCCATGATGCGGGCCACGACACCGATGATGGCGGCGATGAACACGTAGATGGCGAAGAACAGGTAAGTCCGGAGCTCGACCGGTTCGCCGTAACCCAGCAGCGACCCGCCCTGCAGCGCCAGGAAGGTCACCGGCCCCGCGGTCCACAGAAGCTGGGCAAGAGTCAGGGCCCAGGGAACCTCGCGGGTGCTTGAGACCAGGTCCTCAATGCGCGTGCGCCCGACCCGTTCCAGGTTGATCGTGGTGGTCTCGTCCTCGGTATCCCGATCATTGCGCTCGAGGCCCTGGCGGTTGAGAAGCTGGAACAAGTTGGTCGGCCCGGTAGCTGCAGGTGCTTTTCCGTAAATTCTAGCACTTACAGTTCTTTGAGGGGGTTACAACCAGGGCGCGCGGCTGGTTTCCACCTGCCAGAGAAGATGATCCATCAGGCGGGTTCCGGTCCCCCAGGGAATGAAGGGGATCCGGAAGCCCCCGGAGCCCAGCCGGATCCCCAGGTTCGCCAGGCCGGCGCGGCGCTGGAGCGGGTTCTGGAACAGCTTGAGGGTCTGTACCCGGTAGGCGTCGAACACCGTGTAGTGACAGCCAATGAGGCCACCGCGCAGGATCAGCCGCTCATCCTGGAGGCACCAGCCCTGGCGACGCCAGTTGAGCAGGATCAGTGGTGGCACCGGCAGGAACAGGGCCAGTGCCCAGACCGGTACGTCCCCCAGGGTCACCCAGACAGCCGCGATCGCTGCCAGGAGCCCCCAGAACGCGAACCGTGGCAGCATGAAGCGGGCACTGACCGGCTGGAAACGGAGATTCCCCCAGTCCAGATCCGGGTAAAGGGCCTCGATGATGCGGGCCTGCTCACCGGGGGTTAGCGAGGGGGCCATGAGCGCACCGCCGCCACCATCCGGCTGGTCCGGCAGAGAAGGGCCGATGGGGTGGCAACTGAGGTGGTGCCGCCGGAACAGGCGGGCCACAAAGCTCTGCGCCAGATGCAGGTGCTGGATGCGCTGGTGGCGGATGCCCTGCTCACGGCGCGTTAGCAGCCCCGAGGTGACCCGGTAGCGTTCGCCCTCCCGGAACAGCCGGTAGCCCTGGTAGCGCAGCAGTGCCATGGTTACCGAGGCGATGGTCATCAGCGCCAGCAACAGCAGTAGGGCCAGTGGCAGTGCCAGCGGCTCCGGAAACCAGCCCGGCATGGCTTCAAGCATAGCGTTCATGGCCTGTTCGGCCTGCTGGCTCTGCGCATCGCCCATATTCCGGGTCAGAGCCCCCATCAGTGAGGCCGCGATGGCGCCGCCCCACAGGATGGCCGGGCTGCTGATGCCGTAGATGATCAGATCCGAGGGGCGGCGTCTGAGCAGTTCCCGGGAGCGGGGGGAGTCGGCTCCGGGCGCTACTGTCTCAGGCTCCTGCTGGGCGTTGGTTTCCTCCAGGGCCCGGTCCCGGAGATCTTCCGCTTCGGCCAGTGGTATACCGGGCAGGTGCACCTCGTCGCTGGCGGAGCCCGCGGATTCAATCGTCAGCCGCGCAAGCCCGAAAGGCCTGAGATAGACCGGGCGCTCGAGGCGCACGTTCTGTATGCGGTCGAACGCCAGGGTCAGCTTGTGGCGGGTGAATACGCCCTGTTGCACCTGTATGGCGCCGTCATGGACACGGTAGAGAAACCGGAGCCAGCCCATGACCGCCATGACCACACTGAGCAGGACCAGCGTGAGTACGGTGGTGGCGATCATCAGGGGCGACTCGCGCGCGAATGCCACGGTACCCGCGATCAGCCCCAGCAGCGGGCCCGGATTGCTGCCCACCACCTGGCGCAGGAAGGTCAGGCCGTGATGGATGATGGCCAGGGGTGAAACCCGGTGCCAGTCACTGCTGTACGTCATCGTCTCCGCCGGTGCGCTCCGGGTTATCTGTGTCGTCGGCCTGATCCAGCAGGTACTGGCGCAGCTGCTGCCCCAGCGCCTCCTGCAGTCCGGGAATCACCAGGTCCGCCTGCTGGCCGCCGGCGCCATAGCACTTGAGGGTAACCAGTCCGAACCAGCGCTCCAGCGGGCCGTTCTCGGTCTGGATGTGCTGGATGCGGTTGCGTGGGATGACGGTCGTGCTTTTCCAGAGCAGGCCCTCATGGAAGAGGACATCCTGCTCGCGGATGGCGTAGCGCTTGACCCTGGCGGCAGGGTAGCTGAGCAGGGTCGGGACCAGCAGTACCAGCCAGGCGGCTGCCATCAGGAGGGTGTTCAGGGGGATGACACCCAGGGCACTGAGCGCCAGCCCGGCGGCCCCGGCCGGCAGCCAGAATGCCAGCCCGCCCAGCAGCACCATGCGCGCATAGTCAGGCGCCAGGTGCTGCCACCGGGCTTCTTCGATGCTGGGCAGCTGTTCGGGGAGCAGGCTATGGTTGGAGAAAAACGTCTGCATGGGCATCCAGGGGAGCCGGATATGAGAGTGACGAGTATCAGGGGCGTGCGCCCACTGTTGCAAGCGCTTGCCGGGCTGGCGTTCATGTTACCGGCCGTGGGCTGGGGTGAGGGGGTTCTGGAATGGCAGCAGTGGCGGGATTACGACGCCCCGGGGCCGGCTACGGCTGCAGAGCCGGTGAGCCGTTCCGGTCGCGGTCTGCGGGTGGGAGACCGGCAGGGGCTGGGTTTTGTGTGGCACTATCAGCCGCTGCGGATCCGCTCCGGCCAGCCGGCCCACAACGGTCACCTGCACCGTGTGGCACTGGAGGCCCGTGAAGCGCGTGGCGCCTGGCAGCTCTATGCCAGCGCCGGCATTCATGCGACCTCGAATGTGCTCAAGCATCAGGATACCCACGCCGATGTCTGGGTCGGGCGCATCGGGCTCTGGCGTGATCTGCCCGGCAGCGGAGGCTGGGCGCTCGGGGTGCGCGGTGACCATCGCTTCGGAACCTTCCAGTGGGTGCCGGCGCTGCGTGGTGGTTTTGCCACGGGTTACGGGCAGCTGGCGCTTGACCTGCCGAGGATGGTGCAGTGGCGAAGCCTGCACGGGCGCTGGTCTCTTCAGGCGGCACGCCTGGGTGAAAAATGGGGGGCTCTGGATGATCAGCGCCGGCTTGAGAGCACGGTCCGGCTTGAGGAGTGGCAACTGATCCTGACCCGGCGCCTCGATGCCCTGTACCGGGGGCTGGGCCTGGAACTCGGGGCTGGCATGAGCCTGGATACCCGTGTGCGCTACCGGGAGGAAAGTGGCCAGCTGATCCGGCAGACACTGGGTGACCGGCCCTTCCTGCTGGTGCGACTGCGCTGGTGATCTATACTGGACCGGTTACAGGGCATTCATGAAACGGCTGTATCGAGAGGTGTCATGGCCACAACGGAGTCCACGCAACCCCCCACACGGGGGTCGTCCAATGACTGGGTGCAGTACCTGAGCCAGGTGGAAATGCCGGTTCTGGCGGAAACACTGAGAGAGATCAGCCAGCTGACCGACAGTGACAGCTCCACCGTCAACCAGCTCGCGGACGTCATCCTCAAGGACGCCGACCTGACCTCCCAGGTCCTGAGGCTTTCCAATACGGTGTTCTACAACCGCTCCCGGGTGAGTGTGAGCACCGTCAGCCGGGCCATCACCCTGATCGGCTTTGACGCGGTGCGGGCCATGGCGATCTCGTCGCTGGTCATCGATGCACTGCTGTCGCGCAACCCACGCACCCACCTGCTGCGCTGTCTGGCCCGGTCACTGCACGCCGCCGTCCAGGCCCGCTCCCTGCTGCCTTCACGCAGTGCCGAGAAAAAGGAGGAGGTGTTTGTGGCTGCGCTGCTCAGCCATATCGGCGAGCTGGCGTTCTGGGCCTGCCGCATTCCCCAGGCCGAGGAACTGGACCGTAAGATGAACCAGATGGACCCGGTGGAAGCCCAGAAGGAGGTCATCGGGGCGAGCTTTTCCAGCATTACCCGTGGACTGGCCTCCACCTGGTCCCTGGGCTCCCTGGTGAAGGAGGTGGTGTCCTCCGGCAAGGCGAATTCGGCCGCCTCGGCACTGGTGCGCCATTCGCTGACGCTGGCGGAGGCCTCCGAGCGCGGCTGGCACGACCGCCAGGTGGAGCAGGTTGTGGAGAAGCTGGCCGGCTCGCTTAAGGCGTCGAAGGACGATCTGCAGGAACAGATCCAGGAGAACTCCCGTGAGGCGGCGGAAGTGGCGGTTTCCTACGGAATGCCGCAGGTTACGGCGCTGCTTCCGGATCGTGACGATGGGGACAGCCCTGGCGAAGGCCAGCTGGATTCCCACGGCGATCCCATGCTGCAGCTCCAGATCCTGCGCGAGCTTTCCGAACTGCTGGTGGATAACCCGGATCTGAACCTGGTGTTCCAGACGGTCGTTGAGGGCATGCACCGCGCCATCGGGTTGCAGCGCGTTGTGCTGTTGATGCGCGATCGCCGTGGCCACCACCTGATCACGCGCAAGGTGCTGGGTGAGGGCACGGCCCACTGGCGTGACGAGTTCATCATCGACATGCGCGGCCGTGATCTGCTGGCGAAAGCTGCTGCAGCGGGGGAGAACATCCACCTCGCCAATCCGGAGGAGAAACCCTGGAAGAACCTGGAGCGTCCGGGGTTTGACCGTCATATCGGTCGGCGGACCGGGCTGTTCGGGCCACTGATGGTGGGAGAGCGGGTGGTTGGTCTGTTCTATGCCGACAACAGTGACCTCTTTCAACCACCGGATCGCGAGCAGTTCCAGGCCTTCAGCCATTTCGTCCAGCAGGCGCAGCTTTGCCTGAATAACCTCTCCGAGAAGGGCTGAGGGCCAAATCCGGCCAGCCCGGTGTGTGCTAGACTCCAACGCCTGACCTGTTACCGACGTGGGAGTGGAGCATGAGCCGTCACAGCGCCTATCCGAACCTTATGGAACCCCTGGATCTCGGCTTTACCGAGCTGCGTAACCGGGTCCTGATGGGCTCCATGCACACGGGGCTGGAAGACCGGTTCTGGAACCTGCATAAAATGGCCCGCTACTTCGCGGAACGCGCGGAGGGGGGTGTTGGCCTGATGGTCACGGGTGGCTTCGCACCCAATATGGTGGGCCAGCTGGCGCCGCTGTCGTCCACCATGAACAATCCGGCTACGGCACGACTGCATCGCCATGTCACCGGCGAAGTGCACGACGCCGGCGGCAGGATCTGCCTGCAGCTGCTGCACGCTGGGCGTTACAGCTACCACCCGTTCAGCGTCTCCGCTTCCGCGATCCAGGCGCCCATTAACCCCTTCAAGCCCAGGGCGCTGTCCACCCGGGGCGTTGAACGCCAGATCCAGGCGTTTGTCGATGCCGCGCGGTACGCTCAGAAAGCGGGCTATGACGGGGTGGAGGTCATGGGCTCCGAGGGCTACTTCATCAACCAGTTCCTGTGTGGCCGGACCAACCGGCGGTCGGACAAGTGGGGAGGCCCCTTCGAGAACCGGATGCAGCTGCCGATCGAGATTGTGCGGCGCATCCGGGAGGTGGTCGGACCCGAATTCATCCTGATCTATCGTCTCTCCATGGCGGATCTGGTGGACGGGGGCCAGAGCTGGGACGAGGTCCTGAGGCTCGGGAAGGCGATCGAGCAGGCAGGCGCCACCCTGATCAATACCGGCATTGGTTGGCACGAGTCCCGGGTCCCCACCATTGTTACATCCGTGCCGCGTGCCGCCTTCACCGGGGTGACCGCGAAGTTCCGGGACGAGGTCTCGATTCCCGTGGTGACCACCAATCGCATCAATGATCCGGCCACCGCTGAGACAGTGCTGGCGCGCGGCGATGCGGACATGGTCTCCATGGCGCGCCCGTTGCTGGCGGATGCAGAGTTTGTTCGCAAGGCGGAGCAGAACCGCGCGGACGAGATCAATACCTGCATCGCCTGCAATCAGGCCTGCCTGGACCATGTCTTCCAGGCGAAGAAGGCCAGCTGTCTGGTCAACCCCCGCGCCGGGCGCGAGACCGAACTCAATCCGACACTGGCCGCCGTGAGCCGCCGTGTGGCCGTCGTCGGTGCCGGTCCAGCGGGGCTGGCCGCGGCCACGACAGCGGCTCGCCGGGGGCACCAGGTCACGTTGTTCGAGGCGGACCCGGTGATTGGCGGCCAGTTCAACTACGCCAAGCGGATTCCCGGCAAGGAGGAGTTCGCCGAGACCCTGCGCTATTACAGGCGCCAGATCGAGTTGCACGGGATCGACCTCCGCCTGAATACCCGCGCCGATGCGGACGCGCTGGTGGACGAGGGCTTTGACGACGTGGTCATCGCGACCGGCGTCAAACCCAGGACGCCGGAGATCGAAGGCATCGACCACCCCAAGGTGCTCGGGTACCTGGATGTGCTCCGGCACAACACGCCGGTGGGCCAGTCCGTGGCCATCCTCGGCGCTGGCGGCATCGGTTTCGATGTGGGCGAGTTCCTGACCCATGATTTCGAGCATCACCCGGAAGGCGAGCCGCTCCCGGTTGCTGACTGGCAGAAGGAGTGGGGCGTTGATCCGAACTGGGAGGCGCCGGGGGCTCTCACCGAACCACAGCCGGAACCCTCGCCGCGCCAGGTCTACCTGCTGCAGCGCAAGACCTCCAAGCCCGGTAAAGGCCTGGGCAAGACCACCGGATGGGTGCATCGCGTCCAGTTGCGTAACCGCAACGTGGAGATGATTCCGGGTGTCCAGTATCGGCGCATTGATGATGATGGGCTTCACATCACGGTGCAGACGGACAATGGCGAGGAAGACCGGATGCTCGCGGTGGATAATGTCGTGATCTGCACCGGCCAGGAGCCGCTCCGGGATCTGTCGGAGGAGCTGACACGGCGTGGTGTGATCACGCATCGAATCGGGGGCGCGGATGTCGCCACGGAGCTCGATGCCAAACGCGCGTTCCGCCAGGGGACCGAGGTGGCCGCGGCTCTGTAAACGAGAAAGGGGGCCCTGAGGCCCCCCGAGAGGATATGACGTCCCTGTCATGCCATGACCCTGTAGAGGTCAGATTGCCCAGTCATCGAAGCCTTGGCTCCGATGGTT
>JBNJDI010000037.1:0-21736 GCA_051744725.1 Pseudomonadota bacterium | reverse complement strand
CTGGGGCGCCACGCCCGTGGCAATCGCCAGCGCCATGGAAAGCGGCACAGCCACGGTGCCAATGGTCAGCCCCGCCATCACATCGTGGCGCAGATCGGCGAGGCCATAACCCTGCGCCCAGGCGGCGCGCAGGCCAGTGGCGATGCCGGGAATATGCCTCACTAAGGATCGATCATTCATGGGAAGACAAACCCGCCTCTGACAATTTCATTCAATGTTAATATCGTTAACATGTAATGCGCATACTATCATTGCAGTGTTGGTAATTCACTTCACCGCATCGGCCAGGGACAGGCGTAAGGGCGACTGATACAAAGGGGAACGAAAATGAAACGCGAAGACATCATCGACCTTCACGAGAACCATAGAATCGATGCGGCGCGGATTATTCCCGCACCGTCACAAAGTAGGGAGTGGATTCTGTTCTTTCTGGAAACAGAGGGGCGCAGTTATTTCCTGCTCGACAAGGACGGCGAGGTCTGCCAGTACCAGACTGCCGACGAGGCCATTGAAGAACTTCAGGCACTGGGCTTCAAATGGGCGGTAGTCCGGTTCTGAGCTACTTCTCCTCGCCGGAGCCGGGAGCTCGCGTGGGATAGTCCACACCATGGCGGGCGAGATAATCCCGGATCAGCTGGCGCACCACCTGGGAGGTCGTCAGGTCCTGGGACGCGCACAGGTTCTCAAAAGCCTTCTTCTTTTCCGGATCCACCAGGACGGTGAGGCGCGCAGTCTTGGTTTCCATAACCCTCTCCCGGCATCAAGTATTTACATTCAATTATAATCCATTGTCCATGTCATATTCATCAACTCCCTCCCCGTAAAAAGATGATCCACCTGGCGGGAAAGGCTCACTCCACGGACTCCGTTCCCTACTGACCCGCAAGTGGTCAATCCAGGCAGGCGCAACGTATCGGATTCAGGGACCATGGAGCCGCTCCTGATTTACTTTTATACTGCAACTTGCAAACGGGGACAGACACTGACATGAATTCGCTTAACCGCATCCTCTATGTCGAAGACGACGATGACATCCGTCAGGTCGCCCAGCTGGCACTGGAGGAGGTTGGGGGCTACCGGGTCTCGCTGTGTGAATCCGGTCAGCAGGCTCTGGATACCGTAGACGCCTTCGGCCCGGATCTGATCCTGCTCGATGTCATGATGCCGGACATGGACGGCATTGAAACCTTTCAGAAAATTCGCGAGCGCGGCGCACTGGAGAACGTACCGGCCGTACTGATGACGGCCAAGGTGCATCCGGAAGAAATGGCGAGATATCGGGAAATGGGGATTTTCGACGTTATCCCCAAACCATTTGACCCCATGACCGTATCCGAGGATATCGCGCGGATCTGGGAGCGCTTCCATGACTGACTCTGCCAATAACGATCAGCTCACCTCCAAACTTGCCAGCCTCCGGTCGGCATACAAGGAGAGGCTCAATAGCGAACTTGAAGCCATAAGCAGCCTGGCGGAACAAGCCGAAACCCAGACCCATCGCGATCAAGCCGTAGCAGACCTGAGCCAAAGGCTGCATAAGCTCGCAGGCTCTGCGGGCACATTTGGCTTCCATCAGCTGGGCGCTCATGCCCGAAAACTGGAGCAGCAGGTAAAGGCCTGGATTGATGAGTCCACCGCCGGAACAGCGTTCTTCATTGAAGGCTTCATGGAGAGCCTCAGAGCACTCGCGACAGACCTGGGTACGGATGAGGCCGCATCATCCAGCGTGAGCGTTGACAGCACGACCCAGGGTGCCGAATCGGACTCCCCCTGTATCGCGCTCGTTGAACGCGACCCTATTCTGGCCGACTACATGGCGCACCAGTTCAACAGTTTCGGCTTTCGGGTGCGGACCTTCCAGTCACCGGAGGATTTTCTCAACAGCGACCACAGGGACACGGAGCTGTTGCTACTGGACCATCGTGCGGGCGCCTCCGAAATCATCACCACACCAACCGACCACTGGCGATCAATGCTGGCAACGGTGGGATGCCCCATCATCTTCATGGGTGGGCATGAAGACTTTTCAGTGCGCCTGGAAGCGGTACGAGCCGGGGCGGAGGGATATTTCGTCAAGCCGCTCAATATCCCCAAAGTGGCCGCGAAAATCACCCGCTCCATCCGAAGGCGGCGTCAGGGTAACGAGCGGATACTGCTCATTGATGATGACCCGGACTTCCTTGAACACCTGAATCACATCCTCTCTCACGCCGGGATGGTTGTGGAAACACTCCAGGAACCACCCCGGATCCTGGACCGGACGTCCGAATTCCAGCCGGAACTGGTTCTGATGGATCTGCATATGCCCGAGGTCTCAGGGGATGAGCTCGCGGCCATGCTGAGACAGTTCGACAAATGGAACAACCTGCCCATCCTTTATCTGACCCACGAGCAGAGCCAACACGAACACGCCCATGCCCTCATGCGTGGCGGCGACGATTTCATCAACAAACCGGTCAGCGACGAATACCTGATCAAGACCTGCCGCGATCGGGTGCGCCGACAGCGGGACATGCTCCAGGCCATTTCTCTCGACGGACTCACCGGCCTGCTCAGGCACGCCAACATCAAGGATGCACTGGAAACCGAACTGCAGGGAGCGAGCCGAAGTGGCAACCCGCTGTCCGTGGTTATGCTCGATCTCGACCACTTCAAGCAGGTCAATGACACTTACGGCCATGCGTTGGGGGATATTGTCATCAGCACCGTTGGGACACTGCTTTCCCAGCATTTTCGCCGCTCTGACAAGCTGGGACGCTACGGCGGAGAGGAATTCGTAGCCGTACTCCCGAACTGCGATGCTGACACCGCCAGACATCTGGTGGACAGGCTCCGGGAGGCATTCGCCGAAATCAGCTTTGTGGACCGGGATGAGAGTTTCGCCTGTACGCTTTCAGCGGGAATCGCGGACACCCCAACCTTCCCGGGCACTCTGGGCGAGCAGTTGCTGGAACACGCCGATGCCGCCCTTTACCGCTCAAAACAGGCTGGCCGCAACTGCGTTTCCCTGGCGTCGCGAGCAGAAGAGTCGCCATGAAAAGGCCACCCACACCCTGCAACGAATCAACCCGCCAGCAGGCACTGGAGGAAACCGGCCTGCTGGAACCATCCCCGGACACCCGCCTTGACCGGTTAACGGAGGTGGCACGGTTCAGCCTCTCCGTACCGATCGCCCTGGTGACGCTGGCCGATAACAACCGGCAATGGTTCAAATCCCGGCAGGGGCTCGATGTTACGGAGACGGAACGCGACATCGCCTTCTGCGGCCACGTGATCCAGCAGGACAGGCCCATGGTCGTCGAAGATGCCGAGGATGACGAGCGGTTTGCGGATAACCCGCTGGTGACGGGCACCCCCCACATCCGTTTCTATGCTGGCGTTCCCCTGCATGACGACCAGGGGTATCCAATCGGCACGCTCTGCGTGATCGACAGCCAACCGCGGCGGCTTGATCAAGCCCAGTTTGCCTGCCTCGATTCACTCGCCCGGGTCGCAGAGCATGGAATCCACCGTGATCAACGGGAAACCCGCGCCCTGGAGGCAGTTGAGAAACATAGAAAGCTCGAGCTGGCCCGCACCAATCGGGCACTGACGCTGCTCAACGAAATCGCTTTTGACCTTGAAGGCGACCTCGATGCACAGATCCAGCAGGCCCTTGCGAAGGGGCGAGAGTTCCTTGGGCTGGATATTGGCATCGTCAGTGATATCACCGGTCAATGGTATACGGTACGCTGGTGCGATGTGGCCGAGGGTATCGACCTGGGTCCCGGGCAAAGCTTTCCGCTTGGTGAAACCTATTGTGACATGCTGATGTCGCAGCAGCGGGAACTGGCGATTCACGATATGAGCCAGTCGGATGCGCAGAGTCATCCCTGTTATCGCTCGTCCAATTTGAAAGCCTATATTGGAACGCGGCTGGAAGGCGAGGATGGGACCTTTGGCACCGTCAACTTTTCCTCCTCGGCTTCGAGGGCATCATTCGATGAGAGTGAGCGCCTGTTCATACGGCTGCTGAGTCGCTGGATCAGTCACCAGCTCATCCACGAGAAACGGCACAGTGACATAGAGAAGCTGCTTTGCCAGATCCCCGGGGCGATCTATCAGTTCCGACGCTGGCCAGACGGCACCGGGTCCTTTCCGTTCATGTCCAGTGGTGTCGAGAACCTCTTCGGCATCACACCTGAGCAGGCAATGAATGATGCGAACAGTGTTTTCTCGCGAACGCACCCCGAGGACCTTCCCGCTGTGGGGACATCAATTGAGCAGTCGTTTCAATCGCTTGAACCCTGGTACCTGGAATTTCGTACCTTCAGACCCGGTCAAGGTTATCGCTGGATCCAGGGGTCTTCCCTGCCGGAGGCCTTAGCTGATGGCAGTGTACTCTGGCACGGCTTTCTGGGCGACATCACTGAACGCAAGCAACTGGAAAACATGAAAGACCAGTTCATTGCCACGGTCAGTCATGAACTCCGTACACCACTGACCTCCATGCTGGGATCACTGAAGCTGGTCAATTCAGGCAGGGCGGGGAGCCTGCCCGATAAAGCCAGCACGCTTCTGAACATCGCACAGCGCAACGGAGACCGACTGGCAAATCTCATCAACGACCTGCTCGACATGGAGAAAATCGTTTCAGGCAAGCTCCGGGTCAAGACTCAGCCCGAGCATCTCGGTCCTATCATCGAAGAAGCCATCGAGACCAACCGCAATCTTGGAACAGACCGTGGCATCACTCTGGATTATCAGCCGTGCAGGGAGGAGTTACTGGTTGATGTGGACCATGACCGCCTGATCCAGGCTCTATCCAACCTTCTTTCAAACGCCATCAAGTTCTCTCCGGACAATACCAGTGTCGAGGTTTTCTGCTCATGCGACGGGAACAGCGTCGCCATCAATGTCTTGGATCAGGGCCCTGGGGTGCCGCCAGAGTTCGAGCACAAACTTTTTGACCGCTTCGCCCAGGCTGAAGCATCCAACCGGAAGAAACCAGGAACAGGTCTGGGGCTGGCCATCACCAGGGAGCTGATGACACAGATGGACGGTCGCGTTGACTTTGAGTCAGTTGAAGGTCAGGGGTCCACATTCTGGCTTTGGTTGCCACGCCAATGATGTCCCTGCGCAATCGCGTCATCGGCATCGTCATCCTTGCAAGCCTGTTGACGGTCATTGCCGTCAGCACCACCGCGTACCAGTCTCTCGGTCAGGATCAACGCGACCTCATCGTCGAGCAGGAGAGACTCAAAGCACAACGACTGACAGAACAGGTGAGCCAGAACATCCGGCAGCGGATTCTGGCCCTCTCGGCTGCCCGCGCATTATTCAAGGAGGACGGGGAGCTCCGGGCGCCCGCTGAACTCGAAAACCGGATCCGCGGGCAGTCCTACCTCGAGCGATTCTTCCCCGGTGGTGTACTGGTATTTGATGCCGAGGACACGGCCGTTGCCGAGAACACGTATGTTCCGGACCGGATCGGCACAAACTACGCTGATCGCCCCCACTTCAAGCAACTGCACAGCTCAGGCGAACCCGTGATTTCCAGGCCCATCATGGGCAGAACCACCGATGTACCGCTGCTTTCCTTTCTCGTACCCATCCAGCACAACGAACGGATGCTCGGCAGCGTTGGCGGCATTATCAAACTGGGTGAAGAGTCGATCCTGCCAACACGTTCCGAACGCCAGGACACGCGCGGCGGCACCCTGTCACTGATTATTGATGCCGATAACAGACTCTATATCGAGACTCCCAATTCCAACCCGGAGCAGGAGCTTCAGCCCCTGCCCCCGGCGGGAGAAAACGCACTGATTGACAGCATTATGGAAAACACCAGCGGATCAGCGGTGATTGATTATCAGGGCCAGCGGTATCTGCTGGCCACCGACTCCGTAGAACGCCTCAACTGGATTTTTGCCCGGGCCGTGCCCTACGAATTGGCTATGGCGCCCATCAACGCCTCCTTCAGGCAGTTCTTTACCATCAGTGCCGCTGTTACCGTTGCCTTGCTGGTCCTGGCCTGGCTGGCCGCGCGCTCACTCACCCGCCCACTCACCAAAGCCACCCAGACCATTAACGCCATGGCGGAAATGCCCGAACAAACAAAGGCCCTCCCGGAAAAAGGCCCCAAGGAAATCCGCGACCTGTCCCACGCATTCAACCGGCTCTCCCGTGAACGCCAGCAGCTGGACGAACTCAAGAACGACTTTATCTCCAGTGTCAGCCATGAGCTTCGGACACCGCTGACCTCCATCGAGGGAAGCCTGAAGATGATGGTAGCCGGTGTCAGCGGCAAACTTCCCGAAAAAGCCCACTTCCTGGCCACCATTGCACTGCGCAACAGTGAACAGCTCAGCAGCCTCATTCGGGACCTGCTTGATTTCAACAAACTGGCCGCGGGCAGGCGGGAGTTTCAGATCACCCAGTGCGCCATGGATGAAAGCATCCAGAATGCGATTGAGGGTAATCAGGCGATGGCCCGGATGTATCAGGTCCACCTGGAGACCAGAGGGTCGACCGGTCTGACTGCTGACGCCGACCCCCAGGCACTACGCCAGGTGCTCGATAACCTGATCAGCAATGCCATCAAGCATGCCCCCGCCGCCAGTGCGGTGCGCGTTGAGGCCGCCCCGCATGATCAGGATCATGTTTCCATAACGGTCAGCGACAAGGGCGACGGTGTACCTGAATCATTCAAGGACCGGATCTTCCAGCGTTTCTCCCAGGCGGAACGCGGCACTGCGCGAGCGACTGCCGGTACTGGCCTGGGACTTGCCATCAGCAAGGAGCTGGTCCGGGGGATGGGAGGCGAAATCGGCTTCTATAATGACCAGGGTGCCCATTTCTGGATCACCCTGCCGTCATCCAGCGTCAACAGCCATCAGTAACGCCCATGCGGCTCAGGAGCTTGCGGCACTCGGGGCTGTCCCGCTCACCATGTGCGATCAGCGCTGCCGCCCGCATGAGGACCCGCGCCAGGGGCTGGTGACCCTGCTCCAGGCGATGCGTCGCACCAATGAGATCCCGCAGCGGCAGTGACAGGCGCCAATCGACCTTGAGGCGGTTACCCAGCGTGGGGCTCCAGCCCGCAAGGGCCTCGTCGAGCTGGTGAGGTTCGAGCGTGCCGCCAGCATCCAGAAAGCGCTGAACTGTGGTCAGGACCGCCAGCTCGCCAAGGCAATGCAGCATGCCGGCGGTGCGGCAGAGGGCTTTATCGGCACGGAGTTGCTGGGCCAGCGAGGCCGCCCCGTCCGCCAGGGATTCACTCAGGGTCAGGTACTCACCGGCACGCTGGGCAAGATCCGCGTCGCTGAGCGCTCCGCGCACATCCAGCGCCAACGCAGAGGCATGCGCCAGGCTCGACCGCACCCCGAGCGCACTCACCGCCTCCTGAAGCGTGTCGCAGGCCTTGCCCAACCGGCGCATGCTGGCCGCGTTGGCGGCATTCAGCAATCGCGCGGTCAGCTCGGGACTGTCTTCCCAGCAGGCCACCAGATCGGCCGAAGACAGATTGTCGGCGCGCGCCAGCAGGCCGGCAAGTTCCTCCGGGTCCACGGCTGCCGGCAGCCGCACACCCGATTCCCGCGCCTCCACCAGCAATCCCTCAAGGTCCGGTACCGCGGCTTCCGGCGCCGCCTCGGGTGGCGGCAGGATGCTTCTGAGGCGCTCAACAAGCGTGTCCACCTCGAAGGGCTTAGAGATGAACCCCTGGATGCCCAGCCTGGCCGCGGCCGTTACGCTCCGCCGATCCGAGCGTGCCGTCAGCATCAGGACCGGAATCGCTGCATCCGTCTTTCGGATGTCACGGACCAGGTCGGTACCACTGCCGTCAGGGAGGTTCCAGTCCGCAATGACCAGGGCCGGCTCCGATCGCCGCCACGTTTCGCGGGCATCCTCCACCAGCGTGCTGATCATTACCGAAGCATCCGGGTACAGAGAGCCCAGCACTGTCTCGATCAGCTCATGGATCCAGACGTCATCCTCAAGCACCAGTATCGACCAGGACGCAGTCATCCGAACTCCCCAGGCAAAAGAATGTGGCGATTCCGGGACGCGCCACTGCCAATCACTGACGTTAGAACCAATGCCAGTGGGGCGCAAGCAACGTTCAATCGAGGCTCCCCCTGAGAAAGGTCACAGCCTCGACGGTTGCGCCATCATTGAACAGGAAGCTCAGTACGTGCCCGCGGAGCCACATCCGGTAGAGCTGCGCCTCGACGCCCTTCCCCCTCAGTGCCACCGCGAAGTCCTCGGCATGATCAATCGGCACCAGCGTATCCCAGGTGCCATGGAACAGGAAAAAGGGCGGCGCCTCCTCATGGACATGATGGAGGGGCGAGGCCTCGCGATGCGCTTGCGGATCCGCCTCGTAGGTCACGCCCAGCAGCTGCTCCAGCCGCCTTCCACCCTCGAACTTATCAAAGTCCGCCGGCAAGCCGCCCGCCACAACCGCTCCGGGTTCCAGCTCGGCGCCGCCCCAGGGCTCGTTCAGCGGGGAGTCCTTGCCCGAGACCATCCCCAGCATGCTCACCAGGTGCGCGCCGGATGAGAACCCCCAGGCCCCGATGCGCTCCGGGTCCAGACCGTATTCACCGCCGTTCTCCCGGAACCATCGCATCGCCACCTGCAGGTCATGGAGCTGAGCCGGGAACCGGTATTCGGGAGCAAAGCGGTGATCGATATTCATCACCACAAAGCCCTGGTGCGCCAACTCACTGGCCGTGTCGCTCATATCCACACGGGAACGGTATTCCCAGCCACCGCCATGCACCATCAGAACGCCGGCGTGCTGGTTGTCTGTGTCCGTTCGAGGGTAATGGATGTCGGCCTTGAGGGTTTCAGGCCAGTGGTCGGGTGTATAGGCAATGCCCATGGCGACACCTACGGTGTGCGGCGGTTCATTGGGGTTACCAGCTCCACTGGCACAGGCCGCCAGCAGGAGGGGCGCCAACAGGAGGGTGACAATGCGCATCGACGCTCGCTTTTTCCGGAATCATGCAAGAGCTTACGGCAGGCAACATGGGCGGGATCAGCTCTTATCCGCGGAAAACCTAATCAGCCACAACCCTGTTACGCCCCTGATGCTTGGCCGAGTACAGAGCCCTGTCAGCCCGGTCCTGCAGTGAGACAAGATCCTCCCCCTGGCGCCACTGGGCCACGCCCAGGCTCACCGTCACCGTGCCCACATCACTGAACGGTTCATCAGAGATAGCCGCCCGGACGCGCTCCGCCAGCTGCGCACCCTGCTCAACATCGGTTTCGGGCGCCAGGATAACGAATTCCTCACCTCCCCAGCGCGCCAGCGTGTCAGCATCACGCAAAGTGTCCGCTACCCGCCGGGCGATGCTCCTGAGGACCGCATCACCCGCAAGATGCCCAAAGCGGTCGTTCAACGACTTGAAAGCATCCACATCCATCAGCACCAGGGTAACGGCCTGGTCATAGCGCGCTGCGCCTTTCAGCAGGTTCTGCGCCAGTTCCTCAAACTTCCTGCGATTGAACAGGCCAGTGAGGAAGTCGGTTTCCGCCTGCTTTACCGTTGTTATATCCCTCACCACCGCATAGACGCCGGCGACTTCACCGTTGCGCAGAATATGGGGCTCATACTGGGCATGGACGGTCTGCTCGCCGCTGGCATAGGGGATTCGGGCCTCATAGCTGACGGCATTACCGCTCAGTGCGGCATCAAGATGGGGGCGGATGGTTTCATAGGCCTCATCGCCCAGCGCCTCCCACAGGTACTTGCCCCGGATGTCACTGGCAGAGAGACCAAACCATTTTTCATAAGCAGCATTCACTTCCTGATACCGGCGATCGCGATCGATATAGGAAACAAGAATCGGAATGGCGTCCACCAGCAGACTCCGCCGGCCGACCTCTTCGTCGAAGGCTGCCGCAGTGAATAACGCCGACCCCAGAACACCGGATACCAGCTCGAGCAGCTGACAGTCTTCCTCGCCAAATGCATGCGGCGTTGCCGAATAGACCTTGAACACACCATAACAATGGTGCTCATGCACCAGCGGCGCCATGACGCCGGAGATAAACCCGATCCGTTGCGCCTCCTCCTTATCCCTGAGCCGCTCATCGGATCGCGTGTCCTCACAGAGCACCACTTCCTGCCGACGGTAGCTCAAGCCGGAGAGGCTTTCGTCGATGGGCAGACGCAGATGCAGTGACTCACACGCGCTTCCCGCCACGGCCCGGTAAACCAGCTCTTCCCCTTCCGCCTCTTCCACCACCGCAGCGTCGGCATTGGTGATTTCCAGAGCTGTTTCGACAATCTTTTCGCGGACCCGCTGCAGATCGAGCCCGCCCTGGGCAACCTCCCGCTGGATCCGGTTCACCGCCTCAAGCTGCTTGCTGCGACGCGACCGCTCACGCCTGTCGGTCACGTCACGCAGTATCCCCAGATAATGGCTCACCGCACCGCCCTCGTCCTTTACGGGGTAAACAGACCACTCCATCAGGAAGGGCGTGCCATCCACGCGATAGTTGTAAGTCTCCCCCGTAAAGGTTTCTCCGCGCTCCAGCGCCTCCCTGAGAGGCTTCAGTGCGCTCCCCCTGGTTTTCTCCCCCTGCAGAACCTGTGGCGTCGCGCCCAGAACGTCCTCACGCGCATAGCCCGTCATGGTTTCAAAAGCACGATTGACATAGAGGATCCGGGGCCCAGGCGTATCCAGCTGAGCGTCCGTTATCATGATCGCGTCAGTGCTCTTTTCCAGAGCCTCTCTGAACAGTCCGGGTGGCAATTCCATAGGACCTATCTCACTCCAAAGTACGGCGGGCCATTCCCTCTGGACAGGGCCGCTGCCCCGTTGCGCGCTCCAATGTAGCAGTCTAATACGAAATCATGGCGTTGGCTCCTGCCACGCCGCATTACCACCCCCTGCCCTTTGTGGGCCAACGGACACAGACGCGGAATGGCACTTAATGACCATTCATCTGAGCCCAAACGCCATGGAACGCGAGCAAGCCTCTCTTCACACTGGTAACAAATGCCGATTTTTACGGCATCGCGAATACTGAATCAGGTTGCCCGGGTAGGAGCGAGCCCCGCTCGCGATATTTCCGGTATCGCTTGCAAGGCAAGCTCCTACGGGCTGGACGTAAAATGGACGAATAATGACAACAACACCACTGCGCTTCATCACCTCCACCTCCCTGTTCGATGGCCATGATGCCGCCATCAACATCATGCGCCGCCTGATCCAGCAGAAAGGCGCCGAAGTCATCCACCTCGGCCACAACCGCAGCGTCGATGAGATCGTCCAGGCCGCCCTCCAGGAAGACGCGGACGCCATCGCCATCTCTTCCTACCAGGGCGGCCACAACGAGTTCTTCCGCTACCTCATCGACCGCCTGAACGAGGAAGGCATCGGCCACGTCGCCGTCTTCGGCGGCGGAGGCGGCACCATCACCCCCGAGGAAATCACCGAACTCGAAGCCTACGGCGTCGAACGCCTCTACCACCCGAACGACACCATGAACAGCGGCCTCGTCGCCATGATCGACGACGTCATCCAACGCGCCGAACAACGCCGCGCACAGGGCCGCAGCCAGACTCCCACGGCCACCGGAGCGCTGGCGAAAGCCCTCTCCGCCATCGAACGCGGCGACTACAACGAGCCGGTCCCGGACAGCACCACCCCGGTCATCGGCATCACCGGCACCGGCGGCTCCGGCAAGTCCAGCCTCACGGACGAACTCCTCAACCGCTTCCTGCGCTTCTGCCCGGACAAACGCGTCGCCGTGCTCGCCATCGACCCCACACGCCGGCGCACCGGCGGCGCCCTGCTCGGCGACCGCATCCGCATGAACAGCCTCCAGAGCGAGCGCGCCTTCTTCCGCTCCATGGCCACAAGGCGCCAGAACCTCGCCACCAGCGCCGAACTCAACGACGCCATCCGCTACCTCAAACAGGCCGGCTTCGACCTGGTGATCGTGGAAACCGCCGGCATCGGCCAGTCCGACTCCGAGATCGTCGACCTGGTCGACCTGCCCCTCTACGTGATGACCAGCGACTTCGGCGCCGCCAGCCAGCTCGAAAAGATCGACATGCTCGACCTGGCCGACGTCATCGTCATCAACAAGTTCGAACGCGGCGGCTCCCTGGACGCCCTGCGCGACGTGCGCAAGCAATGGAAACGCAACCACAACCGCTTCGACGTGGACGGCGAACAGATCCCCGTCTTCGCCACCAACGCCAGCCAGTTCAACGACGCCGGCGTCAGCGGCCTGTTCACGCGCCTCACCGACTGGCTCCAGTGGGACGCCACCGAACGCTTCCCCTGGACACTGCCGGACAGCAACCCCCTGATCGCCGCCGACCGCACCCGCTACCTGGCCGACATCGCCGAAGCCAACCGCGCCACCGGCAACACCATCGAGACCATGGCCGAGGCCGCCAACCAGGCCCAGACCGCCTGGAACGCCCTGCACGCATTACAGGACCCGGAACTGCCCGACGCCCTCACCGCCTTCAACAGCACCGAACACGAGAACGACGCCTTCGCCACCCTGCGCCGCCAGTACAACGACGCCCTCAACCAGCTCGACCCGCACCTGCTCACCGAGCTCCGCAACTGGCCCGAACGCAAAGCCGGCGTGGAACAGGAACGCTACCAGTACCAGGTGCGCGACAAAGTCATCGAAGGCGACAACTACAAGACCACCCTGAGCGACCTCACCATTCCCAAGATCGCCCCACCCCAGACCAACAACTGGGGCGAACTGGTGCGCTTTCTCGGGCGGGAAAACCTCCCCGGCCACTACCCTTACACCGCCGGCGTCTTCCCCTACCGGCGCGAAGGCGAAGACCCCACGCGCATGTTCGCCGGCGAAGGCACCCCCGAGCGCACCAACCGCCGCTTCCACTACCTGGCCCTGAACCAGCCCGCGGCGCGGCTCTCCACCGCCTTCGACTCCGTCACCCTCTACGGCGAAAACCCCGCGCCCCGGCCGGACATCTACGGCAAGGTCGGCAACAGCGGCGTCTCCATCGCCACCCTGGACGACATGAAGAAGCTCTTCTCCGGCTTCGACCTGTGCGACCCCACCACCTCCGTCTCCATGACCATCAACGGCCCGGCGCCCACCATCCTGGCCTTCTTCATGAACGCCGCCATCGACCAGCAGGTGGAACAACACCTGCGCGACACCGGCCAGTGGGAACAGGTGCAACAACGGATCGCCGACCGCGAACGCCCCGTCTACCAGGACGAACTCCCCGAAGGCCACAACGGCCTGGGCCTCGGCCTGCTCGGCATCAGCGGCGAGGAAGTGGTGGACGCCGAGACCTACGAACGCATCCGCGAATACACCCTCAAACAGGTGCGCGGCACCGTGCAGGCGGACATCCTCAAGGAAGACCAGGCCCAGAACACCTGCATCTTCTCCACCGAATTCGCCCTGCACATGATGGGCGACGTGCAGCAGTACTTCACCGACCACGACGTGCGCAACTTCTACAGCGTCTCCATCAGCGGCTACCACATCGCCGAGGCCGGCGCGACGCCCGTCACCCAGCTCGCCTTCACCCTGGCCAACGGCTTCACCATCGTCGAGTACTACCTCTCACGCGGCATGCACATCGACGACTTCGCGCCCAACCTCAGCTTCTTCTTCAGCAACGGCATGGACCCGGAATACGCCGTCATCGGCCGCGTCGCACGCCGCATCTGGGCCCGCGCCATGAAACACCGCTACGGCGCCAGCGAACGCTCCCAGAAACTCAAGTACCACATCCAGACCAGCGGCCGCAGCCTCCACGCCCAGGAGATCCAGTTCAACGACATCCGCACCACCCTGCAGGCGCTCTACGCCCTCTTCGACAACTGCAACAGCCTGCACACCAACGCCTTCGACGAGGCCATCACCACCCCCACGGAAGACTCCGTGCGCCGCGCCGTCGCCATCCAGCTCATCATCAACCGCGAACTCGGCCTCAACGCCTGCGAAAACCCCTGGCAGGGCTCGCACATCATCGAGCAGCTCACGGACAAGGTGGAAGACGCGGTACTGGAGGAATTCGAACGCCTCAACGAACGCGGCGGCGTGCTCGGCGCCATGGACACCATGTACCAGCGCGGCAAGATCCAGGACGAATCCATGGTGTACGAACACAAGAAACACGACGGCACCCTGCCCATCATCGGCGTGAACACCTACCTCCCCAAGGAAGGCCAGGAAGCCGGCGGCGAACTGGAACTGATGCGCTCCAACGACGACGAAAAACACCAACAGATCGACCAGCTCCGCGCCTTCCAGGGCATCCATGAAAGCAAGCGGGATCACTGGCTGGAGCAGCTACAGCAGGTTGCTGCCAACCGGGGGAATACCTTTGAGGTGTTGATGGAGGCGGTTAAGCATTGTTCGTTGGGGGAGGTTTCGGAAGTGTTTTATGGGGCTGGGGGGGCTTATCGGAGGAATATGTAATCACGCTGGATTTTACGAGAGAACGCGCACTGGCGTACAAATAGTGATCATTTTAAGACTTTCAGAAAGGTCTGACCTTCTTCTACAGTTTCGTTAGTACAACGCTGTCAGGTGTCTGTTGTATTAGAGGGGGGCAGGTCACCAGATCTTTGAAATCAAAACCGATCACCCCTGGTTAATTTGCACCATTCCCGGTATCTAGAGCAGAAAGAACATTACGGAAGCTCTCAAGCCCGGATTCCAGATTCTCGATAATATTCTCCGCAATATCGTCAGGCTCCGGAAGGTTATCCAGATCACCCAGGGATTCATCCCTCAACCAGAAGATATCCAGACTAGTCTTGTCTCGTTGAAGGATGTCATCGAGGGTGTACCGTCGCCAACGACCGTTCGGGTTATCTTCGTTCCAGGTTTCTTCGCGCTTATGGCGTTCGCCGGGCTTGTAGCACTGGATGAATTCCTGAAGGTCTTTATCCCTGAGCGGGTTCCGTTTCAGCGTATGGTGGATATTGGTGCGGTAATCGTAGATCCACACCGCTTCCGTCCAGGGCTCTGCCCGGCCGGGCCGGCCATCAAAGAAGAGGACATTGGCCTTTACACCGTGGGCGTAGAAGATGCCGGTGGGCAGGCGGAGGATGGTGTGCAGATCAGTGGTTTCCAGTAGCTTGCGACGCACTGTCTCACCGGCACCGCCTTCGAACAGAACGTTATCCGGAACCACCACAGCGGCCTGACCGTTCTCCTTGAGCAGCGTCTTGATGTGCTGGACGAAGTTGAGCTGCTTGTTGGAGGTGGTGGCCCAGAAGTCCTGCCGGTTGTAGACGAAGTCTTCCTTCTCCTGCTCTCCCGCCTCGTTGGTGACCGTCATGGTGCTCTTCTTGCCGAAGGGCGGGTTGGCGAGCACGTAGTCATGGCGATCAGGATCGTCGTCCGCCAGTGCATCCGTGGACGATATGGTGGGTTCGTCGTCCATGTCGCCGATGTTGTGCAGGAACAGGTTCATCAAGCAGAGGCGGCGGGTGTTGGCGACTATTTCGTTGCCGTAGAAGGTGGCCTTTTTCAGTTTCCGCTTCTGCTCACCGCTCATTTCGTGGAGGTGGTGCTTCACGATGTAATCGTAAAACGCCAGGAAGAAGCCGCCGGTGCCACACGACGGATCGCAGACGGTGCCGCCCGGCTTGGGCTGGACGCATTCCACCATGGCGCGGATCAGTGGGCGCGGGGTGAAGTACTGGCCGGCTCCCGACTTGGTGTCCTGGGCGTTACGCTCCAGCAGGTCCTCATAGATATCGCCCTTCACCTCGGCATCCAGCATGACCCAGTTCTCGGCGTCGATCATGTCGATCAGCCGCGCCAGTTTGGCGGGGTCCTGGATCTTGTTCTGGGCCTTGGTGAAGATCTGCCCGAGCATGCCCTTGCGCTTGCCAAGCTCGCGCAGCAACTCGATGTAGTGGCCTTCCAGCTCCGCGCCCTTACGGCTTTTAAGGCTCTGCCAGTTATAGGCTGTGGGAATGCCCACATCCATGTTCCACGGTTCCTGGCGATACTCATCGGCCATCTTCAGGAAGATCAGGTAGGTGAGCTGTTCCAGGTAATCGCCGTAGCCCACGCCGTCGTCGCGCAGCATGTGGCAGAAGTTCCAGATCCGGGAGCCGAGTTGTTCCGCGTTCATTCTTTATCGTCCGGTTGGTTTGTAGTTTCCGTTGCCAGCAGGTTCACCACGAGCCGCACCATCAGGTCCTTCGCCTTGGGGTCGCTTTCAGCGATCAACAGCGTCAGAGCCGTTAGGCCGTTATCGTCCAGCGACAGGCGCATCCCCTCCTGACGCAGATAGAGCAGGAACAGGAAGGCACCCGAGCGTTTATTGCCGTCCGAAAACGGGTGGTTCTTGATGACGAAATACAGGAGATGGGCGGCCCGTTCTTCCCGGGTTCTATAAACCGGCTCTCCGAACATGCTCTGTTCCAGGTTGCCCAGGATGGACGCAAGCCCATCACCCCGGTCCCGGGCGAACAGCTCGCTGGCCTCACCACGCTCGCGCAGCTCCCCAGCGAGGGCATCCAGGGCACGACGGGCTTCATCAAAGTTCAAAACACCACGCGCCGGGCGCGCTCCCGCTGGAATACCCAGTTCGCCCTCGTCGTAATTCAGAAGCAGGCGCCAGGTGCGCGCATACCCCAGGATCAGCCCAACCACCTCCTGACCAACATCGGAGACCAGAGCTTGCTTGGTCAGGGTCTGCCCAAGCAGTTCCACGGCCTGCTGTAGTTCCTCAAGGCCCTGCTGGGCCAGCCGGTGGTCGTTCAGCGTGTAGCCTTGGGTGAGATGTTCGCGAAGGATGCGGGTAGCCCACTGACGGAAACGGGTAGCGAGTTTTGAGTTGACCCGGTAACCGACGGAGATAACCGCGTCCAGGTTGTAGTGCTTGAGACGGCGACGAACCTGGCGTTTGCCTTCCTGACGAACTGCTAAGAAATCCTTAGTAGTTGCGGCCTCCGACAGTTCCTCCTTCCGGAAAATGTTCCTCAGGTGCATCAGAACGTTTTCCGGGGTGGTATCAAAGAGCTCACCCATTTGCCGCTGGGTCAGCCAAACCGTTTCACCTTCCAGACGTACTTCAACTTCCTGGGAGCTATCCTCAAAAATCACAATGTCGTTCATATCGCCTCCATGCGATCAATGTTGATCATCGAACAACTCGGCCGTTGCTTCCCGCTTGTGGCGTTTTTTATTCGTACGGGCTGGTCCAGCCGTCTTGTCCTGGCGGATACGTTCAAGTAGCACGCTGGCGGGTTCGTCGTTGGGATCTTGCGGAACAAGCTTACCTTCGAAAGCACATTTCAACACAGACTGTCTCAGCAGTTGAGATCGTGACAATCCGCTGTCGATTGTGTCTCCAATGGCATCAAGCTCGGATAGTTTCGCATCAACTTCCTCAACAATACGCTGCTGCTCTTCGATAGGCGGCAAACCTATGTGCACTGACATCCACTCAGGGAAGTAGATTGTACGATGAGTTGTCCCCTTGCCGAACTTCATCAGATATTCGCGATGAGCACCGAATACCAACCTCAGCCATGCTGAGGTAACCGCTCCCGTAGGAACCCAGTTAACAAAATCCTGACTGGTAGCCATGGGGGCGCCCATCTCGACCACATACCCAACGGACGCCGTACGGCTTACACACACCGTTCCTTCTGGAAGCAGCCGTGCGGCGGAGTTTGCCAATCCGTCCTCATTGGTGTGTTGTTTTGTTGAATGAATGATATTGCCCTGGTTTTCACGAGCGTCCGCAATGCCTATCCAAGGGATATCCCCATTCCACCATTCGGGATGTCGTCTACTCGGCGTATGACCGCTTTCCATCCGGGCTATATCAACAAGAGGCACCCATTGCCACTGATCGGGGAGAGGCGTCTTCGGGTTGCCCACAGCTAAGCATGGGTGGCCATAGATTACGTCTCCACTCCGTGTTTTCCAGCGATTCGGTTTTGGAGGTGCTGGTGTTTCCTGCAGAGTTTTCGTAACGCTGGATACGACCGCCCGTTTCCGCCACTGTTCGGTCAAGCGACCTTCAAAGGCGGCCTTGAGCAGGGACTGGCGGTAGGTCTGGAGCTGGGCGCGGGCGTTTTTCAGGCTTTCCACGCCGTTGTCCAGTTCGGAGAAGAGTTCTTCGATTTTCGTGACGATGCGGCGTTGTTCACTCTCTGGGGCGAGCGGTATTGTTGCAGAAAGGATATGGTCTTTTTTCAGATTGTTGATGTTGGTCCCCTTGGATGAAGGTAGAACCTGCCTTTTAAAAGCCTGGGATAACAGGAAATAAAGGAGATACCGCTCACTAACACCTTTATGCGTTCTTAGCGCAGCACAGAATGCTCCAAAGGAACCGGAGAACCCCTCAGCATTTAGCGCCGCTTTGCCAACCAAATCAGCGCTCCCACTCGACATCGTTAGTACCACATCCTGTGGC
The DNA here is from genome assembly GCA_051744725.1 of Pseudomonadota bacterium. GTDB lineage: Bacteria > Pseudomonadota > Gammaproteobacteria > Pseudomonadales > Oleiphilaceae > Halospina. Next base: position 3,336 of record JBNJDI010000037.1, on the reverse strand, counting down.
AGAAGCATTTGATCACTGGAGACCCGTTCCGGCGGAACATACACGAGCTCATCAGTGATCATGTTCCCTTTTTGGATGTTATTACCCCGTAGTAGCGGAATCTTACCCTCAGAAGGTTCAAAAGAGGCATCAGCCTTCTTGTAGGTTACGCCACGGATCAGACGAGCAACGTCATCAAGTTTCGCAAATTCCCAACCAAGTCTATTCTGCTCAGCCCCATCCATCACGCCGCCAACTCATCATTCATCTCATCCAACACCGAATTCATGTCCCGCCCAAAGAGCTGCCACATCCGCCCTCGCCCGCCCTCGGCGTCAAAAGGGGCGTAGTCCAGGTCATCCACGCTGATGTGGAAGCTGGCGGCGATGTGGTCGCGGATCTTTTCCAGCCAGGCCATCTGTTCCTCGTTGAATTTGGGTTGGTTGCCGGAGTGGCGGCCAAAGACCCAGTGCTTGAAGTTGGCCCTTACGGTGTCGGCGTAGGGGGTAAGCCGATCGTCCCAGCCCGCCACGCGGCGAACCAGGGCGATGATCTGGGCCAATTCGGATTCGGGCCGGCGCGCCTGCACTTCGTCCAGCCGTGCATAGGCATCCCAAACGTGCGAGGGGGCCAGTCTGGGTTTTTCCTGCTTGAGCTTGGTCAGCAGCTCGCGGATAGCGCGGGCCGTGATCTCCCGCCGCCGGTGCGGCTGTTGATAGTAAATGGTGAGTGCATCGATGTCATCCTGGTGCGTTTCCAACCATTCACGGAAGTCCTGGCGCAACGCTTCGCGCTGGGCCTCGGCGTCCGTCTCCCAGCCGCTGGTGGTGACTTCGTCCCGGTTGACGTCGTCCACCACCTGCTCCTGTCGCTGGCGCACGTCTTCCAGGAAGGTGGTGAGCGGGCCGGTAATTGGTGTCGTTGCGGCCTTCGCCCGTTCTTCCCTGGCGGCTGTGATCTGCTCCTGCGAGGGCTCCTGGGACTCATCCAGTTGGTTGGCTTCCCGGGCGGCCTGGCGAACGGCGTCCGGATGGTCCGTGGCCAGCAGTTCAGAGGCGATGGTATTGAGGTCCGGGCCGCCGGTGATTTTGCGGACTTCTTCCTGCTGTTCCTGGTCCAGCCGCTTGCTGAAGCGGGTTAAACGGCCTGCGAGGCTGGTGAGGGCGTCCTCGTCCCGCACGCCCATGGTGACGGCCTGCATCAGGTCTTTCATGGGCACGCTGGGTTTTTTCTCCAGGGTGCCGGTTTCCATCTTCCTGGATTCGCTGACGCCAACGGCATCCACAAGCACGAAATGGGTCTTGGGCCCCTCGGCGGCACGGTTGACCTGGCGCAGGCCTTCGGCATCCAGGCTGCGGGTGCCGCGCCCGACCATCTGCATGTAGTAGTTGCGGCTTTTCACGTCCCGCATGAACAGCAGGCACTCGATGGGCTTTACATCCGTGCCGGTGGCGATCATGTCCACGGTCACGGCAATGCGCGGGTTGTAGTCGTTGCGGAAGCTGGCCAGCAGGCCCTGGGGATCCTCGTCGATGCGATAAGTGATCTTCTTGCAGAAGTCGTTGCCCGCCGCGAATTCCTCCCGCGCAACGCGGATGATGTCGTCCGCGTGGCTGTCGCTCTTGGCAAATATAAGGGTCTTGGGCACTTCCACACCGGCGGCTCCGCCTTCGCCCTCGGGGAGTTTACGGTCCGGGAACATATTGGGCAGCGCGTCCCGGAAGGCGCGGATCACGGTGCGGATCTGGCTGGGATTGACCACGCTTCGGTCCAGGTGACTCCCGGCGTATTCCAGGTCCTCATCCAGTTCCTGCCAGCGTTGTTCCCGGGTCAGCCGGTCCCGGTGCTCGACGGTTTCCTCGGCTTCAATTTTGGCTCCTTCCCGGGTAAGCCGGGTATCGATGCGCCAGATGAGGTGGTCCACGTTGACCCCATCCACCACGGACTGCTCCAGCGGGTATTCGCTGACGACGTTTTCCTCGAAGAAGGCGTAGGTACGATTGTCCGGGGTGGCGGTCAGGCCGATCAGGAAACTGTCGAAATACTCGATGACCTGGCGCCAGAGGTTGTAGATGGACCGATGGCATTCATCGATCACAATCACATCGAAAAACTCCGGCGGTACCTTCTCGTTGTAGACAACGGGCAACGGCTCACGCTTGAGTGCCTCGATGCCGGGGACTTCATCCTCGGCTTCTTCCTCCAGGGGTTCGCCCTTGAGGATGGAATACAGCCTCTGGATGGTGCTGATGCAGACCTGACCGTCCGTTGGCACATGGGGCGAGTTTAGCCGCTGTACCGTGTAGAGTTCGGTGAACTTGCGGTTGTCGTCCTGGGGGACGAACTTGTTGAACTCCTGCTCGGCCTGCACGCCCAGGTTGCGGGTGTCCACGAGAAAGAGTACGCGCCCGACATGGGAGTGTTTTAATAGCCGGTAGATGGAGGTAATGGCGGTGAACGTCTTGCCAGCACCGGTTGCCATCTGGATCAGGGCGCGTTGCCTGCCCTGCCTGAGCGAGTTTTCCAGGTTGTCGATGGCGCGGAACTGGCAGTCCCGCAGGCCGTCCGGCTGGAGCTTGGGCAGGTGCCGGAACCGGGAGCGCAGCGGCTCCTTTTGGAACAGTAGATGCGCCAATGTCTCCGGGCGATGGAACTGGAAGATTTCCCGGGCACGCGGCTCGGGATCAGAACGGTCCGTGAACCGGGTGATCCTGCCCGTGGCCTCATAGACAAAACGCAGATCCGCCTGGCCAACGTGTTTGAGTTCCGCCGTTGCGTAGCGGGCGGATTGTTCCTCAACCCGGGTAATCCGGTGCCCTTCTTCCTCGCGCTTGGCCTCGATCACGCCCACCGGCTTGCCATCGACCATCAACAGGTAGTCCATGGGACCGGTGTCGGTGGGGTATTCCCGGACTGCCACGCCACGAGCTGCCGAAGGGTTCAGTTCGGACAGGGCCTGCACGACCCAGCCCGCCGCCCTGAGCTGGCCGTCGATCCGGTCCCGGGCCTGTTGTTCTGGTTGCTGGTTATTATCCGTCATTACGGGGAAGGTTACTTCATATCGGGGCGGTTGTCAGACGCCGATTTCCAGTTCCCAGAAAGCCAGGCTTAGCGCCCGCTAGCCCATATCCAGCCTTCCTTGGTGGCCAGAGCCTGATCCTCCGGCCCCATGGCTTCTCCCCTCAGAAAGTCGTGAGCCGCAAGCAGGCAGATCACCGCATCTAATGCATCTGACTTACTGTCCATGGCCGGAATCGGCACATCAAACCTGATGAGGGAGCCAACAGCGTGAGCCACGCGTTCTCGCGCCTCCTGGCCTTTGGCGGCCTTGTACCCCGTGCTTTCTATCCCGTGAGC
>JBNJDI010000036.1:0-21848 GCA_051744725.1 Pseudomonadota bacterium | reverse complement strand
CCGGTGGCGCCATCCGGGTTGCTGGTGTAGAGATAGGCCTTGCTGGCACCGCCGGTGGCCAGCACCACGAACCGTGCCCGGAAGAGTTCCACTTCCTGGGTGTCGTGGTTGAATATGTAGGCGCCCACGCAGCGGTTGCCTGGCAGGAACAGCTTACGGTGGGTGACCAGGTCCACCGCCACCCGGTTCTCGAAGATGTCGATGTTGGGTTGCTGTCGGGCGCGCTCGCACAGGGCCTCGGACACCGCCTGGCCGGTGGCGTCCGCGGCGTGGATGATACGGCGATGGCTGTGGCCGCCCTCACGGGTAAGGTGGTAATGGCTGCCGTCGGCACGGGTGAACTGGACGCCCTGCTCAATCAGCCAGTCGATGCTTTCGCGCGCCCGGGAGACGGTCAGGCGCACCGTATCCTCATGGCACAGTCCGGCACCGGCACCCAGGGTGTCGGCGGTGTGCGCCTCCTCACTGTCGCTGTCGTCCAGCACGGCGGCGATGCCGCCCTGGGCCCACTGGGTCGAGCCGCTGTCGAGTTCCGTCTTGCTCAGAACCGCGACGCGCAGCTCAGAGGACAGGGTCAGGGCGGTGCTCAGGCCCGCGGCACCGCTGCCGACGATCAGCACATCGTAATGGTGGAATGCATGCATGGCGGATATTGAACTAAAGTTTGCCTCTGGTGTCACTCTTTACGTACGACGCTGGCCGGGAGATGATCGGGGTATCGGAATGGAGGCGGGCGATGCAAGACCAGGCACGACCGGACGATGAGCGCCAGGGGGAGGTTCTGGAGTGTGCGGGTCAGCGCGCCCGGGTACGCGTGGCACCGGCTGCCGGCTGCCCGCGCTGCGCCGCCGGTGAGGGCTGCGGCCAGGGGTTGCTGGGCGCGATGCGTGGCGAGCCCACCCCTGGCGAGTTCTGGATCACCGTACCGGAGGCGGAACGGGTAACGCCGGGAGATCGGGTGCTGCTGCGGGTGGCGCCCTCGGCACTGGTGGCTGGCGCGGCGCTGGTCTATATGGTGCCGCTTCTGGGACTGGTTCTGGCAGCCGTGTTGGCGCAGGCCCTGGCCGGAGGCGGTGAAGGGGTGACCACGGTTGCCGGGATCGGGGGGCTTGCCGCTGGGCTGCTGCTGGCCCGCTACCGGCTGCGTTACGCCAGCAGAGGCGGGCGTTTCGAGCCGGTTTTTGTGAGGCGCGTCCCTGTTTCTGACATGCAGTTCACTTGAAAACCCCGGCGCCCAACTCAATATCATGACCGGGTATCAGACGTGGGTCCGTGCGCTTCGTACGGTCCGCTGAGTATTCAAACGGATGGGAGATCCCAATGTTGAGGATGCCACATCGAGTTACACCGCTGTTTGCCCTTGCATTCCTGTTGATGAGCGCCTGTGTGCCCGCGCAGCAGAGTAGCGGTCAGCTGCCGGATTTCACGGGGCTGGTCGAGGATAATGCGGATGTTGTGGTCAATATCAGCACCACGTCCACCTCCTCCAGTTCCCGCGGCGCAACGCCGTTTGGCGGCCAGATGGAGGAGCTGCCGGAGTTCTTTCAGGAATTCTTCAAAGACCGTTTCCGCGGGCAGATGCCGGACCGCCAGCCTGAACACCAGTCCATGGGTTCCGGTTTCATTGTCTCTTCCGACGGGTACATCCTCACCAACAACCATGTGGTTGAGAACGCGGACGAGATCATCGTGCGCATGAACGACCGCCGCGAGATGGAAGCGGAAGTAGTGGGGGCCGATGCCCGTTCCGACATCGCGGTACTGAAGGTGGATGCCGAAGACCTGCCCACAGCGAAGATCGGCAGCTCCTCGGACCTCTCGGTGGGCGAGTGGGTCTTCGCCATTGGTTCGCCTTTCGGCTTCGACTACACCGTGACCTCGGGGATCGTCAGTGCCAAGGGCCGTTCCCTGCCGCGCGACAACTACATCCCCTTCATCCAGACCGATGTGGCCATCAATCCCGGCAATTCCGGCGGGCCCCTGTTCAATATGGACGGCGAGGTCATCGGGGTGAACTCCCAGATCTACACCCGTTCCGGTGGTTTCATGGGGGTTTCTTTCGCGATTCCCATGGATGTGGCCATGGATGTGTTTGATCAGCTGCGTGACGAGGGCAGTGTGACCCGTGGCTGGCTGGGCGTGATGATCCAGGAGGTGAACCGGGATCTGGCCGAGACCTTCGGGCTTGAGCGCCCCCATGGTGCACTGGTGGCGGACGTGGTGCCGGACTCACCGGCCGCGGAAGCCGGCCTGCAGCAGGGGGACGTGATCCTCGAGTTCGATGGCGAGGAGATCACCCGCTCCTCGGATCTGCCGCCCAAGGTCGGACAGGCGGATGTTGGCAGCGAGGCCGAACTGACCGTGATGCGTGACGGCGAACGGATCACGGTGCCCTTCACCGTGGGTGAGCTGCCGGAAGACGGGCAGCAGGCGCAGCAGCAGTCCGCGGAGCCGGATACCGGTAATCCTCTCGGGCTGCGGGTTGAGCCGCTGCCTGAGCAGCTGGCACGCCAGTGGGATCTTGACGGCGGTGTGCTGGTCACGGAAGTCGGGCGGGGCCCCGCGCGCCAGGCCGGCATCCGGCGTAATGATGTGATCCGAAAGATCGGCAACCAGGGCGTGACCGGCGTTGACGAGTTCCGTGAGGCGGTTTCCGCGCTGCCGGCTGGCAAGCCGGTTGCCGTCACTCTGGTCCGGCAGGGAAATCCGCGGATCGTGGCGCTGCGGCTGCCCGAATAACCCACGCCACGATGCCGGCCGGGCCCGGGGCAAGGTATTCCCCCCGGGCCCGGCCATAGCCTTTCCCTCCCGTGTCCGGTAAAATCCGCCCGGTCATGGCCGTCGCCGCAATGGCGGCAGCCGGAAACCGGATTCTGGAGTTTCAGTGAGCGATCTCAGCCACATACGCAACTTTTCGATCATTGCCCACATCGACCACGGCAAGTCCACACTGGCGGACCGCTTCATCCAGGTGTGCGAAGGACTGACCGACCGGGAAATGAACGAGCAGGTCCTGGATTCCATGGACCTGGAGCGTGAACGCGGGATCACCATCAAGGCCCAGAGCGTAACGCTCAAGTACCGGGCGAAGGATGGCAACGTCTACGAGCTCAACTTCATCGACACGCCGGGGCATGTGGACTTCTCCTATGAGGTGTCGCGGTCCCTGAAGGCCTGCGAGGGGGCCCTGCTGGTGGTCGACGCCGGCCAGGGCGTGGAGGCCCAGTCGGTGGCCAACTGCTACACGGCGATGGATCAGAACCTGGAGGTCATCCCTGTTCTGAACAAGATCGACCTGCCGCAGGCCGATCCCGAGAAGGTCATGTCCGAGATCGAGGACGTGATCGGTATCGATGCCAGCGACGCGGTGCCCTGCAGCGCCAAGAACGGCACCGGGGTCGAGGATGTGCTGGAGGCGCTGATAAAGCGGATTCCACCGCCCCAGGGCGAGGTGGATGACGCGCTCCAGGCGCTGATCATCGACTCCTGGTTCGACAACTATCAGGGCGTGGTCTCACTGGTGCGGGTCATGCACGGCAGTGTGCGCAAGGGCGAGAAGATCCTGGTCAAGTCCACCGGCAAGACCCATGTTGTGGACAAGGTCGGCTACTTCAATCCCAAGCCCACCACCATCCCCGAGCTCAAGGCCGGGGAGGTGGGTTTTGTCGTCTCCGGCATCAAGGACATCAAGGGTGCCCCCGTGGGCGATACCATGACCCACGCCAGCACACCGGACGTGCCCCAGCTGGAAGGCTTCCAGAACGTGAAGCCCCAGGTGTACGCGGGCATCTTCCCGGTCTCCTCCGAGGACTACAACGCCTTCCGGGATGCGCTCGAGAAACTGACCCTCAATGATGCCTCGCTGTTCTTCGAGCCGGAGAGTTCGGATGCGCTCGGCTTCGGGTTCCGCTGCGGCTTCCTGGGCATGCTCCACATGGAGATCATCCAGGAGCGGGTGGAGCGCGAGTACGGCATCAACCTCATCACCACAGCACCCACGGTGGTCTATGAGGTGGTGATGGCGGATGGCAGCGTGGAGTACATCGAGAATCCCTCGCGCCTGCCGGACCCGGCGGAGATCGAGGAGATCCGCGAGCCCATCTGTGAGGCCAACATACTGGTGCCCCAGGAATTCCTGGGTAACGTGATCGCCCTGTGTGAGGAGCGCCGGGGCCAGCAGACCAACATGAACTTCCTCGCCACCCAGGTCCAGGTGGTGTACGAGCTGCCCATGAGCGAGGTCGTCCTGGACTTCTTTGACCGCCTCAAGAGCGCCACCCGGGGCTATGCCTCACTGGATTACCAGTTCCAGCGCTTCCAGGCGGCGAACCTGGCGCGGCTGGACATCCTCATCAACGGCGACCGCGTGGATTCACTGGCCATCGTGGTGCACCGGGACCAGGCCCACAGCAGGGGCCGGGCCTTTGCCGAGAAGATGAAGGAACTGATTCCCCGCCAGATGTTCGATATCGCCATCCAGGCCGCCATCGGCAACCACGTGGTGGCGCGCCAGACGGTCAAGGCGCTGCGCAAGAACGTCACAGCCAAGTGCTATGGCGGCGATGTCAGCCGTAAGAAGAAGCTGCTGCAGAAGCAGAAGGAAGGCAAGAAGCGCATGAAGCAGGTCGGAAACGTGGAGGTGCCGCAGGAGGCCTTCCTGGCCGTGCTCAGGGTGGACGATGACTAGGGAGTGTCCATGAACATCAATTTTCCGCTGCTGCTGGTGGTACTCACCGCCGTCACCGGCATCATCTGGCTGATTGATGGCCGGTTCTTCCGGCCGCGCCGGCAGGAGCGCTATGCCCAGAGTGGTGCCCGCAAGAGCGCCGAGGACGCGGCGGACAGCGATGACCCGGACCAGCCCTGGCTCGCCGAGGTCAGCCGTTCCTTCTTTCCCATCCTGCTGGTGGTCCTGGTGCTGCGTTCCTTCCTTGTGGAGCCCTTCCAGATTCCGTCCGGCTCCATGCTGCCCACGCTGGAGGTGGGGGACTTCATCCTGGTGAACAAGTTCACCTATGGGCTGAGGCTACCGGTGGCGCACTGGGAGCTCGTGGACTTCGGCGATCCCGAAAGGGGCGACATCATGGTGTTCCGCTACCCGGTGGAGCCCTCCGTCAACTACATCAAGCGTGTGGTCGGGGTGCCGGGAGACCGGATTGCCTATGAGGGCAAACAGCTCTACGTTAATGGAGAGCAGGTTCCGTCCGCGTTTGTGGCGACCCTGGGAAACCAGGATCTGCACCGGGAACAACTGGGGGACGATGCGTTCAGTACCTTCTACGCCCAGCGCCAGACGGACCCGGATGCCGAGGGCGAGTGGACGGTTCCGGAGGGCCACTATTTCGTGATGGGTGACAACCGCGACAACAGCCGGGACAGCCGGTACTGGGGCATGGTGTCCGACCATCATGTGGTGGGTAAGGCGTTCGCGATCTGGATGCACTGGGACTCTCTCACGAGTCTGCCCAGCTTCCAGCGCGTGGGCTGGATCCAGTAGTAGCGGAGATCCGATATGGTACCCAAGACAGCCAGGCACCAGCACGGCTTTTCGATGCTCGCGATCATGCTGTTCATCGCGATCGGCGTTTTTGTCCTGACCGTGGTTGTGCGGGTGGTGCCCGTGTACATCGAGGATTTCACGCTCAGCAGCATCATCGGTTCCCTGGAGGATTCCCGGCCCTACCGGGACGCGGAAACCGTAGATGATGTGCGGGAGCTGCTCCGCAAACGCATCCAGATGGAGAACATCGATGGCGTGGATGTGGATGAAATCGCCATGGAACGTGATGGCGAGCGCCTGCGCCTGGAGTTCTCCTATGAGGTCCGCTCTCCGTTCATGGGCAATATCGACACCGTGATCCAATTCGACCACCAGCATGAACTGAGGATGCCGTGACCGAGCAGGAACGCCTCGACCAGCTCCAGAAACGACTGGGGTACCACTTCAGTAACGTGGAACACCTCCGGCTGGCGCTGACCCACCGGAGCTACGGCGGCAACAACAACGAACGGCTTGAGTTCCTGGGGGATTCCATCCTCAACATGGTCATGGCCCAGTATCTGTTCCACCGCTTCCCGGAAGCCCGGGAAGGCCAGCTCAGCCGCCTGCGGGCACGGCTGGTGCGCGGGGCGACGCTGGCGGAGATCGCGCTGGAGTTCGAGCTGGGCGACTGCCTGCGCCTGGGCTCCGGCGAGCTCAAGAGTGGCGGCTTCCGGCGGGAATCGATCCTGGCCGATGCCGTGGAATCGATTGTTGGCGGCATCTATCTGGATTCGGACCTGGAGCATGCGCGGGAGCGCCTTCTGGCCTGGTTCGGGCCACGGCTCGACCGCCTGAGCCTGCAGGACACCCAGAAGGATCCCAAGACCCGGCTGCAGGAGTTCCTCCAGTCCCGGCGCGAGGCGCTGCCCAACTATGAGGTGGAGACGGTACGTGGTGAGGCGCACCAGCAGACCTTCTACGTGAACTGCACCGTGCCCATACTGGCGGCGGCGACCCGCGGCCAGGGCGGGAGCCGGCGTGCCGCGGAACAGGATGCGGCGCGGCTGGCGCTGGAGCAGCTCGACCAGGAGGCCGGCAGCAATGGTGGATGAAGCGGTCACCCGCAGTGGCTTTGTCGGTATCCTGGGGCGGCCCAATGTGGGCAAGTCCACCCTGATGAATCACATGCTGGGCCAGAAGCTCAGCATCACCTCGCGCAAGCCCCAGACCACCCGCTACCAGCTGCTGGGGATCCACACGGTGGAGCAGGACCAGATGGTGTTCGTGGATACCCCCGGGCTGCACACCGAGGAACCCAGGGCGCTCAACCGCTACATGAACCGTGAGGCCACCACGGCGCTGCGGGACGTGGACGTGGTGGTGTTCGTGGTGGACCGGGATCTGTGGAACGAGGGCGACGCCAATGTGCTGGAGCGCTTCTCCCACCTCCAGTGCCCGGTGCTGGCGGTGATCAACAAGGTCGACCAGATGCCGGATACGGACCAGCTGTTGCCGCACATCGAATGGCTCAGCCAGCAGTATCCGTTCACCGAGATCGTGCCGGTGTCGGCGCTGCGCTCACGCAACCTGGACCGCCTGGAAGGCGCCATCCGCAGCCATCTGCCGGAGGGGCCGCACCACTTCGGTGACGATGACCTGACCAACCGCAGTTCGCGCTTTCTGGCCGCGGAGATGATCCGCGAGAAGATCACCCGCCAGCTCGGGGCGGAGCTGCCCTACACCATGGCGGTGGAGATCGAGACCTTCGAGCAGGAAGGCAACACGCTGCACATCAACGGGCTCATCCTGGTTGAGCGCCAGGGCCAGAAGAAGATCGTCATTGGCGACAAGGGCAGCCGTCTGCGCCAGATCGGCCAGGAGTCGCGGCTGGATATGGAGAGCCTGTTCGGCTCGAAAGTGATGCTCCGGCTCTGGGTCAAGGTGCGCAAGGGCTGGGCCGATGATGAGCGCGCCCTGCGCTCGCTGGGGTATGGGGACCAGGGGCGCTGAGCCGTGAGCGACCGCGGCCAGCAGCTGGATCCGGCCTTTGTGCTGCATCGCCGCCCCTATGGTGAAACCAGCCTGATCGTTGACCTCTTCACGCTTCACCATGGCCACTTCAGCGCTGTGGCACGCGGCGCCGCCCGGCCCCGGAGCCAGTGGCAGGCGGAACTCCAGCCCTTCCGGCCGCTCAGGATCTCCTGGTCCGGTCGCCAGTCGCTCAGGACACTGCGCCACGCCGAGGCCACCGCGCCCGCGCTGGCACTGGCCGGTGACCGCCTCTATTGCGGGTTCTATCTGAATGAGCTGCTGTTGCGCCTGTTGAGCGAGGCGGATCCGGCCCCGGATCTGTTCAGTGCCTATCTGGACACCCTCGAGCGGCTGGCGGCTGGCAGCGTGGCGCTGGAACCCACCCTGCGGCGGTTCGAGTACCGGCTTGCGGGGGAGCTGGGTTATGGCATCAGCTGGGACCGGGCCGGGGATACCGGTGAGCCTGTACAGCCCGAGCGTTACTATGCATTCCACCCGGCCCAGGGCGTTCTCGCGGACGCCCCCGGGCCTGTCGGTGGCATTCCCGGCGAGCACCTGCTGGCGCTGGCCGCGGATGAGCTGGATAATCAGGCGGTACTGAGGCTGGCCAAACGGCTCATGCGCAGCCTTGTGGATCATCTGCTACAGGGGCGGCCACTGCACAGCCGCCGTCTTTTCGTGCGTCAGGGGAGGTCAGAATGAATCATCAGCCGCGCCGTGTTCTGCTCGGCGTCAACGTGGATCACGTGGCGACGCTCCGGGAGGCCCGGGGCACGCGTTACCCGGATCCGGTCCAGGCCGCACTGCTGGCCGAGGAGGCCGGGGCCGATGGCATTACGGTGCATCCCCGGGAGGATCGCCGTCATATCCAGGACCGGGATGTGCGGATCCTGAGCGAGACCCTGAACACCCGGATGAACCTGGAGATGGCGGTCACCGATGCCATGCTGGCCTTTGCCGAAACCATCCGCCCCGAGCACTGCTGCTTTGTGCCGGAGAAGCGCGAGGAGCTGACCACTGAGGGCGGTCTCGATGTGGCCGGCCAGCCGGCGCGGGTGAAGGCGGCCTGTGAGCGCATGGCGGCGATGGGTACGGAAGTCTCGCTGTTCATCGATGCCGACCCCGACCAGATCCGGGCGGCGGCGGACTGTGGCGCGCCGGCCATTGAGCTGCACACCGGGGAATACGCGCTGGCGGAGACACCGGCGGCGATGGAGCGGGAACTGGGCCGGCTGCGGGAGTCTGTGGACCTGGCCCGGGGGCAGGGCCTGGTCGTCAACGGCGGCCATGGCCTGCACTACCACAATACGGCCGCCATTGCGGCGCTTGAGGGCATCCATGAGCTCAACATCGGTCATGCCATCATGGCCCGGGCGCTGATGGTCGGCATGAAGGAGGCTGTCCGGGACATGCGGGCGCTGATTGATCAGGCCTCAGGCATCGGCGCTGTTGTGTAGCAGCTCGTGCCAGTGCGTCTGCTCACACCAGCGCATCAGCCGGTCCATGGCGGCAAGCAGGCGCTCCACCGCTTCCCCGATTCCTCCGGACCCCTTCTTCAGGCGGGTTTCCAGCTCCGCTGCACAGTCGCCCAGCTCCGGGACCCCGGTATAGCGGGTGGCGCCGTGCAGCCGGTGAACCCGCTCGAGCAGGGCGGCCTGATCCCCCTGATTGTGCAGGGTCTCCACAGCAGTGCGGTCCTCTTCGACATGGTCCAGCAGCATGCTCAGCATCTCCTCCGCCAGATCAGGCTTACCGTTGGCCAGCCGCAGGCAGGCGTCGGGGTCGACCACCGGGTGCTGGCGGCCGCGTGATGAGGGCCTGACCGCCTGGGGGTCGTCGGGATGGGCCTGCCCCTCCTCGTCGGGCTGCATATCCAGCCCCAGGTGGCGCTGGAGCGCATGGGCAATCAGCGACGGGTTGATGGGCTTGGTCAGATAGCCGTTGAAGCCGGAGGCCAGCAGATGTTCCCGCTCCTCCGACAGGGCATGGGCCGTGAGGGCAATGACCGGTACCTGGCTGTTGGCGTTGTTGAGCCGGCGTATGCGGGCAGTGGCATCGGTGCCGTCCATGCCGGGCATCTGAACGTCCATCAGCACCAGGTCGAAGGTCTCCTGCTGGAGCCGCTGCAGGGCCTCATAGCCGCTGCTCACATCCTCCACATGAAGGTTGAATTCCCGCAGCAGTGTTGTAACAAGCTTGAGGTTGGCCGCATTGTCGTCCACCGCCAGAACCCGGGCATGCACTCCCTGGGTGTCGGCCGCGGGCAGGGGGGCTGGCGCTGCTGCCGGCGGCTGTTCCGGGGAATCGCCCGTGCCCTGGATCAGCTGGCTGAGGCGCTGCTTGAGGAAGGTGCGGCGCACCGGCTTGGTCATGTGAGCCGAGGCCATGATCACCAGTGGGTTGGTGTCCTCATTGAGCGTGGGGGTCAGCAGCAACACCCGGCAGTCGCACTCGTACTCCAGGGTCCGGATCAGCTCCCGGTGCTGGTTCGAGTGCAGCAGGTGGCGGGCCACGCCCAGGATCACCAGCGCAAAGCCCTGGCCCCCCGCCTGGGCGGACTGGACCAGTGTGATTACCTCCTGCGGGTCGGACGCGTGGGTAACGGCCAGCCCGGATTCCCGCAGCAGATTGGTGATCGCCAGCCCGGATGTTTCCTGGTATTCCAGGTACAGGACCGATTCCCCGTTGAGCGGGAGCTCCGGGTCCGTTTCCGTTGCGCCCGAGGTCTCCAGCGGCAGGCTGAACCAGAAGCTGGAGCCTCTGCCCAGTTCGCTGTCGACCCCGATTTCACCGCCCATTTCCTCCACCAGCCGGCGTGAGATCACCAGGCCCAGGCCGGTGCCGCCGTACTGGCGTGCCGTGGAGGCGTCCGCCTGGTTGAAGGCGTTGAAGATGCTTTCCTGCTGGGATTCGGAAAGGCCCATACCGGTGTCCGTGACGCTGATCCGGATGCGCTCGTCGTCCCGGTCATCCTCATCGAGCATCACCCGTACCACCACCTCGCCGTGCTGGGTGAACTTGATGGCGTTGTTCACCAGGTTGGTCAGCACCTGCTTGATGCGCAGCGGGTCGCCCATGAAGGTATCGGGGACATCGGTGTAGATCAGGGGCGCCAGGTCCAGGTTCTTCTCGTGCGCCGCCGGTGCCAGCATGATCAGGACCTCCTCCACGGTCTCGCGCAGGTGGAAGGGCGTTCGGTCCAGAACCAGCTTGCCGGCTTCGATCTTCGAGAAGTCCAGGATGTCGTTGATGATGGTGAGCAGGATCTCCGAGGACTTGCGGATGGTGTTGAGATGGTCCCGCTGCTGGGTCGAGGCGGGGGCTTTCAGGAGCAGATCCGTGAAGCCGATGATCCCGTTGAGCGGGGTCCGGATCTCGTGGCTCATGTTGGCCAGGAATTCCGACTTGATACGGCTTGCCTCAAGCGCCTGCTTGCGCGCCAGGTCGAGTTCGATGTTCTGGACCTCGATGGTCTCCAGGGTTTCGCGCAGGTCCTCGGTGGCCTGGTCCACGTTCTGCTGCATCTCATCCCGGGCCTCCTGCAGGCTTCCGGCCATGGCGTTGAGCCCGGAAGCCAGTTCCTCCAGTTCCGGGCCCGCCGTCATCTCCACCCGGGTGTCGAGCTTGCCCTCGCGCAGACGGTTGATGGCGCGGGTGAGCTCGTGGATGGGGTCGGTGACCGAGCGGCTCAGGTGGATGGCGATCAGGGTGTTGAGAAAGAGGCCGCCACCGACCAGCAGCAGGCTCACCAGCAGGGCCTCGTACTGCTCCGCGCGGGTAGTGGCGTGGGAGAGTTCCACGCTGGCCCATCCCAGGGGCTGTTCGCCCGCCGCGGCATCGTTGCGTTGGCGTTCCATGTCCAGAAGGCCGTCAATCATCAGGTCCTGGGGATAGATGGGGGCGGTGAAGAGCGAGGCGTCCTCGCCGTTTTGGACCTTTGGACCGGTTACGTTCTGGAGCGGTTCCGGGCCCTGCAGCCGCTCCCGGCGGCCGGTCTGTACCAGCTCCCGGCCATCGCTGTCATAGATGGTGATGGCGCGGACATCGTCCTCTTCCAGCATGGAGCTGGCGATGCCGAAAAGCAGGTTGCGGTTGCCGGTAAAGGCGCCGTATTCAGAGGCGGAGGCCAGCTGGCGGCTGAGCGACATGCCCCGTTCCTCGAGCATGCGCGACAGATTGCTGACCCAGCTGTGGGTGAAATACACCCCGACGATCACGATCAGCACCATCGTGGGGATCAGCGACAGAAAGAAGACCTTTTTCTGGACGCCCCAGCGGCGCATCAGTGATCCTGCTCCTTGATGTGGATGGCTCCGGAGTGGTTGGGCGCGGCTCCGGATCAGCGTATCATGGGCGCCAATCTAACACACGCGCGCTCCGGCGCGTGTTGCCGGTGTCACAAGCCTGAGGAGTCTCCGCTGCCATGGCCTATCCGACCATTGAGGATTATGTGGGCAACACACCGCTGGTGCGGCTCCAGCGCCTGCCGGGCCATACCAGCAATACCATCCTGGTGAAGCTCGAAGGCAACAACCCGGCGGGGTCGGTCAAGGACAGGCCCGCGCTCAGCATGATCAGCGAGGCGGAAAAGCGTGGTGACATCAAGCCGGGCGATACCCTGATCGAGGCGACCAGCGGTAACACCGGCATCGCCCTGGCCATGGCGGCCGCCATCAAGGGCTACCGCATGGTCCTGATCATGCCGGAAAACGCCAGTGAGGAGCGTCGTGCCTCCATGCGCGCCTACGGCGCGGAGATCATCGGTGTCTCGCGCGAGGCCGGCATGGAAGGGGCGCGGGATAAGGCGCAGCAGATGGTGGCCGAAGGGCAGGGTCTGATTCTGGACCAGTTCGCCAACCCGGATAACCCGCTGTCGCACTATAAGGGCACGGCGCCCGAGATCTGGCGGGATACCGGCGGTGGCGTCACCCATTTCATCTCTTCCATGGGGACCACGGGCACCATCATGGGGTGTTCCCGGTATTTCCGGGAGCAGAGCCCGGGTGTGGAAATCATCGGCTTGCAGCCCGGGGAGGGAGCGGCTATCCCCGGCATCCGCCGCTGGCCGCCGGAATACCTGCCCGGCATCTTCAATGCCAGTGCCGTGGACCGGATCATGGAAATGGAGCAGCAGGAGGCCGAGGACACCATGCGCGCCCTGGCCGCGAAGGAAGGCATTTTCTGCGGCGTCTCCTCCGGCGGCTGCGTGGCCGGTGCGCTGCGTCTCTCCCGGGAGGTTGAAAACGCCACCATCGTCGCCATTATCTGCGACCGGGGCGACCGCTATCTGTCCACCGGTGTGTTTTCCAGCCAGTAAGCCGGTCGACCAGCCATTCCATCACCAACAGGGTAGCCCAGCATGAGCCGACGCCGGCGAGGTCCGCGCATCCCCGCAGAACCGGTGAGCATCGAGATTGACAGCCTCAGCCATGATGGTCGTGGCGTTGGGCGCATTGAGGGCAAGGCGGCGTTCGTGGCCGGAGCGCTGCCGGGAGAGCAGGTGCAGGCACGTTTCCTGGACCGCCGCCGGCGTTTCGATGCGCTGCGTACGCTGGAGGTTGAGGCCAATCCGGCACCCGATCGGGTCACGCCACCATGCCCCCATGCGGATCTGTGTGGCGGCTGCAGCCTGCAGCACCTGGCGCCGGCGGCGCAGGTCCAGCTCAAGGCGGACACGCTTGCCGAACAGTTTGCCCACTTCGGGGGCATCGAACCGGAGCAGTGGGCTGAGCCGCTGACCGGCGACACCCTGGGGTACCGCCGCAAGGCACGCCTGGGCGTGCGCTATGTGACCAAGCGCGATGAGGTGCTGGTCGGCTTCCGCGAGAAGGGCAGCAGCTTCATCACCGCCATCAATGACTGCGCGGTGCTCGATCCCCGTGTCGGCCAGCGCATCGAAGCCCTGAAGGAACTGATTGCCGGGCTCTCGGTCTATAACCGGCTGGCCCAGATCGAGGTGGCCTGTGGTGATGAAGAGGCGGCCCTTGTGCTGCGGCACCTGGATCCGCTGACGGCGGAGGACGAAGCCACGCTCTGTGAATTCGGCCAGACCCATGACCTGCAGATCCATCTCCAGCCCAAGGGCCCGGATACCGTGCACCGGCTCTGGCCGCAACCCGGGAATGGTCCTGACCGGCTGTTCTACCAGCTTCCGCAATGGGATCTGACGCTGGGCTTCCATCCCATGGACTTCACCCAGGTCAACGCCGACATCAACCAGCGCATGATCAGCCAGGCGCTGGCATGGCTGGCGCCCGAGCCCCATCACCGGGTGCTGGACCTGTTCTGCGGCCTGGGCAACTTTTCCCTGCCGCTGGCGCGCCAGGCCGGTGAGGTGATCGGTGTCGAGGGTGAGGAGGCGCTGGTCCAGCGCGGTCGCGAGAACGCCGAGCGCAACGGTCTGGGTAACGTCAGCTTCCGGGCCACGGATCTGCAGCAGGATTTCACGGCCGAGCCCTGGGCCGCGGAAGGCTTTGACCGCGTACTGATTGACCCGCCGCGCTCGGGTGCGGAGGACGTGGTGCGCCATCTTGCCGGTGCGGGTGTGGAGCGTATCGTCTATGTTTCATGCAATCCGGCGACCCTGGCCCGGGACGCCGGCATTCTGGTGGCCAGTGGCTATCGGCTGGTGCGGGCCGGGATCATGGACATGTTCCCGCACACCGCCCATGTGGAGTCGATGGCCCTGTTCGAGCGGGAGTCACGCTGATGGTGAAGGTCCGTGAAAACTACGCCAGCACGGCGGATGGCGGCGTGGATATCGGTGCCTGGGTCGATCACATCAACGCCCAGCATGCGCTGGAGGACCGCGATACGCTGATCCACGCCTGTCGGCGCAGTCTTGCCATAGACCGCAAGGCCGTGCGCGAGGACCGGCTCTGGGCGCCGGGGGCCAGCAGTTTCCTGACCGGGCTCGAGATGGCCCAGATCCTGACCGAGCTGCGCCTGGATCAGGAAACCCTGGTTGCGGCGGTGCTGTATCGGGCGGTGCGCGAGGAGCGCATGACGCTCGAGGCGGTGCGCTCCGAGTTCGGCGATACCATCGCCAACCTGATTGATGGCGTGCTCCAGATGGCGGCCATATCCAACCTTCAACGCCCACTCAAGGGCAATGTACTGGGGCAGGCCCAGGGGCAGCAGGACAATGTCCGCCGTATGCTGGTAACGATGGTCGATGACGTGCGCGTGGCCCTGATCAAGCTGGCCGAACGCACCTGTGCCATCCGCGCCGTGAAGGACGCTCCGGCGGAAAAACGCCAGCGCGTGGCCCGCGAGGTGTTCGACATCTATGCGCCTCTGGCCCACAGGCTGGGCATCGGGCACATCAAGTGGGAGCTGGAGGATCTGTCCTTCCGCTATCTGCACGAGTCCGCCTATAAGAAAATCGCCAAGCTTCTGGACGAGAAGCGCGTTGACCGGGACGCCTATGTAAGGCGCGTGGCGGAGATCCTCAGGGAGGCCCTGGGCGAAGCGGGGATCCAGGCCGAAGTCGCCGGGCGCGCCAAACACATCTACAGCATCTGGCGGAAGATGCGGCGCAAGGGCATTGATTTCTCGGAGGTCTACGACATCCGGGCGCTGCGTGTGCTGGTACCGGAAGTGCGTGACTGTTATGCCGCCATCGGGGTGGTGCATGGGCTCTGGCGCCACATTCCCCATGAGTTCGATGACTACATCGCCAATCCCAAGGAGAACGGCTACCAGTCCCTGCACACCGCCGTGGTCGGGCCCGAGGGCAAGACCATGGAGGTGCAGATCCGCACCCATGACATGCATGAGGATGCGGAGCTGGGCGTGTGTGCCCACTGGCGCTACAAGGGTACCGACAACGGCGGTTCCGAGGCGGCCTATGAGGCCAAGATCAGCTGGCTGCGCCAGGTCATCGAATGGCAGGAGGATCTGGGGGAGGGCGCCAACCTGGTGGAGCAGCTGCGCAGCGACGTGGGCAGTGACCGCATCTACGTGTTTACCCCCGAGGGCCACGTGGTGGATATGCCCCGCGGTGCGACGCCACTGGATTTCGCCTACAAGATCCATACCGAGGTGGGCCATGCCTGTCGGGGCGCCAAGGTCAACGGCCGTATCGTGCCACTGACCCATACCCTGCGGACCGGGGACCAGGTCAGCATACTGCGCGGCAGCGAGGCCGCCCCCAGCCGTGACTGGCTCAATCCCGGGCTGGGCTACATCCAGACCTCGCGGGCCCGCGCCAAGGTGACGCACTGGTTCAAGATGCAGGACCGGGAGCAGAACATCGCCGACGGCAGGGCGGTCCTGGAGGACGAGCTGGGCCGTCTTTCGCTGCGGGATCTGGATCTCGACGCCCTGGCCCGGAAGGTCAACTACAGATCGGCCAGTGATATGTATGCCGCCATCGGAGCCGGTGATCTCAAGCCGGCCCAGGTGGTCAAGGCAGCCCAGCGGATCCTGGAGCCGGCCGATCGCCAGCTGGATTTCCGGTTTGCGCGCACACGGAGTGACAGGACCAAGAAGGACCCGGACATCCACATCCAGGGCGTGGGCAATCTCAAGACCAGCATTGCCCAGTGCTGCAGTCCGGTTCCCGGGGATCCCATTGTCGGCTACGTCACGGTTGGCCGTGGCGTGACCGTTCACCGGGACGACTGCATGAACCTGCTGCAGCTGCGCGAGCAGGAGGCCAACCGCATCATCGAGGTGGACTGGGGGCCGGAACCCGAGGCGCGCTACCCGGTCACTGTCGACATCGAGGCCTACGACCGTGCGGGGCTGCTGAATGACATCACCTCGGTGCTGGCCAACCGCAAGCTCAATGTGCTCTCCATGCAGACCCAGTCCCACAGCGACAGCAACATGGCGAGCATGACGCTGACGGTGGAGATCGGTGATATTGACCAGCTCTCGCGCCTGCTGGCCTCCATCCGCCAGCTGCCCAACGTCATGGATGTGCACCGGCACCGTGAAGCCTGACCGGAGTGACCCAATGAGCCGAACCTATTCAATGGACGACCTGCTGGCGCTGATGGCCCGCCTGCGGGACCCGCAGCAGGGCTGTCCCTGGGATCTGGAACAGGACTTCCGCAGCATTGTGCCGCACACCATCGAGGAGACCTACGAGGTGGCGGATGCCATTGAGCGCGGGGATTTCGACCACCTGCCGGATGAGCTCGGGGACCTGCTTTTCCAGGTGGTGTTCTACGCCCAGCTGGCCCGGGAGGAGGGGCGTTTCGGGTTCAGTGACCTGGTGGATGGGGTGACCCGCAAGATGATCCGGCGCCATCCGCATATCTTTCCCGATGGCACCCTGGACAGCCATCCCGGTGATGCCGATGGCATGACCGAGGCGGATGTGCGCGTGAACTGGGACCGCATCAAGGCGGAGGAGAAACGGGAGCAGGGAGCACCGGAAACGCCGGCAAGTGCCCTGGATGATGTGACGCCCGGCCTTCCCGCTTTCCAGCGGGCGGCCAAGCTGCAGAAGCGTGCCTCCAGGGTCGGCTTTGACTGGCCCGGGACCGGCATGGTCTTCGATAAGCTCCACGAGGAGGCGGAGGAACTCAAGACTGCCTGGCAGGAACAGTCCGGCCCGCAGGACAGGGACGCGGTGGAGGACGAGCTGGGCGACCTGCTGTTCGTGGCCGTGAACCTCAGCCGCTTTCTGGGCGTGGATGCCGAACAGGCCCTGCGCCGTGCCAACCTCAAGTTCGAGCGCCGCTTCCGGCGTATGGAGGAGCAGCTGGACGAGGCCGGGGAAGGACTGAAAGGGCGGGACATCGGTGCCCTGGAAGCCGCCTGGCAGCGAGCCAAAAAGGCCTCGGATGCGGACCGCTGAGGCCCGGAGCGATCGGCGTACGTACAATCCATTACCGTTATTCCCTCTCCTCACGCGCCTGAATGGACTAGAGTATTGTCAAAGAGGCAGCATCAACGGGGAGGCAATATGCGGCTTGGACAACTCGTCAATCACTGGGAGCAGCATGCTCGCGGCCGGCTGGCCGATGAGCGGGCCACAGTACGGCTCCCGGAGGAAGGCGAAAAGCGGCTTGAAGCCCTGGCCCAGCAGTATCCGCTGAAATCCCGCGAGGCCCTGCTGCGTGATCTGATCAGCGCCGCCCTGACCGATCTTGAGGTCT
Organism: Pseudomonadota bacterium; assembly: GCA_051744725.1. GTDB lineage: Bacteria > Pseudomonadota > Gammaproteobacteria > Pseudomonadales > Oleiphilaceae > Halospina. The sequence continues at coordinate 4,223 of JBNJDI010000036.1, read as the reverse complement.
GCTTCCCCTACCGCGAGGGCAGCCGTGTCGTCGCCCGCGACGAGGACGGGTTCGAGATCTACGAGGACGCCGGCATGACCCCGCGCTTCCTCAACCTTTCCCGCAAGTACATGCAGCAGCTCAAGGGCGACGCCTCACGCGTGGCGTGAGGCGATCCCCGCCGCCTACTTCTGGCGGCCCGGCTCCGGGAGATCGGAGAGGGCCGCGTTGAGCAGATCCCGCAGCAGTTCCTCTTCCGAATAGTCCGGATACAGTTCCGCCAGCGCGCGCAGCCGTGCGGCATCCTCCAGTGTGACGTTCACCTCGTATTCATTCTTGCCGTCCTCCGGTGTGTGCTCACCGGCCTCCCACTGTTTCGGCAGATCCGCGATTTTCATGGTATTGCGTCGCTCCGGTCATGTTGGGTCATACTAAGGGCGTTCAGCCGGTTTCATCCTAGCATGGAGCCACCGGCATTGCCCGCAGCGAAGGGGACCCTTTTCAATGACCGAACTGCATCCCGCCCTCAGGGAAAACATCCGTCTTCTTGGTGAGATCCTGGGTGACTGTATCCGCGAAAAACCCGGCCCGGAATGGTATGAGCGGGTAGAGGCGGTGCGCCAGGCGGCCAAGGATGACCGCATGCAGGAAAGCGGCTCCGGGCAGCGCCTCGCCGAACTTCTTGCAAGCCTGACCGACGACCAGCTGGTGCCCGTGACACGGGCTTTCAACCAGTTCCTGAACCTGGCCAACCTGGCCGAGCAGTACCACAGCATCCGGCGCCGGCGTGAGCCCCGTGAAGAGGGGCCTGATGAATCGGTGCACGGGACACTGGTACGCCTGGCGGAGCAGGGCGTGGAACCGTCCCGGTTGCACGAATGCGTGCGGGACATGCGCATGGAGTTCGTGCTGACGGCCCATCCCACGGAAGTGGCGCGCCGGACACTCATCATGAAATACGACGAGATGTCCGCCTGCCTCCAGCGCCTGGACAGTGAGGATCTCCTGCCGGAGGAGCGTGAGCGCGAGGTCGGGCGCCTGCGCCAGCTCATCACCCAGGCCTGGAATACCGACGAGATCCGTTATGAGCGACCCACCGCGGTGGACGAGGCCCGCTGGGGCTTTGCGGTGGTCGAGAACAGTCTCTGGCAGGCTCTGCCCGACTTCCTGCGGGAGCTCGACGGCGCCCTGGTGGAGCAGACGGGCGAAGGCCTGCCCATCGAGGCCCGCCCCATCCGGGTGGCCTCCTGGATGGGCGGCGACCGCGACGGCAACCCCAACGTCACCGCCGCCGTGACCCGCGAGGTGCTTCTGCTCAGCCGCTGGATGGCGGCGGATCTGTTCCTGCGCGATCTCCAGGACCTGCGGGCGGAACTGTCCATGTGGGAGGCCTCCCCGGAACTGCAGGAAAGGGTTGGGGGCCACCGTGAACCCTACAGGGCGCTGCTCTCGGAACTCCGGGACCGCCTGAGGGCAACCCGGGACTGGGCCGAAGAGGCGGTGCGGGGGAATGCTGAACCCTCACCGGAGGTGATGCTGGATTCCGCCGAGCTGATCGAGCCCCTGCAGCTGTGCCATGACTCCCTGGTGGCCTGCGGCATGGAGTCGGTCGCAAGCGGGCCGCTGCTGGACACACTCCGGCGCGCCCACTGCTTCGGGCTGGAGCTGATCCGCCTGGATGTGCGCCAGGAGGCCTCCCGGCATGCCTCGGCCATTGGCGAGATTGTCGAGTGGCTGGGGCTGGGGGATTACACGCAGTGGGACGAGACCGAACGCCAGCAGTTCCTGATCCGTGAGCTGGAAAGCCGCCGCCCGCTGGTGCCCCGCAACTGGGCGCCCTCGGAGGAAACACGGGAGGTTCTGGATACCTGCCGTGTGATCGCCGAACAGCCACCCGAGGCTCTGGGTTCCTATGTGATCTCCATGGCGGCCCAGCCCTCGGATGTGCTCGCCGTGATCCTGCTGCTGCGGGAAGCCGGCATGGATCATCCCATGCGCATCGTGCCGCTGTTCGAGACCCTGGCGGACCTGGACCATGCCCCGGAGGCACTGAGGGCGCTTCTGGAGCTGGACTGGTATCGCGAGTACACCGGAGGCGCCCAGGAGGTCATGATCGGCTACTCGGACTCGGCCAAGGACGCCGGCCAGATGATGGCGGCCTGGGCCCAGTACCAGGCCCAGGAAGCGCTGACGCAGGTGGCCTCGGATTACGGCGTGCACCTGACGCTCTTCCACGGCCGTGGCGGCACCGTGGGCCGTGGTGGCGGTCCTGCCAACCGGGCCATTCTCTCCCAGCCGCCGGGCTCGGTGAACGGCAGCCTGAGGGTGACCGAGCAGGGCGAGATGATCCGCTTCAAGTTCGGCCTCCCGCGCGTGGCCCAGCGGAGTTTCAATCTCTACACCAGTGCGGTGCTGGAGGCCACGGTGGCGCCGGCTCCGGAACCGAAACCGGAGTGGCGCGAGATGATGCACTCGCTGAGCGGGGAGGCGGTGCGCTCCTATCGCGGGCTGGTGCGCGAGACGGACGAATTCGTCACCTACTTCCGGCAGGCCACCCCGGAGCAGGAGCTGGGTAAGCTGGCGCTGGGCAGCCGGCCGGCCCGACGCAGGCCCACGGGAGGCGTGGAGAGCCTCAGGGCAATCCCCTGGATCTTCGCCTGGACGCAGATGCGCCTGATGCTGCCGGCCTGGCTGGGCAGTGATGCGGCCCTGGGCCAGGCGCTGGAAAACGGGCAGGAACCCATCCTGAATGAGATGACCCGGGACTGGCCCTTCTTCAGTACCCATATCGACATGCTCGAGATGGTTCTCGCCAAGGCGGATCTGCGGATTGTCAGCTATTATGAGCAGAAGCTTGTGGAACCGGACCTCCGGCCTCTGGGTGAGACACTGCGTGAGCGTCTGCGCAGGTGCGTCCACCATGTGAACCGGCTCAAGGGGCAGGAGGAGCTGCTGAGGCAGCAGCCGGACTTCGCCCATTCCATGAGGGTCCGCAACACCTATACGGATCCGCTCCATTATCTGCAGGCGGAACTGTTGCAGCGCGACCGGGATGCAGCAGGGCGGGTTCCGGAAAACGTCGAGAAGGCCATGAAGGTGACCATGGCCGGGATTGCGGCCGGCATGCGCAATACCGGCTGAGGCAGGGGATACCGAGGAGAACGGATGACGGAACAGCCGGATATGGACGCACTGGCGGCAAGGGTCCAGCAGCTCTACCGGCTGCCGCCGATGCCGGCCATTGCGCTGCGGGTCATGCAGATGACAGCCGCGCCTGAGACCACCGCCGCCGACCTGGCGGGCGTGATCGAGCGCGACCCCAGCCTGGCCGCGCAGGTTCTGCGTTACGCCCGCTCCGCGCTCTTCAATTACCGCGGCGAGTTGCACAGTGTCCAGGAGGCGGTGACCCGGGTACTGGGTTTTGACCGCGTCACCCACCTGGCTGTGGGCATTGCCGCCTCGCGCAGTTTTGAGCTGCCGCGCTCCGGCCCTCTGGGACTGGAGGCCTTCTGGCACCATTCGCTGCACTGTGCCCGCCTGTCCCTGTCCATCGCCCGCAGCATTCCGCGGGATGCGCCCGGTCGCCCCGACCCGGAACTGGCCTACCTGTGCGGGCTCCTGCACAACCTGGGGCTGCTGCTGATCGGGCACCTGTTTCCGGACGATTTCCGCCAGCTCCGTGAGGCCCGCGAGGCGGAGCCGGACGTGCCACTGGTGGAGCTGGAGGCCCGGGTCTTCCACGGCAGCGGGCAGGAGGAGGAAACGCCGCTGCGGGTGGGGCATGCCAGTGCCGGGGGGCTGCTGCTGCATCTGTGGGAGATGCCCGCACCCGTGGTGACGGTCGCCGGCATGCACGAGACGCCGGACTATCAGGGTCGGCACGAAGCCTATGTGTACTGCGTCCAGCTTGCCAACGAGCTCCTCAGGGAACGTGGTATCGGCGATGGGCAGAGCCGGACCAACCCGGTCGTCGCAGCCCGTGCCCTGGGGCTGGACGAGCCGGACCTGGAGCCGCTGGTGGCCACCATCGACGAGGTGAGCGCTGAAATCGAGGAGCTCGCCCGCGGACTTGCCGCCTGATTTGCTACATCCCGTCTGCCACGTATAATGAGCCCTCGATTTTCAATGTGTCTGTCCCTGTTCAGGGGGCTGCAAGCCAATGGGAGCAATCAGTATGCGTATCATTCTGCTCGGCCCGCCGGGAGCCGGAAAAGGAACCCAGGCTGCGTACCTCACCGAAGCCT